>NZ_JBWLUY010000007.1:0-385967 GCF_057784295.1 Mesorhizobium sp. CNPSo 4688
CGACCAAAAGTCGGGGGTTTGGGGCGCTCACAGCGTCGTCTCAGCCAAGTGTTGGCGACCACCCGCAGCTAACCCCCGGAAATGTCGGAGCTATTCTGATACGGTTGAAAACCCCGAAAAACGGGGGGACTGGATGGTGGGCCCGGAGGATGTGCCGGAAACGTTGATTTCATTGGCTTTTTCGTGGGCCAAAGTCAGAAGTCTTCCCGTATCGTTCCGTATGGTCCCGCCACGCATTCATCGTCAAAACTTGGCTAGATATGCATTGATGCGCGCCTGCCTTGGGTAACTTCGAAGGTTGTGACAATCCACTTTGGTCTGCTGCGTTTGGTCCAGGTATAGCTGCAGAAACCGTACTTTTTGGATGTTAGTTATCCTCCTGTGAAGGCCTGAACAGCCGCGCCTGCCTCGACTCAACTACCCGAGAGTTTGACTGGCAAGCGCATAGGTCACCGGTCCAGCTGAGCCGCCGACGGCAAAATCGTCGAGGGGCTTGCCCATGGACATAGTAAGCACCGTGTCGAAAACCGGCATTCCGCTGTGCGACAGAAAGGCGGCGAACTCGCCATTGCCCATGTGGGTGTCGATGCGCAGGAATGATCGCGAATGCTCGGCCACGTGCGGCCGCACGATTGCCACGGCGTCGGCGTCGCTTTCCGCCACGACCGGCCCCACGACGTGGCCCCGCCCGAACGGCCGACAGAGCGCGAAAGCGCTCAGCGTATCACCCTTGAAAAGACCATAGCCAACCGAGTGCGTGAAAAGTCTTTCGATGAGCGCCGCCCGCTTCACGCCAAATCCTGCCGCGTCGAGCGCGATTGTCGCGGGAATATCCCTTGCGTCCAAAGTCCGGACATCGCCTCGAATATCTACCGGCCCAGCCATCGTCTGCATCCGGGCGATGCCCTGGCATTGATAAACGGTCTTCTCCGGCTGGAAGTCGAGCGAGAGATAGAGCCGTCTTGCCGCGCGCGTTGCATTAAGGCGCAAATCGTGCCCGGCGACCTTGTCGAAGACCCGCTTCATCAGCCATTGCCCCGCTCCCAGCGTCTGGAGTCGCGGCGAGGTGATGACCATCCCCACGGTGGCGAAATCGGTGCCATGTGCGAACCACATGGCCGAGCCGAGAACCCGACCGATCTCGTCGAGCGCCACGAACCCCTCTCCCGATTCGCGCAGGAATTGCCAATCCTCGGCGCGGTGCGGCCATCCCACGGAGAGCGAGAGTGCGTGCAGCCGGTCCAGGTCGACGCCTTCGATGTCGCCGATACGCATCGAGAAGGTGTCGATTTTCAAGCTTCCGGACGGCTTCAATTCCATGCCCCTGCAAGATTTCCGCACTATCGGGCGACACACCGACGACCGACCCTGCCCCGTAAACGCTAAACGAGCAGACCGGTACGATTTGCTCGAAAGCCGCGTGCTAACGCAAGATTCAACTGAAACACTTTCGCTTTCGGCACGCAATCGCGTCGGACCACGCACATCCTTTGCGGCAATGCTGCAACCAAGGTCGACGGCATCGCTCCCGGCGAACCCCGGACGTTTTGAGGACTAGAATGGACGTCTTCGACATCCTCGACCGTCTCGTCGCCTTCCCATCGGTCGCCGGCAAGCCGAACGGTGACATCACCGACTGGATCGAGGCCTATCTCGCGGGGCTCGGGGCGCAGGTCACGGTGCTGCCGGGGCCGGAAGGCGACCGTTTCAATCTTTTCGCGACGATCGGCCCTGCCGATGTCCCGGGCTACATCCTGTCCGGCCACATGGACGTCGTCCCCGCCGGCGAACCGCAGTGGAGCTCGGCCCCTTTTACGCTGCGCCGGGAGGGCGAGCGGCTCTATGGACGCGGCACCACGGACATGAAAGGGTATCTGGCTGCAGTGCTCGCCGCCGTGCCCACACTGGCGAATCTGCGCCTTGCCAGGCCAATCCATTTCGCCTTCTCCTATGACGAGGAGGTCGGATGCCGCGGCGTGCCGCATTTGATCGCCCGCCTTGCCGAACTTTGCGCCAAGCCGCTCGGCGTCATCGTCGGCGAGCCGAGCGGCTTGCGCGCTGTACGCGGCCACAAGGGCAAGGCGGCCGCCCGCGTGACGATCAACGGGCGCTCCGGCCATTCCTCGCGGCCCGATCTCGGCCTCAACGCCATCCACGCCATGGCCGGTGCGCTGAGCGCGGCCGTGAGCGAAGCCGAGCGGCTGACGAACGGTCCGTTCGACCCTGCCTTCGAGCCGCCCTATTCCTCGCTGCAGGCTGGCGTGATCAAGGGCGGACAGTCGGTCAACATCATTCCCGACAGCTGCACGCTGGAGCTGGAGGCGCGCGCCATTCCGGGCGTCGACCCGGCCAGCCTGCTTGCACCGGTGAGGGCGAAGGCAGAGGCCTGTAGGGCCGACGGCTTTCGGGTCGAATGGACGTCGCTCAGCGCCTATCCGGCGTTGTCGCTGCCACACGACGCGCCGGTGGCGGCGCTGATGCAAGAGCTGACTGGCGAGGTGCCGATCGCCGCCGTCAGCTACGGTACCGAGGCCGGGCTCTACCAGGCCAACGGCTTCGACGCGATCATCTGCGGCCCCGGCGACATCGGCCGCGCCCACAAGCCGGATGAGTACATTCTCACCAGCGAACTCATCGCCTGCCAGCGATTGATCGAGGCGCTGGGCGCCCGCTGCGCGGCTTGAAGGAACCGGAATGACATTCCTGTTCAATTCCGATGCGCGGCGCGGGGCGATCTTCGCCGAAGCCTTCGCCAAAGAACTGCCGGACGTCCCCTTTACCATCGATGCCACAACGGTCGATCCCGCCGCGGTACGCTATCTCATTACCTGGACCGCGCCGGAAGACCTCGCCCGCTACCGGAACCTGGCGATCCTGTTTTCCCTGGGCGCCGGCGTTGACCAGTTTCGCTTCGATGCCGTGCCGGCGAAGGTGAAGATCGTGCGGACGATCGAGGAAGGCATCGTGCGCATGATGCAGGAGTATGTGACGCTTGCCGTGCTCGCCCTGCATCGCAACCTGCCCGCCTATCTGGCCCACCAGCGCGCCGGCCAATGGCGCGACATCGGGCAACTCCAAGCCGGGTCGCGCCGGATCGGCGTGCTCGGCCTTGGGCAACTCGGACACGCCGTCCTCGATCGCCTGAAGCCCTTCGGCTTTCCGCTCGCCGGCTGGAGTCGCTCGCCGCGGCAGATCGAAGGCGTGACCTGTCATCATGGCGAATCTGGACTGGAGGAGATGCTCGTGGCCAGCGACATACTGGTCTGCCTGCTGCCACTGACGGAGGAAACGCGCGGTTTCCTGGATGCCGAGCTGTTCGCGAAGCTGCCCAAGGGCGCGGCGCTCGTCCACACCGGCCGGGGGGCACAGCTCGATCATGAAGCACTTGTCGCCGCGCTCGACAGTGGCCACCTTTCGGCGGCGATGATCGATGTGACCGATCCCGAACCGCTACCCGCGGGTCATCCGTTCTGGCCGCATCCGAAGATCATCCTGACCCCGCATGTCGCGAGCGTCACCCAGCCCGCGACAGCCGCACGGGCCGTCATCGAAAACATCCGACGCCACCGCGCAGGGCTCGACCCCATTGGGCTCGTCGACCGGTCGCGCGGTTATTGAAATCCAACCTGAAAGGCCATCCCTTGTCCCTGCTCAAGACCGTCGACACCAGCCCTACCTTCGCGCCGCGTGAATCCCGGGCGCTGCCCGAACGGCTGATTGCCGGCAAGCCTGCTTTCAAGACCTGGGCGCAGGACGCGGCCAAGGGCGATCTCGTCCATACCGGCGTCTGGGAAGCGACGCCCGGCGAGACGCGCTCGATCAAGGGGGAGACTTTCGAGTTCTGCCATATCCTCACCGGCGTGATTGAAATCACGCCCGATGGCGGCGAGGCGGTGACCTACCGCGCCGGCGACAGCTTCGTGATGAAACCCGGCTTCACCGGTGTCTGGAAGACCATTGAAACGGTGCGCAAGATCTACGTCACGGTAGGGTAATGGCGTGCGAGCGAGGCGCTGGCCCCGCAACAGATTTTGCCGTCCCTCATCGCCAGCACGCAACAATCATCCGCGACCGATCGTCGAACGGTGCATGCTGCGCTCCTGCCCGCGCTAGGCTCCTCCGGAACAACTGAGAGTGGGCGCCCATGGGCCTGAGCTTCGATCCGGATACCGTCTCCCTTCCCATCGGCCATTTCATTGGCGGAGAGCTCATCGCGGCCGAGGGTGCGAGCGATATGCGCCGACCGTCGGATGGCAAGGCATACGCCGCCAGCCCCGTAGCCGACGTCGATATGGTCGACCGTGCGGTGGAGAGCGCCAAGGCGGCGCTGAAGGCCAGCAACTGGGGCGGCGTTCGGCCGCGTGAGCGCACCAGGGCACTCCAGGCCTGGGCCGACCTGATCGAGGCGGAAGCCGAAACGCTGGCAAAAATCGAGGCGTTGTGCTCAACGCGGCCCGTCGGCCAGCTCGTTGCCGGCGACATCGCCGTGACCGCCGAGCAGATCCGCTTCTTTGCCGAGTTCGCCGACAAGGAAGGCAGCGAGCTCGTGCCCACGGACGATGCCACCCTTGGCATGATCATGAGCGAACCTTATGGCGTGGTGGGCGCGATCACGCCCTGGAATTTTCCTATCTCGATGGCCGGCTGGAAACTTGGTCCGGCACTGGCCGCGGGCAATGCGGTGGTGCTGAAGCCGTCGGAAATGACACCTTTCTCGGCCGTCTATATGGCAGAGCTCGCCGTCAGGGCTGGCCTGCCTGCCGGGCTGATCAACGTGGTGCTCGGCGACGGTCCGACGACCGGCACGGCGCTGACCGGTCATCCCGAGATCGCCAAGGTCTCGTTCACCGGCTCGACCCGCGCCGGCTCGGCCATCATGGAGAACGTCGCCCGCGCCGGCGTCAAGCCGATGACGCTGGAACTCGGCGGCAAGAGCCCGCAGATCGTCTTTGCCGATGCGGACCTGGAAAAGGCGGCGACAGCCATCGCCGGGAGCGTCACCTTCAACGCCGGCCAGGCCTGCGTCGCCGGCACGCGCCTGATCGTGGAGAGGAGCGTGGCCGACAGGCTGACGGCCGCCATCCTGGACAAGATGAAGGCGGTGCGGCCCGGCGCGACCTGGAACGAGGCGACGCAGTATTCGCCGATCATCTCGGAACGACAGCGGGCGCGTGTCAATAGCATCGTGCGGGCCTCCATCGCGACCGGCGGCGAGTGCCTGACCGGCGGCGGCGCCATGGACAGCCCCGGCTATTTCTACGAGCCGACACTGATCGCCAATGTCGACCAGGCCAACCCGGCGATCGTCGAGGAAATCTTCGGCCCGGTCCTGACCATCCAGACCTTCGAGACCGAGGAAGAGGCGCTGGCGCTGTCCAGCCATCCGACCTACGGGCTGGCTTCCGGCCTGTTCACCTCCGACCTGTCCCGTACCATCCGCCTGGCACGCAAGCTCGAAGCGGGCACCGTCTGGATCAACCGCTACAGCCGCTCGCGCGACCATATCCTGCCAACCGGCGGCTACAAGCGCTCCGGTATCGGCAAGGATCTCGGCCGCGAGGCCTATCTCGCCAACCGCAGGACCAAGAGCGTCCTGATCAGCCTCTAGAGAGATGCCGATGAAGTCCTATTCGATCGCTTTGATCCCCGGTGACGGCATCGGCCGCGATGTGACCGCCGCCGCCTGGACTGTGCTGGAAACTACGGCCAAGAACTTCGGCTTTGCCTTGACGGGAACTGAGCTCCCCTGGTCCTCCCGCTTCTTCAAGAAGACCGGCCGCATGATGCCGGAGGACGGCATCGAGACCTTGCGCGGCTTCGACGCCATTCTTCTCGGCGCGGTCGGCTGGCCGGCGGAGGTGCCGGATTCGGTCTCGCTGCACGGCCTGCTGCTGCCGATCCGCAAGGCATTCGTGCAATACGCCAACATAAGGCCGCACCGCCTGCTGCCGGGCGTCAAGGGCCCACTGCGGGCCGAGAGTTTCGACATCCTGTGCATCCGCGAGAACACCGAGGGCGAATATTCGGGCGCCGGCGGGCGCGTGCATCAGGGCACTCTGGACGAGGTCGCGGTGGAAACCTCGATCTTCACCCGCGCCGGCGTCGAGCGCATCCTGCGCTTCGGCTTCGAGCAGGCGCGGGCGCGGCGGCACAAGCTCGCCTCGGTCACCAAGTCCAACGCGCAGAAATACTCGATGGTGTTCTGGGACGAGATCACGCGAAAGCTGGCTGCGGATTATCCGGACGTCGACGTCACCAGCTATCACGTCGACGCGCTCGCCGCACGCATGATCATGGCGCCAGAGAGCCTCGACGTGGTCGTCGCCTCCAACCTGTTCGGCGACATCCTGACCGACATCGGCGCAGCGATCCAGGGTGGGCTCGGCTACGCCGCCTCCGCCAACATCAATCCCGACCGCTCGGCGCCATCCATGTTCGAGCCTGTGCACGGTTCCGCGCCCGACATCGCGCATCTGGGCATCGCCAATCCGATCGCCACCATATGGTCCGGCGCCATGATGCTTGACCATCTCGGCGAAGCGGCCGCCGCCGGCCGGGTCATGCAAGCGGTCGAAGCGACAACCGCGCGCGGCATTGGAACCACTCCGGGCAAAGACAGAACGGAGGCCATCACGGCCGCCGTCGTCGCAGCGCTCTCCTGATTGCAAGGTCGTTTTCGATGAAAAACCTGAAAGACAAAAACCTCTTCCGCGAAGCCGGCCTGATCGGCGGCAAATGGATCGCCGCCGACTCCGGTAAGACGGTCGATGTCGTCGATCCGGCGACTCAGTGCGCGATCGGCACGGTGCCCGACATGGCCGGTCCGGAGACCCGGGCGGCCATCGAGGCCGCGGCGTCCGCTTATGCTGGTTGGAAGAAGAAGACCAACGCCGAGCGCGCTGGCCTCCTGGAGGCCTGGCATGGCCTGATGCTGGCGCATCTGGACGACCTCGCGCTGATCCTGACGACGGAACAGGGCAAGCCGCTGGACGAGGCCAGGGGTGAGATCCGTTACGGCGCTTCCTTCGTCAAATGGTTTGCGGAGGAGGCACGCCGCATCAACGGCCATACCATCCCCTCGCCGACGCCGGACCGGCGCATCATCGTGCTGAAGGAACCGGTCGGCGTTTGCGGAATCATCACGCCGTGGAACTTCCCCAATGCGATGATCACCCGCAAGGTCGCGCCGGCGCTGGCCGCCGGCTGCACGGTGGTGATCAAGCCATCCGAGTTCACGCCCTACTCGGCGCTGGCGCTCGGCGTGCTTGCCGAACGCGCGGGCATCCCCGCCGGCGTCATCAACATCGTCACCGGCATGCCGGCCGAGATCGGCAACGAGATCATGGCCAACGAGACCGTTCGCAAGATCTCCTTCACCGGCTCGACGCGGGTCGGTTCGCTGCTGATGCGCGGCGCGGCCGATACCGTCAAACGGCTCAGCCTCGAACTCGGCGGCAACGCGCCCCTCATCGTCTTCGACGACGCCGATCTCGATCTCGCCGTCGAAGGCGCGCTTGTCTCGAAGTTCCGCAATGGCGGGCAGACCTGCGTCTGCGCCAACCGCATCCTCGTCCAGGCCGGTGTCTACGACGCGTTCGCTGCGAAGCTCACTGCTCGAGTCAACGCCATGACGGTCGGGCCCGGCACGCAGCCCGGCGTCGCCATCGGGCCGATGATCAACATGGCGGCGGTCGAGAAGATCAACCGCCACGTCGAGGACGCGCTCGCCAAGGGTGCTTCGATCATCACAACGAGGCCGGCGCTGCCGGAGGGCCCTCAATATGTCGCGCCGCTGGTGCTGAGCGGCGCCACAAAGGACATGCAGCTCGCCGGCGAGGAAACCTTCGGCCCGGTCGCGCCGCTTTTCCGCTTCGAGACGGAAGAGGAGGCGATCACGCTCGCCAACGGCACGCCCTACGGGCTTGCTTCCTACTTCTACACCGAGAACCTGAAACGCGCCTGGCGCGTCGGCGAGGCGCTGGAGTTCGGCATGGTGGGGCTCAACACCGGCTCGGTCTCGATGGAAGTCGCCCCCTTCGGCGGCGTCAAGCAGTCCGGCCTCGGCCGCGAGGGCGCCCAGATCGGCATCGAGGAATATCTCGAGATGAAGAGCTTCCACATGGGCGGGCTCAGCTGAGGCAATTTGGCTGAGAGCCCAAGCGGACCGGATCGAAGCTCACTGGATCCGGTCGAGCGCCTTGTAATAGAGGCCGACCATCGGCAGGAACCAGGGCTTGCCGGAATAGCCGGGAATGGAAGGCCACTCGAGCCCCTTCATCGGATTGCGGTCTTCGCGGCCGAGCATGGCATCAGCCAGGATCATGCCGAGATGCGTGGAAAGCTGCGCGCCGTGGCCGGAATAGCCCATCGCGTACCAGACACCGTCATGGTAGCCGGCACGCGGAAAACGGTCCTTGGTCATGTCGACCAGCCCACCCCAGCAATAGTCGATCTCGACCTTGGCGAGTTGCGGGAAGATCGCCGCGAGGCCCGCCTGCAATATCTGTCCGCTCTTCGAATCCGAGCGCTGGTCCGATGTCGCCGAGAAGCGCGCGCGACCGCCGAAGATCAGGCGCCTGTCCGGTGAAAGCCGGAAGTAGTTGCCGATATTCATCGAGGTCACGCATGTCCGGTTGCCGGGCATGGTCGCGGCGATCTCGGCGTCGCTCAACGGCCGCGTGGCGATGATGAAGCTGCCGACGGAGATAATCCTGCGGCGAAAATAGCCGAAATTCGGCGTGGTATAGGCGCCTGTCGCTACCAGCACATTGTCGGCGCTGATATGGCCGCGGGAGGTCGTCAGCTCATGCCTGCCACCGATCTGCTTGCGGTCGGTCACCGCCGCATTCTCGTGGATGATGGCGCCGTGGCGGGCGGCGGCTGTCGCAAGGCCTGCCACATAGCGGCCCATATGCATCATCGCGCTCTTCTTCGACAGCATCGCGCCGTGAAAGGGCGAGCCGATCTCGGACTTGAGATCGGCCGCAGACAGCAGCGCGGTATCCGGATCCACTTCGGCATGGAGGGCTTCGAAGTTGCGGGCGATCGCTTCGAAATGCTGCGGCTTGGAGGCGAGCTTCAGCTTGCCGGCGCGGCGGAAGTTGCAGTCGATGCCTTCCTCTGCGACCAGCGCCTCAATGGTGTCGACGGAGTCGTCCAGCGCCCGGTAGAGCGCGATCGCGCGTTCCTTGCCGAGTTCCGCCTTGGCAGAGAGGTAGCTGTGAGCGAGGCCGTTGTTCAGGTGCCCGCCATTGCGGCCGGATGCGCCCCAGCCCACCCGCTCCGCCTCAAGCACCGCCACCTTCGCGCCGGCCTTCGCCAGTTGGCGCGCCGCGGCGAGACCGGTGAAGCCGCCACCGACGATGACGGCATCATAGTGCCCCTCGACCGGGCCTTGCGCTTCGCCGGAAAAGACAGGGGCGGTATCGTGCCAATAGGAGATCAGTTTCATCGACGATCCGCCTATTTCAAAGCCCGACCACTCCTGGAAGACCGGAAATGTCTGATATCTCGACATAGCCATAGTAAGGGTTTGCCGGTTCGTGGCCGCGATTGACCCAGACCTTGTTCCTGATGCCGAGATCGTGTGCCGACATCAGGTCGTAGCGGAACGAGGACGAGCAGTGAAGAATATCTTCCGGGCCGCAGCCCAGCATGTCGAGCATGTATTCGAACCCCTTGAACCGGGGCTTGTAGGCTTGCGCTTGCTCAGCCGTGTAGACAGCATGGAACGGCGCGCCGAGCTTCTCGACATTGGACATGATCTGCGCGTTCATGGCGTTGGACAAAATGACCAGCGGAATTTCCTTGGCGACCTTCGCCAGGCCGGCCGGAACGTCCGCGTGAGGCCCCCAGGTCGGGACACGCTCGTAGACCATCGTGGCATCGTCGGGGCTGAAGGCGACGCCGTTGCGCTTGCAGGAGCGCTCGAGCGCGTTGTGGACGACCTCGGCATAGGGCTTCCAGTCGCCCATGATCTCGTCGAGCCGATAGGCGGCGAAGTTCTTGATGAACTCCTGCATACGCGGTTCGTCGAGCCGGCTGCCGTAAAGGTCTCGCGCCGCTTCCGCCATCTGGAAATTGGTCAACGTGCCGTAGCAGTCGAAGGTGATATATTTGGGCCTGAAAGAAGCCATGTCCGTCGATCTCCAGTGGAAGCACATTCGCGTTGGGATGCATTCCATCATAGGACGGCAGTTTGCGACCCACCTGACCGAAATGGCCCTCCCGAAAGCAGAAAGTTCCGTATCCGCCGTCCGGTTTGGCACGCTGTAGCATCTTGACGGCCAATGAGAGTGCCTTTCGCGACCTAAGGCGCACTCATCGCGGAGGGCGCCAGCACAAGATGCGGCGCACCCCTTGTGCTACGGCGAAAGATACTGCCCAAGCCAAGACCTTCAGACGATCTGCGACGCGCCGATGGCCGAGACTGGCGTCAGACGGAAGGGATGCCTCATGCAGCAGAGCGAGATCCAACTCCAAGCGTTCGGGCCGGACCATATCCAGGGCGCAGTGGCGCTTTCTCGCCAGGAGAATTGGCCGCATCGCCCGCAGGACTGGCAGATGGCGCTGCAGCTCTCGAGCGGCGCGGTCGCGCTCGACGACCAGGGCCGTGTCACCGGAACCATCCTGGTGACACCCTATGGCGCGGACTGCGCCATGATCAACATGGTCATCGTCGACAGGAACGTGCGGGGCAAGGGGCTCGGGCGCCGGCTCATGGATCAGGCGATCGCCCTTGCCGGCGACCGTCCGCTGCGGCTCGTCGCGACGACTGACGGCATGCCTCTCTATGAGAAGCTCGGCTTTGTGCCCTCCGGCACGATCCGGCAGCATCAAGGTACGGTTGCAGCGCTCGGCGCGCCCGATGGGGTGGAAGCAGCAGGCGCCGGCGATCTACCTGACATCAAGACGCTGGACCGCGACGCCTACGGCGCCGACCGGGAAGCCTTGATCGATACGCTGGCCGAACGCGGCCAATTCGCCGTTATCCGCCGCAACGGCACCATCGAGGCCTATGCCGCGATCCGCCCGTTCGGACGCGGTGAGGTGATCGGACCGGTCATCGCGGAATGCGCTGACACCGCGAAGGCCCTGATTGGCTTCTTCGCCGCGAACCGCCCCGGCGCCTTTCTGCGCGTGGATACCGACAGCAGGACCGGCATTGCCGGTTGGCTCGAGGAAATCGGCCTCGCCCATGTCGGCGGCGGCGTGGCCATGGACCGCCCACCCAAGAACGGCGCGGAGACCAGGCCAAAAGTTTACGCCCTCGCCAACCAGGCGCTCGGCTAGGAGGACAACAATGCTCGCGAATTCCCTGATCGAACTCGACCGCGCCCACCTCATCCATCCGGTCTCATCATACCGCGGCCATGAGGCGCTCGGCGTGCGCGTCTTGAAATCGGCGAAGGGCGCGACCGTGACCGATGCGTCCGGCAAGCAACTCGTTGACGGTTTTGCGGGGCTGTGGTGCGTCAACGCCGGTTACGGCCACGACAGCATCGTCGAGGCTGCGGCCCGGCAGATGCGCGAGCTCCCCTACGCCACTGCCTATTTCGACCTCGGCTCGGAGCCGGCCATCCGCCTCGCCTCGGAGCTGGCTGAGCGCGCGCCCGGGGATCTCAATCACGTCTATTTCACGCTCGGCGGGTCGGACGCGGTCGACAGCACGATCCGTTTCGTCCGCTACTACTGGAATGCCAGGGGCGAACCGAAACGCGACCAGTTCATTTCCATCGAACTGGGTTATCACGGGTCGTCGGTGGTCGGCGCTGGCCTGACCGCATTGCCCGCCTTTCACGCCGGTTTTGGCATTCCCTTCGAATGGCAGCACAGGATCCCCTCCCCCTATCCCTATCGCAACCCGGTGGGCGAGGACGCGAGCGCGATCATCGCCGCATCGCTCGCTGCGCTGAAGGCCAAGATCGAGGAGATTGGACCGGAGCGGGTCGCTGCCTTCTATGCCGAGCCGATCCAGGGCTCGGGCGGTGTCATTGTCCCGCCGAAGGGCTGGATCAAGGCGGTGCGCGAACTTTGCCGAGAGTACGGCATCCTGTTTATCGCCGACGAGGTGATCACCGGCTTCGGCCGCACGGGACCTCTGTTCGCCTGCACGGAGGAGGACATCGTTCCCGACTTCATGACGACCGCGAAGGGGCTGACTTCCGGCTATGTTCCTATGGGCGCCGTGTTCATGGCCGATCATGTCTATAACGTCATCGCCGACGGCGCGGGCGCTTCGGCGGTCGGCCACGGCTACACCTATTCCGCCCATCCCGTCAGCGCCGCCGTCGCGCTCGAGGTGTTGAAGCTCTATGAAGGCGGCCTGCTGGAGAATGGCATCAAGGCCGGCGCTCGCCTGATGGCGGGATTGGAAGGCCTGAGCGATCACCCGCTCGTCGGCGATGTTCGCGGTCGCGGGATGCTTGCCGCGATCGAACTTGTGGTCGACAAAAGGAAGAAGACACCGCTTCCCGCATCGGCCATGCCGGCGCGGCGCGTCTTCGACAGGGCGTGGGACAATGGCCTGATCATCCGTGCCTTTGCCAACGGGGTTATCGGCTACGCTCCCCCGCTCTGCTGCACCGACGACGACATCGATGCGATCATCGAGCGCACGCGCCGGACACTCGACCAGACGCTGGACGATGCCGATGTCCGCCAGGCCCTGGCATGACGGGCGACGAATACCGCGTGTTTCGAAATAGCGCCGGGGCAGACGATTTCGCAATTTTGTGCCGCAGCCCAGCGCCTTTTCGGCGAATCCAGCGCGGGGGAAGTGCCAGACTGCTTATTAGACAAGGCCAGAAGCCCCGAACTTCCGGGTTTTTGAAAAGGCCGATGGCCCGGACAGCACGGAATTTTGTTCTGTTCAGCACCATGCAATTCGGCCGCGCGCAGAGGAGAGCCAGTCTTGGCCAGGGGCTTTAGCGAATTCAAATACATGACCTTCGACGTCGTCGGCACGCTGATTGACTTCGAAGGTGGCATCACGACCTGCCTGGCCGGGATTGCCGCCGACGCTGGCGTTTCCGTCGATGGCGAAGCCGCGCTGGCCCTGTATCGGCAGGCCCGCTACATGCCCGATGCGGGTCTGTTCCCCGACGATCTCGTACGTGTCTACATGGTCATCGCGCCGCAACTCGGCCTGCCGGTCGAGGATAAATACGGCGTCCGCTTACGCGACTCCGCCAGCGCTTGGCAAGGTTTCGCCGACAGCGCGGCGGCATTGGCCCAGCTTGCGCAATCGCACAAGCTGATTGCCATGACCAATGCCCGGCGTTGGGCTCTCGACCATTTCGAGAAGCAGCTCGGATCGCCCTTCTTCGCCACCTTCACCGCCGACGATACCGGAACGGAGAAACCGGATCCGGCGTTCTTCCGGAAGGTCTTTGATTTCGTTGCCTCCCGGGGTGACAGCAAGGACGACATCCTGCACGTCGCGCAGAGCCAGTATCACGATATCGGCATATCCCGGGCGCTTGGCTTGACCAACTGCTGGATCGAGCGCCGGCACGCCCAGAAGGGCTATGGCGGCACGATCGAGCCGGAGCGCTTCACCGCGCCGGACTACCACTTCACCTCAATGGCCGCATTGGCGGCGGCCGTGCGGGAAAGCCTGAAGGAACGAACCTGAGCCCAAACCCGGAAAGCCGCGACAAGACGGGCATCCTGACCACATAAACAGAAAGGGGAATAACATGACCGACAAGATCACGAACTGGACCAGCGCAGACGATGCCATGGTCGAAAACGCCATCCGCCGGGGCGCAAGCCGCCGCGAACTTCTCAAGATGCTGTTGGCCGGCGGCGCCGCGGTTGCCGCGGGCAGCCTGGTGCTCGGCCGCGCCACGCAAGCCGTCGCCGCTGAGCCGGTTTCCGGCGGAACTTTCAAGGCCGCCGGCTGGTCGTCATCGACCGCCGACACGCTTGATCCGGCAAAGGCGTCGCTCTCCACCGACTATGTCCGCTGCTGCTCGCTCTACAACCGCCTGACTTTCCTCGACAAGGATGGCGTCACGCAGATGGAGCTGGCTGAAAGCTTCGACAGCAAGGACGCCAAGACCTGGACGGTGAAGCTGCGCAAGGGCGTCACCTTCCACGACGGCAAGGACCTCACGGCCGACGACGTCGTCTTCTCGCTGAAGCGCCATCTCGACAAAGCGGTCGGCTCCAAGGTCGCCAAGATCGCCGCACAGATGACTGGCTTCAAGGCGGTCGACAAGTCGACCGTCGAAATCACGCTCGCCGACCCGAATGCCGACCTGCCGACCATCCTGGCGCTGCACCATTTCATGATCGTCCAGGACGGCACCACGGACTTCTCCAAGGGCAATGGCACCGGCGCCTTCGTGCTGCAAACGTTCGAACCGGGCGTGCGTTCGGTGGTCACCAAGAACAAGAACTACTGGAAGTCGGGCAAGCCCTATCTCGACTCCTTCGAGTTCATCGCCATCAGCGACGACAGCGCCCGCGTCAACGCCCTGCTTTCCGGCGACATCAATTTTGCGGCCTCGATCAATCCGCGTGCGATGAAGCTCATCGGCGGCCAGCAGGGCTTCGAATTGTCGAAGACGACTTCGGGCAACTACACCGACCTCAACATCCGGCTCGACATGGATCCAGGCAGCAAGGCCGACTTCGTGGCGGGCATGAAGTATCTCGTCAACCGCGAGCAGATCGTCAAATCGGCTTTGCGCGGCCTCGGCGAAATCGGCAACGACCAGCCCGTCTCGCCGGCGAATATCTTCCACAATCCCGACGTCAAGCCGAAGGCTTTCGACCCGGACAAGGCGAAGTTCCACTTCCAGAAGGCAGGCCTGCTCGGCCAATCCATCCCGGTGATCGCTTCCGACGCGGCGACCTCGTCGATCGACATGGCGGTGATCATCCAGGCCGCCGGCGCGGATATCGGCATGAAGCTCGACGTCCAGCGCGTCCCGGCCGACGGCTACTGGGACAATTACTGGCTGAAGGCGCCAATCCATTTCGGCAACATCAATCCGCGCCCGACGCCGGACATCCTGTTCTCGCTCCTCTACGCTTCCAACGCGCCGTGGAACGAAAGCCAGTACAAGTCCGAGAAGTTCGACAAGATGCTCATCGAGGCCCGCGGCTCGCTCGATCAGACCAAGCGCAAGGAGATCTACGGCCAGATGCAGGCTATGGTCTCCGAGGAAGCCGGCACCATCATCCCGGCCTACATTTCCAACGTCGACGCCCTCTCCAGCAAGGTGAAGGGTTTGGAAGCGAACCCGCTCGGTGGCATGATGGGCTATGCAATGGCGGAATATCTCTGGCTCGAAGCCTGAGAGAAGCCAGCCGGGGGCCGGTCAGCCAGCCCCCGGCACTTCATTGCGCAAGATTGTTTGGCCTACGCAACCGCGGGGAGCGCTTCCATGACGTCTGGGGTTCTCAACCTCGTGCTGAAGCGGCTGGGGATCGCGGCCGTCACGCTTTTGATCGTGCTGTTCGCTGTGTTCTTCGCCACCAGCATGCTGCCTGGCGATACCGCGTCGATCCTGCTCGGCCAGGCGGCGACTCCGGAAGCGGTCGCCGGCCTGCGCGAGGCCATGCATCTCAACGATCCGGCAATCCTGCGCTTCCTGCTCTGGCTTCTTGGCCTGCTCCACGGCGACCTCGGCACCTCCTATGCCAACGAGATGCCGGTCGCGACACTGATCGGCGGACGCCTGGTCAACACCATGAAACTCGCGGGCATCACCACGCTGCTCTCGGTGCCATTGGCGCTGACGCTCGGCATCACCGCCGCGATGTTGCGCGGCTCCGTCTATGACCGCACCGTCACCATCCTGTCGATCGGCGTCATCTCCGTGCCGGAATTCATGGTCGCGACCCTCGCGGTCCTGCTCTTCGCCGTTTATCTCAAATGGCTGCCGGCGCTGTCCTCGGTCAACGAGGCGCATACGCTGACCGACCTCGTGCGCATCTATGCAATGCCGGTGATCACGCTCACCTTCGTCATCTCCGCTCAGATGATCCGCATGACCCGCGCTGCGGTGATCGAAACGCTCTCTACGCCTTATGTCGAGATGGCGCTTCTGAAAGGCGCCTCGCGCGGCCGCATGGTGCTGAGACACGCCCTTCCCAACGCGCTCGGGCCGATCGTCAACGCGATCGCGCTCTCGCTGTCCTATCTGGTCGGCGGCGTCATCATCGTCGAGACGATCTTCAACTATCCCGGCATCGCCAAGCTGATGGTCGATGCCGTCGCCACCCGTGACCTGCCGCTTATCCAGAGTTGCGCGATGATCTTCTGCCTCGGCTACCTCTTCCTCATCACCGCCGCCGACATCGTCGCCATCATGTCCAACCCGAGGCTCAGATGACGATAGCGCGCGCGACAACCTCTCAACGGTCCTTCCTGGGCCACAGCTACAGCCTCGTCGGCGTCGTGGCCGCGCTGGTCATCGTGGCGTGGACGCTCGTCGCGATCCTGGCGCCCTACGCCATTCCCCATTCGATCGGCGACATTGTCGACGACGACTATTTCGGCCCGATGCGCCAGGGACTGTGGCTCGGCTCGGACTATCTTGGGCGCGATATGCTCTCGCGGGTTCTGATGGGCGCCCGCTACACCGTCGGCATATCGCTCGCCGCCGTCTCCATCGCCTGCTTTTCAGGTGTCGTGCTGGGGATGATCGCGGCCGTGACCGGTGGCTGGCTCGACACCTGCCTCAGCCGCTTCCTGGACGCCATGAACTCCATCCCCAGCAAGCTGTTCGGCCTTGTGGTCGTCGCTGCGGTAGGCTCGTCGATCCCTGTGCTGATCCTGACGCTGGCCGTCATCTATATCCCCGGCGCCTACCGCTTCGCGCGCGCGCTCGCCGTTAACA
Source organism: Mesorhizobium sp. CNPSo 4688 (assembly GCF_057784295.1). NCBI lineage: Bacteria > Pseudomonadati > Pseudomonadota > Alphaproteobacteria > Hyphomicrobiales > Phyllobacteriaceae > Mesorhizobium > Mesorhizobium sp. CNPSo 4688. The sequence continues at coordinate 16,857 of NZ_JBWLUY010000007.1, forward strand.
TCAACACCATGGACTTCATCACCGTCGCGCGTGTCCGTGGCGAGAGCACCGCCTACCTTATCGGCTCCGAGATCCTGCCCAACATCATCCGCCCAGTGCTGGCCGACTTCGGCCTGCGCTTCGTTTTCATCGTGCTGTTGCTCTCCGGCCTGTCCTTCCTGGGGCTCGGCCTCCAGCCACCGCTCGCCGACTGGGGCGCGCTGGTGCGCGAGAACATCGGCGGCCTGCCCTTCGCGGCCCCCGCCGTCATCGTGCCGTCGCTGGCAATCGCCAGCCTCACCATCAGCGTCAACCTGCTGATCGACAACCTGCCGCAGAAGATCAGGGACCGGGACGCATGAGCAATCTCGTCGAGGTCAGGAACCTGAGGATCGAGGCCAAGACCGACTCCGGACGGCTTGTCGAAATCATCAAGGGCGTCAGCTTCGACATCGCCGACGGCGAGATCGTTGCCCTGATCGGCGAGAGCGGCTCCGGCAAGACGACGGTAGCGCTCTCGCTCATGGGCTATGCGAGGCCCGGCTGCAGGATCGTCGGCGGCGAGATCAACGTCAACGGAAAGAACATGGCTGCCCTTTCCGAAAAGGAACGCGCCAGGCTGCGCGGCACCGACATTGCCTATGTTCCGCAAAGTGCCGCCGCCTCGTTCAACCCCTCCTCCACGATCATGGAGCAGGTCATCGAGGTCACGCGCATCCACCAGCTTATGCCACCCGAGCAAGCGCGCCAGCGCGCGGTCGAGCTGTTCAAGGCCTTGTCGTTGCCGGACCCGGAAGGGATCGGCGCCCGTTATCCGCACCAGGTTTCGGGCGGGCAGTTGCAGCGGCTGGCGGCGGCCATGGCGCTCATCGGCGATCCCAAGCTGATGATCTTCGACGAGCCGACGACAGCACTCGACGTGACGACGCAGATCGACGTGCTGAAGGCATTCAAGTCGGTCATGCGGGCGGGCGGGATAGCGGGTGTCTATGTTTCCCACGACCTCGCGGTCGTCGCCCAGATCGCCGACCGCATCGTGGTGCTGAAAGGCGGCGAAGTGCAGGAGACCGGCACCACGGCGGAAATCCTTTCGGCCGCCCAGCACCCCTACACGCGCGAACTGCTGGCCGCCTTCGAACCGAAGCCGCGGCAAGCACATGCAGACGCGGATACCGGGACGAAACAGCTGCTGCGTATCGACAATGTGACGGCTGGCTATGGCGCGGTGCGGGATGACGGACTGCCACTTATCCGCGCCGTCGATTCCGTCAGCCTCGTTGTCGAGAAAGGGCGCAATCTCGGCGTCATCGGCGAATCCGGCTGCGGAAAATCGACGCTGGCGCGCGTCATCGCCGGCATCCATCCGGCGGCTGCCGGTGACATCGTCTTCGACGGTGAGGAACTGCAGCGCGCCGCCAGGAAACGCAGCCAGGACCAGCTGCGCGAGATGCAGATCGTGTTCCAGTATGCCGATACCGCGCTCAATCCGGCCAAGCCCGTGGAGGACATCATCTCTCGCCCGCTGGCCTTCTATCATCGGCTCGACAGGCAGGCGCGCTCGAAGCGCGTCGACGAACTGCTCGACATGGTGCGCCTGCCCAAGACGCTGCGCTATCGTCATCCATCGGAGCTCTCGGGCGGCCAGAAGCAGCGCGTGAACTTCGCGCGCGCGCTGGCGGCCGACCCCAAGCTCATCATCTGCGACGAAATCACCTCGGCGCTCGACACGGTGGTGGCGTCCGCGGTGATCGAGCTGCTCAAGGAACTGCAGCGCGAGCTAGGCCTCTCCTACATCTTCATCAGCCACGACCTCTCCGTCGTAGAGGCCATCTGCGACGAGATCATGGTCATGTACAATGGCGAGCGGGTGGAGCAGATCACGCCCGACAAGCTGACGGCGCCGACCCACCCCTATTCCAAGCTTCTGTTCTCCTCGGTGCCGAAGCTCGACCCGACCTGGCTCGACGGCCTCGTCCGCGACCCCGAACTCGTCATCCAGTACGGCCACCGATAGAGCGGGTCGCCATTCACGGAAACCGCGAACCGCTCTATCTCTTTCCTTCTTGGCGCAATTCCCAAGGGAAAGCGTTGCCCGCTTTTCGCGGGAAAACCGCTTCACACTTTTCCTGGAATTACTCTGACTACATCGGAAACAGGCTGGGCAGCGGCATGTGCGCCTTGACGATGGGGGATTTCAGCACGACGAAGCTGAAATACTTGTCGATGCCGATATCCATGTCGGTCAGCCGCTCCATGATCGTCTGATACTCACTAATGCCGGAGGTCACGAATTTCATCAAATAGTCGTAGCCGCCCGACACAAGATGGCATTCGATGACCTGCTCGATCTTCTCCACGACAGCGAGAAAGCGGGCGAAATCAATCTGCCGGTGGTTCTTCAAGGTGATTTCGGTGAAAACGGTCAGCGTCTGGCCAAGCTTGCCGATATTGATCTGCGCGGAATAGCCTTCGATGTAGCCTTCCGACTGGAGCTTCTTGACCCGCATCAGGCACGGGCTCGGCGACAGATGCACCAGATCAGCCAGTTCCACATTGGTGATGCGGCCGTTCTTCTGCAATTCGTGCAGAATTTTGATGTCGATCCGATCCAGTTTCACGGCCGTCTCCGAAGATCGCATGCCGCAGCACAAAATGCTGCCGTATCAACAGCCATCGACACTACCACAGCCGGCCGGCCTGTCCATCCAAGCCGACACCACTTTGAAACGCAGCGACTTCCGATTTCAATCGAGCTGCCGGAATAAAATTCTGCCTCGGCCTCAACTGCAGCAGCGGCTGCCTGCGCAACGCGTTAGATTGGCGTATCGAGGCAGAGAGACCATGCGCGCGCAGCTGCAGCAAATCGAGACATCTGGCGAACCGCCACAGTCCGCGGACGCGGTGGTGATCGGCGGTGGCATCGTCGGCGTCTTTGCGGCCTACTACCTGGCCAGACGCGGCATGAAGGTCGCGCTTGTCGAAAAGGGGCGCATCGGCGCCGAACAATCCTCCAGAAACTGGGGATGGTGCCGCCAACAGAACCGCGACGCCCGCGAGCTGCCGATGGCAACCCGAAGCCTCGATCTGTGGAACAGCTTCGCAGCGGAAACCGGCGAGGACACCGGCTTTCGCCGCTGTGGCCTGCTCTATCTCAGTGATGACGAGGCGGAACTGGCCGGCTGGGCGCGCTGGCGTGACTTCGCCAGGACGGCCGGCGTCACCACGCACATGCTCGACGGCGCCAAGGCCAGCGAGCGAGGTCGCGCCACCGGCCGGACCTGGAAAGGCGGCGTCTTCTCGCCGACCGACGGCACCGCCGATCCGTCGCGGGCCGCGCCCGCTGTCGCCCGCGGCATCCTCAGGCTCGGCGGTTCCGTGCACCAGAATTGCGCCGCGCGCGGTATCGAGACCGAGGGTGGCCGCCTGAGTGGCGTGGTGACCGAAAACGGAACGATCCGGACGAAGCTGGCCGTCCTGGCCGGCGGCGCCTGGGCCTCCTCCTTCTGCCGGCAGTTCGGCTTCCGCTTTCCGCAGGCGTCGATCCGTTCCTCCATCCTGTCCGTCTCGCCGGGCGCGGAGGGCCTTCCGGATGCGCTGCACACGGCAAGGATCTCGGCCACGCGTCGCAGCGATGGTGGCTACACGCTCGCCATAAGCGGTCGCGGCCGCGTGGACGTTACGCCGCAGCAGCTGCGCTTCTCGTCGCAGTTCCTGCCGATGTTCCTGAAGCGGTGGCGAAGCCTCGCGCCCGGCGGCCTTCAGGGCATGTGCTCGGGCCACGAAACGCTACGGCGCTGGCGGCTTGACCAGCCGACGCCGATGGAGCGGATGCGTATCCTCGATCCGGTCCCGGATCGCGCGACCATTCGGCTTACCCACGCCCGAGCGCTCGAGTTGCTGCCGGCACTGCGCCAGACCAGGATCAATGCGGCCTGGGCCGGCTACATCGACAGCACGCCGGACGGCGTGCCCGCCATTGGCGAGATCCACAGCGTTCCGGGCTTCTTCCTGGCTGCCGGATTTTCGGGACACGGCTTCGGCATCGGGCCCGGCGCCGGGTATCTCGTCGCCGATCTGGTGACTGGAGCGGAGCCGATCGTTGATCCGACATCCTATGATCCCCGGCGCTTCGATGCTTCGGCCTGGGGAAAGGTTGCCGATTTCTAGGATGCGATCGTCATCCATCCACAGCCTCAGCCTTCCCGCAGAAAGGCGCCGATAGGCGCCGGCCGGACAGGCGCCTGCCCACGAAACCGGCCGACAGCGTCGGGCATGCAGCCGGCTTGCGCCGCAACGAGCTCGACGGCAGCCAACTGGCAATAGCGCCCCTGGCATCGCCCCATGCCGACGCGTGACAGCGATTTCGCCCTGTTGGCTTCGCCGCCGGCAAAATCCACACTCTGGCGTACGTCTGTGGCTGTCACGTTCTCGCAGCGGCAAACGACCGCGTCGTCGGGGAGCGCCTGCACCGTCGCGGCCGGCCAGGGAAAGGCCCGAGCCAGGCCGCGGGCAAAGCGCTCGAGCCGCGCGAGCTTGCGCAGATCGGCACTTGCGGAGGCCATCGGATGTCCGAGATCGGCAAGGCATGCCGCCGCCGCGACACGCCCAGCGATCTCCGCCCCGTCCGCTCCGATGAGACGAACCCCATCGCCCGCAAGATAGACGTCGTTGCCGGCGCGACCCATCTTGTCGGTCTTTGGCAGCCATTGCCGCCACTCTTCGTCATAGCTGAAGGCGCATCCTGCGAGGTCGGCCAGATGCGTTTCCGCCCGCAGGTGCCAGCCCATGCCGATCATGTCGCATGGACTGAGGCGCTGCCTTCCGCCGGCGTCGCGCCAGTGCATCGTGGTGACGCCCTTTTCGTCAGCCTCGATCCGTTCGAGCGTCACGCCCGCGTGGTAGCGGCTGCCGAGCCTTGCTCGCAGGGCCAGGCCGCGCAGCGCAACCAATGGCCGGGCAGCAAGTCCCCAGGCCCCTCGCATCTGCTGTTGCCAAGGAGAAGTGTCAAGCACCGCCGCCACATCCGCTCCAGCCTTGATGAGCTGAGTGCCGACCAGCGTCAGTAAAGGCCCCGATCCGACGAGCACGATGCGTCGCCCGAGCGCGACGCCCTGCGCCTTCAGCGCGATCTGCGCTGCGCCAAGGCTGTAGACGCCGGCGCTCTGCCAGCCAGGCACTGGAGCGACACGGTCGGACGCGCCGGTGGCAAGGATCAGGCGATCATAGAAGACCACCTGCACGCCACCCTCCCCCAGCACGTGCAGTCGCCCGTCCTGCACGGCGATGACCGAGCTCGTTGCGCAATGGGTGAGCCGCCCCTCTGCTGCCAGCCGGTCGAAGAGCGAATGCAGCGCATCCGCCTTTGCCGCCTCCGATCCGTAGAGCTGCTTCGCGGTACGGGTGAACCCGGCTGGCGGGCGCCTATAGATCTGCCCACCCGCGCGCTGCCCCTCGTCGATCACCACCGGATGGAGTCCCGCCTCGACCAGCGTCGCGGCCGCCCTTATGCCGGCCGGACCGGCGCCCACGATCACGATCCGCGGCGACGAGGTCTCGCTCACGGCCAGCTCTCCGGTGGCGTCGTGCGCAACCGCATACCTTCCGTGACAAGTGACGAGCACGCCCACATGCGCGGTCCCTCGTCCTGCCATACCCAGCAATCCTGGCAGGCTCCCATCAGGCAAAAGCCGGCGCGCGGTTCGGGCCCGAACTCGGATTTTCGCAACGCGTGTCCTGATGCCAGCATGGCGGTCAGCACGGTGTCGCCCGCAAGGGCGCCGCGCATCTGACCGTCGAGAAAGAAATGCACCACTGCGCGGTCGCGCTCGGCCAGCCGGACGATGCGGCCGGGGGTGATCATTCCGCTGCCTCTCGCACGGTGCGAGGACGGGGCAGTTCGGGGAACCGTTCGCAGACTGCATCGAACGCCGCCTGGACGCCTTCCGGTCCCGAGCGCCCTTTCATGCGACGGAATATCTCCGTCTTGGCGAAAAACCGCCAGTGGATCGGCAAGTCCCGCAGTATGGCGGTCAGCAGGTCATAGGCCGCCGGCGTCCATTGCGCTTCGTAGCCATCGCGCTCCGGACCGAAATGAAAATGGCCGGCGGCTGGTCCCTGCCGCGCGCGCAGTCTTTCCGTCGCCTGCACGTCGACCTCGCCGTCACGGATGACGACCCCATAGTCGCGCTCGGCAGCCGTTAGCGTGACATAGCCACGCCGCACATCCTGCGCGACGCGCCAGGGCTCGCGCTCACGCGGATCGCCGCGCCCGCCGCCTCCGGCGGAGCGGATATCGAGCACGTCACCAGGCTGCAGCACCGCCGTGTCGATGTTGCCCAGCCGCCGCTCGTGCTCGGTCCCCGGATTGACGACCATGTCAGACAGGCCGGCCGCCTTGCCGCCCAGCACGCCCCAGGGACGAAAGAAGCTGCGGTCGCGGTTGCGCGCCGTGATCCGGGAGTCTGGCGCAAAGACACGGAAGGCCATCTCGGTCGCCAGGCCGCCGCGCCAGCGCCCTGCACCGCCACTGTCCCGGGCGAGCCCGTATTTCACGAATTCGACCGGGGTCTCGGTCTCGGTGATCTCGATCGGCGTGTTCTTGAGATAGGCGGCATCGGCGCCCGATCCGTTGGTTCCGTCGCGATGCGGCATCGCGCCACCGCCGCCCACCACGGGATTCACCGCCGTGATGACAGTCTTGCTGGTCCGCTCGTCCGTGGTCATGACATTGACGATGCAGTTGTTGCCGGCAGGTGCTGCGGGCAGGCGCTCCGGCACGGCTTGCGAGAAGGCGCCGAAGATGACCGACCGCAGCCGGGCGCAGGTGAGCGAGCGCATGCCGACTGCGGCGGGATGAACCGGATTCAACACCGACCCCGTGGGTGCGATGCAGGTGAACGGCCGGGTGAGGCCTGTGTTGAGCAGGATCTTCGGGTTCAGCGTATAGAGCACGTAGTAGACACCCACCAAAAGCATGGTGTGGCGCGGATCGCCGCCCGAAGGCACGTTGAGAGAGGAACCGAGCTGTGGATCGGAGCCGGTGAAGTCGAGCACCGCCTCGTCGCCCCTGATCGTCAGCGTCAGCTTCAGCCGGCATGGATTGGCCTCGACCGAATCCTCGTCAGCATAGTCGGCGAATTCCCACGTGCCGTCGGGCATCGAGCGCAGCACGTCGCGCGCCTGCGCCTCCGCATGGTCGAGAAGCGCGGAAACACCTTCGATGAAGCCGGCCTTGCCGAACTTCCTCACCATCGCCTGGATCTTGCGCTCGCCGGTGTTGAGCGCGCCGACCAGCGCCTTGATGTCGCCGATGTTGAGGTCGGGCTTGCGCACATTGGTGCTCATGATCCGCAGTATCGTCTCATCAAAGACGCCCTCGTTCACCAACTTCATCGGCGGAAAGCGGATGCCTTCCTGATGGATTTCGGTCAGCGCCCGGCTAAGCGAAGCCGGCACCGCGCCACCCATGTCGGTGTTGTGGATATGCCCTCCGGTCCAGGCGACGATCTCGCCATCGACGAAGACCGGCTTCCACAGATGCGTGTCGGGTGCGTGCGTGGCGACGTAGCCGGAATAGGGATCGTTGGTGAAGGCAACGTCGCCCGGCCGGTAGTCGTCGACCATTGCAATCGCGCGGTGATACGAAAGCCCCGGATACCAGGTGGCGCCGAGGTCCATCGGCACGGCGAAGGTCGCGCCTAAACGGTCCATCAGCATCACCGTAAAATCCTGCGTCTCCTTGACGAAGGCCGAGTGCGCAGTGCGGTGCAGCGTGTGGGCCATGTTCTCGGCCGCCGCGCGGGCATGGTTCGCCAGAACCTGCAGATTTGTCCGGTCAAACATGGCATCACTCCGGGAAGGTCAGCAAAAGGTTGAGGTGACGGTCGACCCGTGCCTGTGCTCCAGCGGGAATTGCGAAGGTGGTGTCTTCCTGCACGACCACCGCAGGCCCGTGGAACGTGCTGCCCGGCACCAGGGCCTGCCGGTCGTGGAGGTCGACGGTCTCGACGCCAGCGCCCGTATAGACCGGGAGCCGGCGCGCCGGAACGGCGGCGGCACGGATCTCGTCTGTCTCCGGGAAGGAGAGCTTCGGCCCCGCGCCTACGGCGGATAGCCGGACATTCACAAGTTCGATCTCGCCGTCCGGGTCGTGGAAATCGTAGAGCTGCTGATGGGTGAGATGGAAGGCCTGCGCGATGGCGGCCGCATTGCCGTCCGTCAGCCATTCCGGTGAAAGGACGACCTCGATCTCATAACTCTGTCCGACATAGCGCATGTCGCAGGACAGATTGAGCTCCGCCTCCCCGTCATGACGTTGCGCCGCGAGCCAGTCGCGGCCCTCACGTGCCAGGGCCTCGAAGGCCTCGCGAATTCCGGCAAGCGACATGCTCGACAGCGGGCTGAAGATGGTGCGGATGAAGTCCCCGCGTAGATCCGCCACCAACCCGCCCAGCGCCGACACCACGCCGGGACGGCGGGGCGCCATGACGCGCTTCATCCCGAGTTCGCAGGCCAGGAAGGCGCCGAGCATCGGGCCGCCGCCGCCGAAAGGCATCAGCGTGAAATCGCGCAAGTCGACGCCGGCGCGCGAGGCGAGTTTCTCGACCTCGACGAACATCTCCGACACCGCAATGTCGAGGATCGCCTGCGCAGTCTGCTCGACCGGTCGGTCGAGCCGGGCGGCAAGGTCGCCGACCGCGCGATGCGCCAGTCCGGTATCGATCCTGAGCTGGCCGTAGGCCATCTCGCTGTGACCGAGCCATCCGCACACCACCATGGCGTCCGTCACCGTCGCCCGCTCGCCGCCGCGGCCGTAGCATGCCGGTCCCGGCGTCGAGCCGGCCGATTCCGGTCCAACGCGCAATACGCCCTGCGCGTCGACGCTGGCGATCGAGCCGCCGCCGACGCCGATCGAACTGACCGACACGGAGGGGATATGGAGCGGGAACTCGCCGATCAGCTCGCCGGTGCCGAACTGCGCCTCGCCGCCGATGATGAGCGCGAAGTCGGCCGAGGTGCCGCCGATGTCGAGGGTAAGAACCTTGTCCTCGCCGGCCTGGCGCGCCAGCCACGAGGCGCCGATGACGCCGGAGGCCGTTCCCGACAAAAGCATGTTCACGCAGGCGCGCTTGCCCTCGGCGGCGTTCATCAGCCCACCGTTCGATTTCGTCAGCATGGGGCGGGCCGGTACGCCGCGGTCCTTCAGCCGCTCTTCCAGCGCCGTCAGATAGCCCGAGACGCGCGGATGGACATAGCCATTGAGAATGGCGGTCGAGCTGCGCTCATATTCGCGGATGACCGGCCACACCTCGGCCGAGGAGAACACGAAGAGGTCGGGGGCGAGACGCGCGATCATCGCCTTGACGGAGGCTTCCTGCGCGCCGTTGCGCCAGGCATGGAGGAAGGACACGATAATCCCTTGCGCCCCGTTCGCCTTCGCCACTGCCACCGCTCTCTCGACCGCCGCCATGTCCGGCGCTTGGGATTCGCTGCCATCGGCACGCATGCGGACCGGAATGCCGAACACCATGTCGCGCGAGATCAGCGGGTCCGGCCGCGCGCAGAACAGCGAATACATGTCCGGCATGCGCAGCCGCGCGAGTTCGATGACGTCCTCGAAGCCGGCATTGGTGAACAGCGCCAGCGGCGCGCCCTTGCGCTGGATGATGGTGTTGATGCCGACGGTCGTGCCATGCACGAAGCGCGTCATAAGGGTGGGATCGAAGCCTTCGCGTTCGGCCAGAAGCGAAAGGCCCGTCATCAGCTCGGCGCCCGGATCCTCCGGCGTCGTCAGCACTTTCAGCGAGGCGACGCGGCCGGAGCGGGCTTCGAGCGCGCAGAAATCGATGAATGTCCCGCCGATGTCGACGCCGACCTTCCAATCGGCTCCGTTCTGCGCCTCATTCGGCTCGATGGCACCATCCATGATGCGTCCCTTCCTGTCTGCCGCCTAAAAACTGGCACGACTGGATGGTCCGGGTCCAAGACGTATGATGGGCAAGCATATAAGGCTTGCTTATGCCTTTGCCCTGTCGCCGCCCAGAACAGCGGAACAGGCCGCACGGATTTGGTCGCGCATCATCTCATCGGCCCGCGAAAGAGCCCGTGTGCGTGACGTCAGCAGCGCGATCGGAAATTCCGGCCCCGCCGCGACCGGCCTGACGTCAAGCCCGGCAAACTGGTGCCACGGCAGCAATGCATCGACGAGCGCGATACCGAGACCAGCCTGGACGAAGCCGACCGCGGAGATGGACACGTCGATCTCGAGCGACGGCGAAAGCGCCACGCCCTGCGCGCGGGCAGCATGCGCCAGTTCGTCGGCGGGACGGGTGTTTCCGCGATAGGATATCAATTCCTCGCCGGCGAGATCGGCGAGCGTCAGCTTGGTCTTCCGGGCCAACGGATGCCCGGCGGGGAGCAGGCATGCGAAGCCGATGCTGCCGATCACTTCCGCCTCGATATCGGGAGGCAGGCGGTCGTCCATGGCCACGCCAAGGCTGGCATCGCCGGCGCGCAGCATATCGACGATCGCGGCGATCGGCGCACTATGGGAACGCAGCAATATGTTGGGGTGCGATGCCCGGAAGCTGGTGAAAGCGCGCGGCAGGATCGCCATGGCCGGCGGCGGCGAGGCCGCGACCCGTACCAGCCCCGTCCGGCCCAGACGCAGGTCGGTGGTCTTGCGGCGCAAGCCCTCCAGCCCCGCCGACAACCTCTCGGCATCAGGGAAGATCTCGAGCGCCTCAGGGGTCGGCCGCAGCCGGCCCTTAACGCGCTCGAACAGGGTGAAGCCGAGTTCGTCTTCGGTGTGGAGCAGGATCTGGCTGAGTGCGGGTTGGGAGATGTTCAGAATCCGCGCCGCGGCGGTCACGGTGCCCGCGCGCATGACGGCGATGAACACTTCGAGCTGCCGGGCCCGCATTGCCACTCCATAGGTAAAGCTTATGGGTTCTGTCCAAACCCATCTTTGACGCAATGCCACGGCGCGGACAAGATCAGTCAAAGGATAGAGTGCTGTTTTGCAAGAGGCCGCGCCATGGATGTGATCGTGCTGGGCGGCGGACTGATGGGGACGGCTTCGGCCTATTTCCTTGCCAGGCGCGGGGCGCGCGTGACGCTGATCGAGCGCAACCGGATCGGTACCGGAGCGACTGTTGCCTCCTTCGGCAACATCCGCCGCACGGGACGCCACCTGGCCCAGCTGCCGCTGGCCCACCGCTCGCTCCAGCTGTGGGGCGAGGCGGAAAAGATGCTTGGCCGCGACGTCGAATTCCGCGCCACCGGTCACATCCGGCTGATCTTCGATGAAGGCAGTCTCGCCGACATGCGGGCCTATGCCAAGGCGGCGCGCCCCTGGGGCCTTGAGCTGGAGGAACTCGGTCCACGCGAGATTTGTGCCCGCTTTCCCGGCCTCGGTCCCGAAGCGATCGCGGCATCGTTCTCTCCGCAAGATGGCAGCGGCAATCCGCGGCTGATCGCGCCCGCCTTTGCCGATTCTGCCCGCAAGCTGGGCGCGGAAATCATCGAGGGAGCCGAGGTCGAGAAGATCACTCACACGGGCTCCGGTTTCCTTGTCGCCAGCTCGAAAGGTAAATTCGCCGCCGGCTGCCTGCTCAACACCGCCGGAGCCTGGGGCGCGCGCATCGCTGCGCAGTTCGGCGAAGAGGTCCCGCTCGACGCCTATGGCCCGCAGATGGGCGTGACCGAGCCGCTGCCGTATCGGATCCTGCCGGTGGTCGGCATCTGGACGCGCGACAAGGACTATGGCGCCTATCTGCGCCAGGTCGAACGCGGCAACATCGTCTTCGGCGGTGCGGCCGAAAGGGTGCCGGTGGATCTGGATCCCGGCCACGCGGTCGCCGATCCCATGCGCCTTCCATTGCAATTGCGCGCGGTCGCGCGGCTGCTGCCGGCAATCGCAAAGGTCGCGGTCATCCGAACCTGGTCCGGTTGCGAGGGCTATGTCAGGGACATGCTGCCGGTCATGGGGCGCTCGGCAACGACGCCAGGCCTGTTCCACGCCTTCGGCTTCAGCGGACACGGCTTCCAGCTCGGTCCGGGCGTGGGCGACGCCATCGCCGAACTCATCATGACCGACCGTTGCGAAACGCCACTCGACGATTTCAGGGTCGATCGCTTCGCCAGCGCTGCCTGAACGAGCAGCGAGCGACATCCAGCAACGATGGCTCCTTTGCCGCGAAAGGCGGGATGATCACTCGCACGCCTTCGAGTGAAGATATCAAGCGGGCGTCGCGCTCAAGGCACGAAGATTTCCTCGATGATTTGGCCACCAACGGCCAGCCCTGGCACCGGAGGGCCTGGACGGCCGAAAGTCAGAACCCACCCAATTGCACGTCGTTGCCGCCGATTACCGCACGCATCGTTGCAGGGCCTTTCGAAACCAATGAGGTGGAGCTACGTGTGACGGGTTGCCATCAACGAGACGGAGAAATCGACGAACGGGCCCAAAACCATTTCACCCAAAAGGCAGAGACTTACCCGACAACGCTCAATTCAAACTCAAAGAATTAAGAGTAACATACTGATTTGTAACAAATTTGTTGGCCCGGAGGACCGTGTTAAGAGCATTGGTTTCATTGGGTTTTTCGTGGGCCAAAATCAGAAGACCCCCCGTATGGTTCCTTATAGTGCCGTGACTTGCGGTGTTGGTCAGCAAAACCTCCGTCCGATCATCACCCCAAACGCGAGAAGCGCGGCTCCTGGTCGAGACGCTGCAGGACAGCGCCCCCCCGGAAATGACGAACAAGGCAGCCTGACCCGCGGACATTGCTCAAAACGTCCGGTGTAGCAGCCGCCTGCTACCACCGACCCGAATTTTGGCGCTATGTGCGTGATATAAATGGCGAACTCCACCGGGGCGGTGTAGAGTTCACCTCAAAAGAAGAAATGAGCCGTATCGACGGCAACTCTGAGCGAATCTGGGAGGATTCATGGTCGAAATCATCTCCAAGCGGGATGGCCCGAGGCGCGAGGACATTCAGGTCAAAAGATTGATCGAGCAGAACCGCTCGACCATCGTTCGCCTTGCCGACCAGATCAGCGGCGGCGGCTATTCGGCTTCGAGGAAGCCACGCCAGCAACCAAAGGCGGAAGGCCTGATCATCCATGTTGGTGGCAGTGCCGCGCCTGTGGCCGAAGCCAAGCCGTCCATCCAGGTCACCATGAACGGCCGCGTGATTTCGAAGGATCAGAACACAGGCCGCCAACTTCATCACATCGGCGACATCCGCAGCCGCGGCGAGGAGCAGATATTCGTGCTGGCGACAAAGCAGAATGGCTTCTTCTCGCCGGTCGACGAAGCCGTCGCCGAGGCGCTTGCGGGCCTGGACGGATCACGCCTCGCCGCCACCTATACCGAAGAACAGCTTGCCGCCGACATAGGCGCGAAACTTGGCATCGACTGATCCGGCAGACGCCTGGGCGTGCTCTTCACGTCCAACCGCGGCAGCATACGAACGCGACAGCATACAGAAATGGCATGCCTCGAAGGTTCTGTGATGACTGAATGAAACGCGAGATAGGCCCCAACCAGATGAAGATCGATGCTCTTCCGGCGCGTGCGTCGGCTGCTGCCGGGCAAATGCTTCTGGGGAACATCGATTATGACGAGCGCGCCACCATGCGCGCCTGGGAAGATTTTCTGGCCGACGAGCCCAAATGTGCCCGCGACCCGGTCCACCCAGGCAACGTCCGCTCCCTCATTCACGAGTCCTGGTATCGCAGCGCCACTGGCGGCATCAACGCTCAAGGGATTGAAGCGCCGCTGAGCAGCGATCGCGACGAGATCGAATATCTGACCCGCGCCAATGCAGAACTGCTTTCAGCGGCGCGCCGGTCGTTCGCCTCCCTTGGCCAGTTGCTGGACGGGACAGGCGCTATGCTGGTTCTGGCCGACAGCGACGGCGTGCTGATCGACGCCATCGGCGACAAGAAAACGCTGCATGACGGCATGGACATCCATCTCGCCATCGGCGGCAAATGGAACGAGGGCGCCGTCGGCACCAACGGCATCGGCACGGCGCTGTGGACCGGAGAGCCGACTTTCGTCCATGCGGCCGAGCACTTCTGCGCCGGCATCAAATCCTGGACCTGCGCCGGCGCGCCGATCCGCGATCCGCTCGACGGCAAGATCATCGGTGTGGTCGACCTGTCGGGTTATTCGCCGATCTTTCGGCCACACAACACCGCGCTCGTCGCCGCCACAGCCCGGCAGATCGAAAAGGCATTGGCCGAACAGCAGCAGGAACAGCGCACGCGCCTGCTCGAAGCCTTCATCTCGTCGGCTCCCAGCTACCGCCGAAAAGACGGGCTGGTGATCGTCGACCATCGCGGCCGCGCCATCTTCTGCAAAAACGTGCCTGACGGCGAGACCACCGAGATGATGGATGGTCCGATGGAGCCAGGTCGTGGCCGCTGGCTGATGAACCTTCCATCCTCCGGCTCCGACGCCGACTTGGCCAAGGCGCTGCCGGCCCATCTGCGATCCTGCCACATCACGCCGCTCAAGCTCGACGGCGACCTGCGCGGCGCGGCGCTGGTATTCCCCCCCGTGCCGGCAGCCTCCAGCGTGGCAGTGGTCCACCGGGAAGTGGACAAGCATCTTCAGGATGCTGTCGCCATGATTGTCGGCGAGAGCGAAGCGCTGCAGGCCGCAATCGACGTCGCCTGCCGCGTCGCCCGGTCGGGCAGCGTCACATCGCTGTTGGTCGAAGGTGAAACAGGGACCGGGAAGGAGCTGTTTGCGCGGCTCGTCCATGCCGGCAGCCGGCGCACCGCGAACGATCCGTTCATCGCGATGAATTGCGGGGCAATCACCAGGGATCTGTTCGGCAGTGAATTGTTCGGCCATGTCGCCGGCGCCTTTACCGGCGCCTCGCGTGAGGGCAAGCCGGGCGTTTTCGAGCTCGCCAATGGCGGCGTCCTCAGTCTCGACGAGATCGGCGAATTGCCGCTCGAGATCCAGCCGTTTCTGCTGCGTGTCCTGGAAGAGCGCGTGGTCAACCGCATTGGCGACAGCCGGAGTCGCCCGGTGGATGTGCGCCTGGTTGCCTCAACCAATCGCGATCTCAAGCAGGAAGTTGCCGCTGGCCGCTTCCGCCGCGATCTCTATTATCGAATCGGCGCGGTCTCGATCACTGTCCCGCCGCTGCGCGAGCGCGGCGAGGATGTGCTGCTGCTGATCGAACACTTCAACCGGCAGATCGCCACCGCATCGGGCGAGGACCCGCTGGAATTCTCGCACCAAGCGCTGGATGCGTTGCTCGCCTATCGTTGGCCGGGCAATGTGCGCGAACTGAAGAACCTCGTGGGGCGGTTGCACATCTTGGCGCGCGGTGGGGCTGTCGGGCTCCAGGATCTTCCCGGGGAAATCAGTGCCGGCGATCGCTACAATATGACCATGCACAGCGATCATCCCGCAGCCATGCTCGAAGCACCGGTGTGCACATTCGAGGATGCAGGATGCCAGGCGATCAAGAACGCGCTTGCGGCCGAGAATGGCAATCTCAGCAAGGTCGCCCTGAGGCTCGGTATTTCGCGGCCGACGCTCTATCGCAAGCTCGGACAATACGGCATCCGGCGCGGTTTCCTCTAGGCCAACTCCATTCACCGGCACAACAAAAAACCCGCGGCATTCGCGCCGCGGGGTTGGGAAATTCATCAATCGAGATTGCCTTCAGGCAGCGGCCGCGGCAATGATCAGGCCTTTACGACAGCACCGGTCATTTTCTCCGAGACGTAGCCGAGGATGTTGCCGATGATCAGCGAGATAACCACAGCGGCCGCGACCTTGGTGATGCCGCTGATGCCTTCGCCATAGGCGGCCGCGCCAAGTAGAAAAAGCGCGGCGGTCGTTGCATAGCCATAGACCGCTGACGGAATGGCGCTCAGCAATGGCAGCTTGGCGGCGAGTATCAGGACGACGATTGAAATGCCGACGCAAATACCGGCCATGATCGCCGTAACACCAATGGAGGTCAGTGCTATCAATGCGCCGGCGGCGCAGACCGCTCCCCAGAGGTTTGCGACCGCCGAATTCTTGAAACCGGCTTCCTTGCCGCCACAGTGATAGAAACTCCCCCAGCCGACAAATACCGCCCAGATCAGCAGATAGGGGTTGCCGATGGTGATCGCTGCCCACGTTGCAATGCCGCCCATAATGCCGATGACGACGGCCAACCCTGTGATAAGATCCATATTGTCCTCCCGTTTTTCCAAAGCTCGAAGCAAAGAAACTCGTTTCAGGATCGCGCTTCGCTGACGTCCCGACACGGAAAACGCCATGGCATCAGCCACGGGGTTCAGGAAGAAAAGCTTGCCGGGTCCGGCAAGCAATCAGGCCGGCTGAGCCGCCGGTTCACCCGCGCCGATCACCCCAGCGCGCAATGCCAATCCGGCTGCGGCCGCGCCAAGGCACGGCGCCACGATATAGAGCCAGAGCTGCGACAGTGCAGCGCCGCCGGCAAAGAGCGCCGGGCCGAGCGAGCGGGCCGGATTGACCGACGATCCGGAAACGGCAATGCCCGCGAGATGGATCATGACCAGCGTCAGCCCGATCGCCAGGCCGGCCAGAGGGCCGGCGCCGCCTTCGGCGGTGACGCGAAGGATGACGAGCAGAAACAGGAAGGTGGCGACCGCCTCGAACAGGAACGCCGAGGTCACCGAGTAGGTCGACCAGCCGTTCTGGGCAAAGCCGTTCGCCGCCACATCATAGCCGCCACCCTTGCCTTGCGCGATCACATAAAGCACCGCCGATGCGACTGTCGCTCCAACACATTGCGCAACGACGTAGCCAATAAGATCGTTCGATTTCATGCGGCCTGAGATGAAGAAACCGAGGCTGACAGCCGGATTGAGATGGGCGCCCGAAATCGGTCCGATCGAATAGGCCATCGCCACCACCGACAAGCCGAACGCGAAGGCGACGCCGAGTAGACCAACCTCGGAGCGCATGAACAGAACCGTTGCGCAGCCGAAGAAGACCAGCGCGAAGGTTCCCATGAATTCACAGATGTATTTGTTCATATCTTTTTCCCTCTGGATGATGGGGGGGACCGGACGCCGCACCCGTCCGCGCGAAGTCCGGTCCAAATGTTTTAGGGTACGATGACGCCGCGACCGGTGAACCGCCGGTTCTTGAAATCGTCGAGCGCGGTGTTGATGTTGGCGAGATTGTATTCGGTGTAGTGCATCTTCACCTTGCCGTCGGCGTTGAGCTCCATCAGTTCGACAAGCTCGGTGAAATTGCCGACTAGGCTACCGCCGATGTTGATCTCCTCGATGACGAGATGCGCGGTCGGTACGTTGATGTTGCCGCCATAGCCGACGACGAACAGTTGCCCGCCCTTGCGAACCATCTTCCAGCAGATGTTCTCGACGCCGAGTTCGCCGACAAAGTCAATGACCACATGGGCGCCGCCGCCGGTGATCTGGCTGACCACCTCGACGACATTCGGCCCGCCATCGAGGACGAAGTCGGCGCCAAGATCCTTGGCCAACACCTGTGCTGCCGGCTCGCGATCGACGGCGATGATGCGGCAGCCCGAGATGGCGTGCAGCGATTGCAGCGCGATATGACCGAGCCCGCCTATGCCGAGCAGAACGCAATAGCTGCCTGGTCGCAGCAGTTTCGCCGCCCGCTTGGCGGCGCGGTAGGCGGTGATGCCGGCATCGGCCAGCGGCGCCACTTCGATCGGCGTGATGTTGGCATTCAGCTTGATCAGCGAACGTTCGCTGGTGATGAAGTACTCGGCGAAACCGCCATTCATGCCAAGGCCGGGGAACTGGCCATTGTCGCAATACATGTCTTCGCCATGGCGGCAATTGAGGCAGATGCCGCATGAGCGGAAGGGATGGCAGATCACCGCGTCGCCGCGCTTGACCGATCTGACGCCGCTGCCGACCTCCTCGACCCAACCGGCATTTTCATGGCCCATGATGTAAGGCAACAGCGTGCCTTCGGGGTCCATGGTCGGCTTCCAGACGCCCTCGATAATGTGCAGGTCGGTACGGCAGAGACCGGCAGCACCAACCCGCACGATCACCTCGTCGGGGGCGGTGATCGTCGGCGCCTTGACCTCCTCGATCCTGAGCTGGACGTTCATGTGCGGATCGTATTCGTAGAGTCTGGCAGCTTTCATCGTCGTATCCTTTCACGTCGAGATTGTTTGCTTAGGCGCGGCCGAGCTTCTCAGAGCCGCCGCCGCGAGCCGGTCCGGCTGTCGGGTCCTCGTCCTCGGCGAGATGGCCAATCAGCGTTTCGGTGGTCAGGATCAGCGTCGCCACCGAAGCTGCGTTGGCGAGCGCCGTGTAGGTGACGCGGACCGGATCGATGATCCCGGCCTCGAACATGTTCTGATAGGCGCCGGAGGACGCGTTGTAGCCGTAGCCGCCGTTGATGCGCGTGACTTCCGCCACGACCGCTTCGGGATCGGCGCCGGCATTGGCGGCGATACGCCAGAGCGGCCGCGACAGCACCGAACGCACCAGGCGCACGCCTTCAGCGACATCGCCTTCGACGCCTGCCGCCACCTTGTCGAGCAGCGGCGCGATCTGGGCAAGCGCCGACCCACCGCCGGCGACCACGCCCTCTTCAGAGGCGGCGCGCACCGCATTCAGCGAATCCTCGATCAGCTGGATGGTTCGCTTCTGCTCGACCGGCGTGACACCGCCGGCATAAAGGATCGCGGTGCCGCCAGAGAGCTTGGCCAGGCGTTCGCGCAGCTTGTCCTGGTCGATGTTCGGCGGCGAGGCTTCATACTGCCGCTGCACCTGGGCGCGGCGCGATGCGATTGCCGCATGGTCGCCGCCACCGCGAATGATCGAGGTGTAGGACGAACTGGTCTTCACCCGGTCAGCCGTTCCGAGATCGTCGGCGGTGATGTCCTCCAGCCGGCCACCAAGGTCGCGCGCGATCACCTTGCCGCCGGTGATGATCGCCAGGTCCTCCATCATCGCCTTGCGCCAATGGCCATATTCCGGCGGGTGGACCACGAGATACCGTCCCGGTCCCTGCTTGCCGAGCAGCGTCACCACCACTTCCGGCGACATTTCTTCGGACACGATCAGCAGCGGCCGACCAGCCTCGTCGGCAATGCGACGAGCCGCATCCAGCGCCTCGGGTTCCTTGATCTTGAGGTCGGTCATCAGGATGTAGGGCCGTTCGAGAACCGCCTCCATCTTCTCCTGATCCGTCACCATGTGATGCGAGAGGTAGCCGCGTTCGAAGGACATGCCCTCGACCACATCGAGCGTGGTCTCAGTGGTCACGCTGAAGTCGGTGGTGATGACGCCTTCAGCCCCTACCCGCTGATGGGCTTCCGCCACCAGCGCGCCAAGCTTGGCATTGGTTGCCGCGATGTTGGCGACCGAAGCGAGAATGCCGTTGCCCTTGGCAGGCTTGGCAGAAGCCTTGAGCGCCGCCACCACGGAGGCCACGGCAAGGTCGATGCCCTTGCACAGATCGACGGATTTCACGCCGCGTTCGTTCGCCTCCACACCACCCTGGATGAGCGCGTTCGCGAGCACGATGGCCGTCGTGGTGCCGTCGCCAGCGACCTCGTTGGTCTGCATCGACACTTCGCGGACGACCTGCGCGCCCATGTTTTCGAAACGGTCGTGCAGCTCGATCTCGGAGGCGATGCTGACACCGTCGCGGGTCACCATCGGCGTACCGATCGGCCGGTCGATCATGGCGTTCATGCCTTTAGGGCCGAGCGTCGGCTCGACGGCAGCGGCCAACCGGAAGACGCCACGGGCGAGAGCACGGCGGGCCTCGGAATTGTGAAGCATTATTTTGGGCATGATTCCTCCTTCCGCCTTACGGGCGGGTTGTTGGTTAGGGGCCTCGTGCGAGGGAGGCCGTTGCTGTCGGCTCTGCTTCAGGCGGTCGGCGCGGTCCCGGGCGGAACGCGATCCAGAATGAAATCGACGAGCGTCGGTTCGCCGTCGATCACATCCAGTTCCTTGTATCTGGTCTGCTTGAGCCCACGGCACAGCGCGCCGTTGAACTCCATGTTGATGCGCACGCCGCGCAGTTCGGCGAGATGGGCACTGAGCGCGTCAGCCGGTATGCGTTGCCCATCCCATGTCACGAAGACAGGATCGTCCGCCCGGCTGTCGGCAAAACGCTCGAGCAGAGCCGCTCGGTATCGCGGCTTCTGTTTGGCAGCGTCGCCCGCTTCGAACCGGGCGACGTCGTATGCCGCCAGGTCCATGCCCAGGATTTCGCGATCGGTCAGACCGTTTAGCCGCAGGCCGCGCAAGACCGCCTCCTGGCGCCGCTTGAAAGCCTTCATCGCAAAGGTTTCGCGCAAGGCGCCAAGATCCTGGTCCTCGGCAAGCACGGCGAAGATGTCGCCGAATGTCTTGCCGGCCTCCATGCCGCGATTGACCTCTTCCGCGAACATGTGGTCGTGCAGCTTGACGCGGTAGGCCGGCGCCCAGGAGAGCTGGTCGAGCGCCTTGCGGACGCCGTCCAGCATCAGGAACGCGAAGTTGGGCGAGCACCAGTAGGTTGGCAGGCGGAAATCGACCTCCACGCTGCCATCGCCCTTCACCGCGGTCCGCTCGACGAACCCCATCTCGGTGACGGGTTCGTCGAGTTCCGGGTCGTTGACTTCACCAAGGCGCCGCCAGATTTCCTTCTCGCGGTCACCGGAAACGCTGGCGCTTGCCATGGCTCCTACTCCGCCGCGATGCTGAAGGGCGAGCTGGCGAGCGCCTTCTTCTTGGCTTCGATGTCGATGTTGTAGAGACGCGCGGCGTTGAGGCCGAGGATCTTCTCCTTGATCTCGTCGGTCAGCTGCACGCCACGTTCTGCGGCGATATCCTCGGGGATCTGGTAGGCCCAGAATTTCTCGACCAGCCAGCGCGGCGTCCAGATCGCGTAGTCGGAACCGAACAGGATTTTCTCCGGTCCGAGCCAGAACAGCAGCTCGGCGATGACCTCGCCGAAATAGCGCGGGCGTGCGTGGATGAAGGGTAGCGCCACCGCCAACCCGCCATAGACATTGGTTTCCTGCGTCGCGATCCAGCAGAAATCGTCAAGGCGGGGCAGGCCGCAATGCTCGATGATCCAGTTGAGGCCCTGGAAATCCGTCGCCGCATGATCGACGTCATGGACGTCGAACGCATCCTTCGAGAGCGGCAGGATGGTCGGGCCCTTGTGGACGTGGATGTTCTTGATGCCGAGCTTGTCGCAGAGTTCGAAGCATTTGTAGGCATCTGGATCGGTGAGCTTCCAGCCCTTGGAAGCGCCGTTCCACTCGGCCGTGTACATCTTCACGCCCTTGACGTTGTAGGTCTCCTTGAGGAAGTGGATGTACTCGAGCGCCTTCTCGCCGTCGCGCGGATCGAAGGCGCCATTGACGATGAAACGCTCCGGATAGCGCTTGGCCACCTCGGCGTTGCGCTCAATCGTGTTGAAGCCGTTTTTGTAGAAGTCCTTGAGATAGGTCGACTGCACGATCGCCACATCGTCGGGACCGTCGATGAATAGGTCGCGATAGAGATCATCGGCGCTGTACTTTTCGAACTTGCTCTTCTCCCAAAGCTGGTCCTTGGGGCTCAGCCCCGTGTGATAGGCGTAGAAGCAATCGATGAACTGCTTGCCGTGGACATTTTTCTGGTTCTCCGGGCTGCCGTCCCAGAAATGGGTGTGGCCGTCGACCACGAAAATATCCTTGCCTTCCGGTGTCCTAAACATTCTTCTCTCCGCGAGATGCGTGTTGATCGGATCGGCGCGCCGCAACCAGGCGGCGCGCCCTTTTTTGGCGGCTATTCGATGTATTCGAACATCTCGTCCATGTTGCCGAACAGGATCACGGTGTTGTCGTCGACGCGAACCATGCGACCGTAGTGGGTGGAGGTGTTGACCTCGAAGGTCTCGGCCGAAATCTCGCGGCCGAGATATTCACCGATCGCATCCATTTTGAAGATCAGCTTGCCGTCACCGTCGATGCGGATCAGGGCCGGCTGATAGGTGATGGTCACCCCTGGCTTCTTACCCATGAATTCGGCGATGGCCCTGGCCTCGACGGAGTCGTTCATGGTGACGCCGCACTGATGCGAAATCGTCTGCTCGAAGGTGATGTCCTTCATCGCCTTGAAGATGTTGGAATGGGTTGCGTCGCGTGCTGATAGTGACATGACGATTTCTCCTGTTTCAGCGCTTGAGGCCGAGTTCACCGAGGATCTGGCCAATCCGCTCTTCGGATTTGGCGCGGACGTCAGTGAACGCGACCGGCTTGGAATGCGGCATCGACCAGATCGGCTGCAGGCCGGTGGCTGCCTTGTCAGCGAGCGCGCCGTGTTTCCTGACCCAGCCCTGGAAGAGCTTCTTGTTGGCGGCGCCATGCTTCTCGTCATTGGCGAGCAGGTGCATGAGGTCGATCGTGTTGGCGAGGTTGCGCTCATAGTCGGCCTCGGCTGCCGAAATCACCGCCGGGGTGATGAAGTCATGGTTGGCGGCGGCAATCTGCATCAGAAAGCCGGAGCGGAACACTTCGCCCACCAGCGGCTCGAAGATGATGTTGATGGCGAAATACTGCTCGAGATAGTCGGTCGCGCCCATGATGGTCTCGACCGCTTCGCGCGTGCCTTGCCAGTTCTTGTCCTCGAGCCAGGCCTTCTTGCCGAGCTCGTCGTCCCAATCGGGAAGATCCATGCCGATCTCGGCAAGGTAGAGCGTGATGTCCTGGGCGAGCCGCAGCTTGTAGGACGAGTTGGTCAGCGTCGCGTTGTTGATCATCTGGGTGTAGCCGTAACGCTGCGCCTGCATCAGCGATGTGCCGAGTCCGAATTCGGCATGTTTCCAGGCGCCGAGCTGCGTCTGCAGGATCTTGACCCAGGCCTTGTCGAAGGTCTTCGGGGTGCCCGATTTGCGCGCGTTGTTGATGACGCTCTGCACCATCGTCTCGATCTTCGACTGGCGCTGGTAGTGCGTGCGCTCCCATTCCTGGTCGGGAGCGCGGAAGGCGTGCCAGTTGGAGCTCTGCGCGGCGGTGTTCTGCTTGACATAGGCCCCCTTGCCGTCGGCAAACGAGATGATCCAGTCTTGGATCAGGTAGCGTTCCGGGTCGGGCTGAACGTCGACCGTCATGTCCTCGTAGTGGGTGGCGCGCTGGCCTTTCGGGTCGAAATACCGGTATTTCCGGCTGTCGGAGTCGGCGAAGATTGCCGCGCCGGCGGCTCCTGATCCGACTGAACTCGAGGTTGCAGGCATAGTCTCTCTCCCTTGTTGCAGTGTGGTTGGCTTGGCATGGCCGGCCCTTTAATGGGCCGGCGTTGCACCTGCCGATGTGGTGAACTTGTCGAAGAAGATCCGCTCCATTTCGAACCCGTTCATGAACAGGACCGGCTGCAGCGCATCGATCATCGGCGGCGGGCCACAGGCATGGACATCGCCCTGCCCGTCGACCGCCAGTTGCTTGAGCTTGGCGTCGACACTCTGGTGTACGAAACCGCGTTCGCCTTCCCATTCGGCGTCATCATTCGCGTGCGACAGTACGGGAATGAAGGTGACGTCGGAATGATTGCGGACCAGCTCGGCGATCCTGTCCAAATAGAACAGGTCGTTGCGGGTGCGAGCGCCGTAGAAGAAATAGACCGGACGCTTCTCGCCGCTCTTGAGATGGTCGTTGAGGATCGACCAGATCGGCGACATGCCCGAACCGGCGCCGACCAGGATCAGGGGTCCTTGCCGTTCGTCGCGGCGGAAACAGGTTCCGTAAGGTCCGACGACCGTGACTTCGGCTCCGGCTTCGATGCCTCCGGAATCGAGTTCTCCGGAAAACTTTCCCTCAGGGTATTTTTTGATGATGAAGGAGAGTTTTTCGGTTTGGTCCGGCGTATTTGCCATGGAGAACGAGCGCGTAATCGTCTCCCCTTTTTGCGTGGTAACCGTGATGTCGACATATTGCCCCGCCCAGAACTTCATCGGCGAGCCGAGTTCGATCTCGATGCCGCGAATGTCGTGGGTCAGGTGCTCGATCCGAGCAATCCGGCCCTTGTACGTCTTCACGGCGATCGCTTTCGCCAGAATCTCCTCGTCGTAGTTGAGAAGCTCGACTTCCAGGTCGGAGAAGGCGATGCAGCGGCACAACAGCACGTGCCCGCTCTCCTTCTCCATGTCGTTCAGCGCGAAGGTCGAGTATTTCAACATGTCGACTTCGCCTTCGAGCAACACGCTTTTGCAGGCCGAGCATTGCCCTTCCTTGCAGCCGTGCGGCAGCGCAATGCCCTGGCGGAACGCGGCGTTGAGCACCGTTTCACCATGCTCGACGTCGAACTCGACGCCGACTGGGCTTAGCCTGACCGTGTGGGTTTCCGACATACGGACCTCCAGTAAAAGGAAGGGGTCGGGACGAACCCGCCCCCCTTGGCCTGATCAGTTGCAGGGATTGATGGTGAAGCCCTTGGCGTAGTCCGCCAGGTGCTTCTCACGATCCGCGGGCGACATGGCACGCAGCGCGTTGAGCGGCGAGCCCAGCTTGTTGCCGCGCACGTCGTCCAGCGTCCACATCTCCTTGTCGTCGAAGCGCAGATGCGGCTGCGGGACGAGCGTCTTGCCGTCGGAACGGACGAAGTTCAGGTCCTTGATCGCATCGGCCAGATCCCAGCCGTCATAGAGCGTCTCCCACTCGCGCTTGCCGCTGAAGCGGCCCATCGCGGGCGTCGGCCGGCCCTGATACTCGTCGGCGAAAGCAACCGTTGCGGTCCACTTGTCGAGCTCGTGGGCGAAGGTATGGAGTTGGCCGTCGATCTCGCCGACCACCATGTCCTCGCGGATCAGGCAGGGTACGAGGCAGGACCAGCAGCGGTGCGGATAGACGTAGCCGACGTCGCTGTTGAACAGCAGCACCTTCTCACCCTTGTGGCTTAGCTTGGCATACCATTTCCAGAAGTCGCCGAATTCGGCGTACCAACCCGGATATTTGTGCTCGAACCACTCGAAGTCCTTGTCGGTCTGGGCTTCGATGCGCCAGAAATTGACCGGCCAGCCGACCGCGAAGAACTGTCCGACCTTGTGGACATAGTTCTTCTTGGTGATGCGCTCCCAGGCCGCCTGAACGTCGTCGTGATGGACCTTGATGCCGTATTTCTCGAGCGGCAGCATGTAGGTGCGATAGTAGTCCTCATAGATCCAGCGGTGCCACATTTCCGCGTAGGACTCCTTGTTCTTGTCGCGGTTGGTGGTGCCGTATTCGATGAAGGTGCCGATCGCGGCATCGACGATCGCGTGGTTCTGCCAGAAGGCGTAGCGCAGGTCGCGCTCGAGCAGGAGGTGGTTTTCCGGCTCCTTGAGCGCCGCCATCAGCAGCGAGTGGCCATTGCCGATGTGCCGGCTTTCGTCGGATTGCACGGACAGGAAGACGGTGGGCAGCGCATAGTCGCCGTTGCGGGCGGCTTCCGAAGGCATGGCGACAAACAGGGTGTTCGTGAAGGCGGTCTCCGCGACCACGGTCAGGTACATGCAGGCGGCGGTCATCGTGTCGCCGGTGATGAAGCCTTCGGCGAACTGCCGGCCGATGGTCGTCGCGTAGCATTTTCCGAAGGCTTCCTCGGTGATGTCGAAGCCGGCCGGATCGATGTAGTTCTCCATGTACCATTTCTTCAGGTTCATCTGGATCGTCGAGTGACGGAACTCGTCGATCATCTGCATGGTGAAGCCGGTCCTGAGTTCCTCACCGGGCGCGATACGGGCAACCATCGCCATCGAGCGGGCGGCGGAGATTTCCG
Source organism: Mesorhizobium sp. CNPSo 4688 (assembly GCF_057784295.1). Taxonomy (NCBI): domain Bacteria; kingdom Pseudomonadati; phylum Pseudomonadota; class Alphaproteobacteria; order Hyphomicrobiales; family Phyllobacteriaceae; genus Mesorhizobium; species Mesorhizobium sp. CNPSo 4688. The sequence continues at coordinate 42,594 of NZ_JBWLUY010000007.1, forward strand.
GGAAGGGAATGATGGCCAGGAAGAGTTTCATCCACTCGACCCAGCGCGGCTCAACGTTGCGGAACATGTCGCCGCGCAATGCCGCGTCGAGCGCACCGTAGACGCGGTTGTCCTTCTCTTCCTGCATCGGGAAGTACGACCGCAAAACCTGCTTCATCGGATCGCGCGGCGTCTTGTTGATCTTGTAGTCCGTGGGAAACGTCATCGCTTCCTGCACGTAGGAAGGATTCCAGCCGAGATCGGCAATCTTCTTGGTCGCCTCGCCGACGGAGATTCCGCGTTGCGAGGTAATCTTGTTGAGCGTCAGAGACGTCATGGTCATAAGCCTCCACCAGGTTTGAGCCGCAGGTCCCTTGACCCCGGCATGAAGCGGCACACAGCACCGCAAGTGAGAATGCGAACGGCATGACAAAGGGTTGCGCATTCAGGCGCGACTCATGGTCCGGCCATTCAAGTGGATCGCGGCAAAGGTTCTCGAGGCGTCTGGCAGGATCCGCAGCGCCAACCGCATATGCGGTTGGCGTATCGAAGCGGCCTGCTTCCTCCGTTCCTTCGTTCTTTTGGCACCGCGTCAAAGCGCGATGGGCTTCTTGTGGAAAGATACAAAGCAAGCGTCGTGCCAGTTTCGAAATGACGCCCGCGGCCGGCGCTCAAACAAAACCCGCGCTCTTTCGGTGCTTGAGTTGAAGGCAAACTGTAACGTTCTTTTACAGATGTAACTTACGCCTGTAATATTTACGGTATATTTCGCAACTGCAACATATTTAGTTAGCAAGTGCAGCAAAAAACGAAATACATATCATCTATTTGATTCTTGAACTTTCTCTACTATTTGGAGGCCTCGGCCCATCGACGGGCCTGGCGCTGGAGAGAGACCATGCCTAGCGATGAAGACAGAAGCGAGCCGCGCGGACCAATGTCCAGCCATGCCGACGGCGTCACCGGCGATCTTGTCAAGCTGATGCCGCGCGATCTGGTGTTTGTCATGCGCTTCATGGGCGAGAGCCAGCAACGACTGCAGAGCCATTTCCAGGATTTCATCCGGGCCGAACTCGCCGTCGGCGGCGTCACCACGGAGACGCATCCGATGATCCATCTATTCATCGAAAGCCACGCGATCCTGCTGCGCGACTTCGTGTTTTCCGGCGTTTCATTGACGCGGCAGTTCCGTGTCGACGAGATCGAGCACCTGACCGGCGACACGACATCGATGATCCGCGTCGACATCTGGGATCAACTCAAGAGCCACATTGAGACGGCCGAAAAACAATTCCAGTCGCAGGCCGGCACGTTGCCTAAATTGCTGTCGGCCTTCGAAAAACCGCAGGGATCCTTGGGGAGCGAACAATGACCGGAGAATCCGACAGGCGTGACGCGCTGCTTGCTCGCCGGCTCGATCTTGTCGCCAGCGTCTCCGCCCTCACTGCGGAAGCGTTGCGGCTCAACCAGAAACGCGCCGGTATCGAAATGGACGTGCTGCGCCTGGAGCTGGAGATCGGCAGAAGCGGCACCAGCGCGCAACTGGTGCGGGACTTGCATGAGGCTGAAGAGAGCGCGGCGACGATCATGCAGGCATGCACGGCTTGCGAGGACCGCATCGTTGCGGCCGAAGTTGATGTCGAAGACGTCGATCGCCGGCTTGCCGCAGCGGCGAACGAAGACTGATGGGAGAGAGACCGTGAACCAGCAGACGATGCAGAACCTGACCTTGTTCGATCTTCTGGCCCGTAGCTGGCGACGACCATCGGCGATCGCCGATCTGCGCTTCAGCACCGACGGTTCAGCGGCCGCTTTCACCGCCGTGGACGGAACCGTCGCCATTGCCACGGTCGCGGATCACGAGCCACCGGAATCGCGGCTCAGGGTGAGCAATGATCTCGGGCAGACGACGATCCGGCCGAGAGAGAAACCGCCAGTGCCGTCGATCGCCACGGCGGCATTCTCGGATGGCGATGTGCCGCTCGTTGCCTATGCGCATTCCGGCTTCCTGGTCGGCGCGGCGAGCGGCGACGTGTTGCATCTGACCGCCGGCGGTGAAGTCGCCGAGACCCTGGTCAAGATCGACGGGCCAATCGTGGCCATCGACCATAGCCCCAGGGCGGGCATGACGGCTGTCAGCAATGGACATGATGTCTTCCTGTCGTGCGGCCAGGGCGATGCCGTGAAGCTGAAGCATGCCACGACATCGTCGGCGGACGCGCTGGCCTTCTCGCCAGGCGGGCGGCGCCTCGCTCGCGGGCTCGATGACGGACTGTCGATCTGGGCGGTCGAAGGCGATCCCGCCTTGATCCGCGACGTCTCTCTTCCGGCGCGCCCGCTGTCGATCCGCTGGAGCGACGACGGCACGTGGTTGGCCTGCGGGCTTGAGACAGGCGGCTTTGCCCTGGTCAGCCTGGCCAATGGCCGAGCTGACATCGTCGCGGGATTTCCATCGCCGGTCCGCACGGTGTGCTGGAGCCAGCCAGCGAATGCATTGTTTGCCTCGGGCGCCTTCAGGATCGCAGGCTGGTCAATGGCCGCTCCCCCAGTTGACGGCGAAACCTCGGGCGCACTGGAGACGGGCCGCGCCGGGCTGGTCCTGGTCGAGGCGATGGCGGCGCATCCGGAGAAGAAGCTGATTGCCGCGGGTTACGCCAATGGCCGCATCACCATCGCCCAGATCGGCGCGCGGGACGAACTCCTTGTCACGCCCTTGGGTAGCGCGGTCACCGCGCTTGCCTGGTCCACTGACGGTCGGCATCTGGCGATCGGCACCGTTGACGGCACCGCCGCGATCGCCACCTTTCCCGCGCAGATGTTCAAATAGCGGCCGCAGTCCGCACGAAACAGGAGGACGAAATGCAGACCGAACTCACCGCCGAGGACGAGAGCAAGGACGAATTTTTTGATCGGCTCGCCAAGCTGTCGGAAGAGATGGTGGCCAAGCACGGCAAGGATTTCAGTATGGGCGCCTTAGTGCTTGCCGCCCGCTGGATTGCCGAAAACCGAGTCGGCCAATTGAAGACCAACTAGGCTCATAACCGATCAATTGCGCTCGCAGGCCATGGCTCCGAAGGAGCCTCAGCCGGCGCCATAGCCTGGTGGTCGCCTTGATCGCCGGACATTCGCTGATTTCTAACTAGCCATGCTCGCGGCACGGGGGTGCCGCGGAGAAGCTGTCCTTGAATGACTGAAAGCCTCGGCGCCAGCTTCCACGTCGGCGAGCGCATATTTCCAGCCTCCGGGGCTACCATGCCTTTATCGGTACATACAAAGTCACTACCTGACGTGGCTAGAGCCTTGCCGCGGTTCCTCAAGCTTGCCCCGTGGCTTGCGCCAAAGATGGAGTGGATGATGTTAGGACCTGACGGCAATGGCTGAACAGGTCACCATCTGAAGTCATCGGCTGGCACTCGGGTGTTGGCGGACCAAGCTGGCTCCGTGTAGCGGCAATGGCTTACGCGGCCACTACCCCAAAAGGGCACAGACTCCGGCTCGCAGAAGAGGTTGGCAACCGTCTTGCCCGGTGCGTGGAACGAGTGCGTAAGGTCGGACGGAATGAAAGCCGCGCCATAGGATACTCAGGCCGCCACATCACTCGTTCGGAATTGCACGCGATCGGATCGGCCCATGCTGACCTGAATGGCATGGTGGGAGTGACACTCAATCAGGCCAACTGCTTGCCCGATCCAAAGACTTCCGCCAGACCAGAAGATGATCCTGCCAATGCCCGAGATCTGCATACGGCCTCTATGCCATAAATCTCGCAAACAATGGAGATGGCTGAAGTGGTCCCCGGTCGCTATCGCGAGAGCCGCCCTCCGTCGGTGTCTCGTTGCCTGACTGAATGTCTAGAAGGCGCCTCCGCAGCGCCTTTGCCCCTACCGGGCTGGATACTTTCAAAAAGAGTTCCATCGGAATCGGCTGCCAGATCGGCAGAGATCAACCGAATGGCGAGCGCCTTCGAGCATTTTGAGGCCGTGGCCGAGTTCAGAACCGGCCTAATTGCACGTCGTTGCCGCCGATTACCGCACGCATCGTTGCAGGGCCTTTCGAAGCCGGAGTTGTTGAGCTACGTGTGACGGGTGCCATCAGCGAGACGGAGAAAATTGACGGACGAGCCCAAAACCATTTCACCCAAAAGGCAGAGACTTACCCGACAACGCTCAATTCAAACTCGAATAATTAAGCGTAAGCCATTGATTTATAATAAGTTGGTGGTGGTGACAGTCTGAAGCGAACCCGTCTCCGAGCGAATTCCCTGATAAACAACAAAATACAGGGAAACTTCGCGAGAAGCAGCAAAATTCACCAAATCGAAGCTGTGATTGGCTTGTGCTTTCAAGTGCTTAAGCTCAAATTCCCTAGCGCAACGATCAGGGAATTCGTTTCCAAAACCAGGGAAATTAGTTCCGCGTTGCAGGGTATGGGTCACCCATGACAGGCCGTCGGCTCGCAACGCGGTACGACAAGTTCGCCGCGCATTACTTGCCATACGACCGCGCATAGCGTCCTAGACTGTCCTGCCATCCTTCGCTCCGAAGGTCATAAACGAAAGTATTGGACGTTCTTGCCCTTGGCACGATGGCTCACATCCGGCCACCGCCGGCATATTCCAGCTCTACATTGAGCCAAACTCGAAGAGCGTAGCCCTGGCCCTTGGTTTGCTCGATTGGCGCAAACGCCATGGAGGCAACTTTTCAACAGTATAGGAGTCGTCATCATGGCCGACCTTTCCGAACGGGAAACTGGCATTGCCGACCACGCATTGCCCGCCAAGGCGCTGGGCTCGGTCGAGGTCGACGTCTCTTCTCTGATGCCCGGAAGATCGCTGGTCGTGAACTGGAACGGCAAGCCCGTCGTCGTGCGCACCGTACCGAAACGGAGTGCAAGGATAGCGAGGCGGTCAATTTGACCGACCTCAAGGACCCACTCGCCCGCAACGCCAATTTGCCGGCCGATGCGCCGGCGACCAATGCCAACCGCACTGCGCCGGGCAAGGAAGCCTGGATGGTGATGGTCCAGGTTTGCACGCATCTGGGCTGCATTCCGCTCGGCCAGGAAGGCGATCTCGGCGGCTGGCTCTGTCCGTGCCACGGGTCGCAATACGACAACGCAGGACGCATCCGCAAAGGCCCGGCACCGGAGAATATGGCGGTGCCGGTGTTCCAATTCATTTCCGACACCAAGATCCGTATCGGCTGAGGCAGAGGACATTTCGATGGGTGACGGACACTCGACCTACAAGCCCAAGACCGGTATCGAACGCTGGTTCGACGCCCGCCTGCCGCTGCCACGGTTGGTGCATGATTCCTTCATCGTCTATCCCGTCCCTCGCAACCTGAACTACGCTTATACGTTCGGCGGCATTCTCACGGTCATGCTGGTGGCGCAGATCCTGACCGGCGTCGTACTCGCCATGCACTATGCGGCCGATACCACTCTCGCTTTCTATTCGGTCGAAAAGATCGTGCGCGACGTGAATTCGGGCTGGCTGCTGCGCTCCCTGCATTCGAATGGCGCCTCATTCTTCTTCATCGCCGTTTACATCCACATTTGCCGCGGGCTCTACTATGGTTCGTATAAGTCACCGCGTGAGCTCCTGTGGGTGCTCGGCTGTACCAACCTGCTGTTGATGATGGCGACGGCCTTCATTGGCTATGTGCTGCCGTGGGGCCAGATGAGTTACTGGGGCGCCACTGTCATCACCGGCTTCTTCAGCGCCATTCCACTGGTCGGTGACTGGATTCAGCAATTGCTGCTCGGCGGCTACGCCGTCGGCAATCCAACGCTGAACCGCTTCTTTGCGCTGCACTACCTGCTGCCGTTTTTGCTAGCCGGCGTGGTGACATTGCATATCTGGGCCCTTCACGTAGTCGGCCAGAACAATCCAACCGGCATTGAGGTGAAATCAACAACCGATGTTGTGGACTTCACACCCTACGCTACCGTGAAGGACGCGTTCGGCATCATCGTGTTCCTGTTCTTCTTCGCCTATTTCGTCTTCTACCTGCCGAACTATCTCGGCCATCCGGACAACTTCACGATCGCAAATCCGCTGAAGACGCCTGCGCACATCGTGCCGGAATGGTACTTCCTGCCGTTCTACGCGATCCTGCGTGCCATCACCTTCAATATTGGGCCGATCAATTCCAAACTGGGCGGCGTGCTCGCGATGTTCAGCTCAATCGCCGTGCTATTCTTGGTGCCGTGGCTTGACACCTCAAAGGTGCGGTCGGCGGTCTACCGGCCTTGGTACAAATTCTTCTTCTGGCTGTTCGTGGCCAACGCCCTCTTTCTGGGCTGGCTCGGCTCACAACCTGCGGAAGGCGCCTATGTCACGATGTCCCAAATGGCGACTCTGTACTATTTCGTGTTCTTCATCGTCGGCATGCCGCTACTCGGATTCATCGAGACGTCACGCCCCCTGCCCCACTCGATAACCGAAGCAGTCCTGGCGAAGAACAAGGCAGCGTCAACTCCCGGCGCTCCGCAAGGCACGGGCCATCGGCCCCATCTGGAGCAGAAATAGGTGGCGGATGCTGATGCAGTCATGACCTTGTGGAGTTCCCCTCTGCCCTACATCGTGCTGGTCGGGCTTGCCGGAATTGTCGTGTGGAACCTCATTCCGAAACGATTGGCCAACGCACGGCTGATCGTTCAGATCGCCTTCTTCCTCATCATGTCCGCCTTGCTGCTGAACGGAACCGTCGTTCCGTACGAACAGGCACGAGGCGATGTGGCAACACCTGAAGCAATCCTTATCGGATCCGCCAAAGTGCTCTGGTGGCTTCATTTCGCATGGGCATTGATCGGCTTTGTCCGCATCTACCTTGTCGTCGAGGGAAAGCCACGTGAGGCGCGCCTGCTTCAGGAGCTGGTGGTCGGCGTCGTCTACGTTGGAATGTTGCTATCGATCCTAGCTTTCGTCTTCGCCATACCGGTCGGGACGCTTATCGCCACGTCGGGCGTCTTCGCCATCATGCTGGGCCTGGCGCTTCAGAACACGCTGAGCGATCTATTCTCGGGCGTCGCATTAACCCTTGGTCGCCCCTATGTGCTCGGCGATTGGATCGTGCTCAGCGACGGCACCGAAGGTCGTGTTGTTGAGACAAACTGGCGATCGACCCACCTGCTCACTTGGGCCCACAACATAGTCGTTCTCCCGAACAGCTTCCTGGCCAAGCTTGGCCTGACCAATGTAAGCGGCCCCGACGAGACCCACGGACTTTCGCTCTCTGTAAGACTGGCGCCGACGAAGATGCCGGCGATTGTCGTGGATGTGATGCGCATGGCCTTGCTGAGCTGCGACTCCATTCTGAAGGAACCGCCGCCATTGGTTGCGATCAAGAGTCTGGATGCACGGGCGATCGAGGTCGAATTGCTGTTCTATGTTGCCGATGTCCATCGACGTGTCCTGGCGAAGAATGAAATCATCGATCTCGTCTATCGCCATGTGAAATCCACAGGGTTGCTACTGGCGGAGCCTTCCTCGTCGATTTCGATGCCCGCTCTGCCGTCGGAACAGAAGGCTCTTCCCCCGCCGGTCAGTCCTAGCGAACTTATAAGGGCGATACCGATATTCTCGGCCCTAACGCAGGATGAGCAGGAGAGTCTTGCGGCAACGGTTTCGGTGCGCACTTATCGCAAGGGCGACATCATCGCACGACAGGGTGAAATGCTGCCATCTCTCATGATCGTCCAGACCGGCGTCATTGCTCGACAACGCGAAGACGATGCTCGCCTCAATGAAATCGGTCACCTGGCGCCAGGCGATTTTTTCGGGGAGACCGGCTTGCTTGCCGGCATCGGCGAGATGTCGACATTGCGGGCGATGAGCCACGTCGTGGTCTACGAGATAGACCAGGTGAGCTTCGCCCCGTTGCTGCTCGACCGGCCCGAAATGGCCGAGGACCTGGCGGCCATCCTGGCAACCGGAATGTCGACCTTGGATGAAAACGGCAAAGCTGAACAGCAGCACGCAAGCTCGAGGTTTGCGCTGCTCAAAGCCATTCAGACTGTCTTCCGCAGCGTTCCGTTGAAGCGTGTTAGAGCAGCCGAACTGCGAACGGATTGAAAGACGTGACCCTTCTACGGACCGACCTTGGTGATAGCGGGCTTCGTGTGAGGATTCTCAGCTATTTGGTTGCCGCTATGGCCTGATGTCCGCCCGCGTCCGCCGCAGGCAGCCGCAAGATCACGGTTGTGCCCGACCCGAGCGCGCTGTCGATTTCGACACTGCCGTCGTGCTGCTCGGCGAAATGCTTCACCATTGGCAAGCCGATACCGCCCAGGCCCTGGCACTTCGTGGTGAAGAAAGGATCGAAGGCGCGGGCCATGGTTTCCTGGGTCATGCCGATACCGGTGTCAGTGACGCAGAGCTCGACCAGGGCGCCATGGCCATCATCCGCCAATGCGACGTCTATCGAGATCGAGCCGCCGTCGGGCATCGCGTCGCGCGCATTGAACACGAGATTCAGGACCGCGTTCTGCAGGCCCAAACGGCCACATATCGCAAGAGGCAAATCGGATTCGATACGGACCTCGAGCCGGATCTGCAGCTCCCATGCGCTTCGGACGAGAGTTTCAACCTCAGCCAGGCAGCTCCTCAAATCCGTGTGTTCGATTTCTTTTGGAGCCTCCAAGGCTCTGGCCATTGTATCTCGGACGAGCGCGCCAGCGCGCTGCAGCGCCGTTCTGGCACTTGCGATCACGGGCTCAAGGTCCGGAGCCGTTGAGACGCTTGAGTCTCGCGCGACGCGATTCAGCGCGGATGACGCGACCTGGATGAGATTGCCCAGATCATGAACGATACCGGCGGTCGGCTGCTCCGTGCGACGCGCGTTGGATGCGCTGTCGGCATTCCGACGAAAGTCATTGTCGCCTGCCGTGCCTGGTCTTGCTTTTGCGCGTGACAATTGGCGTCCCCTGAGTGCGTAGCTGATCTGGTCCTGCCAAACGCTAAGTGCGAGGGGTACGCGCGGTCGATTGGATCGAGGATCAGGACGGCATATCCAGCGGACCAAGGCGGCCTTGTCACAAGCTTACCGGGATGCGTTTTCTTATGTGCCGGAGGGTCGACCACTTACCCGAGAGCCCGGTCAACCAATCCACACGCATCTAGCCCTCCTCCCATCGCCACATAGGACTCCCGGTCTTTGGGCTCATCGGTCCTAGACCTTCGCATCGAACGACAGATGCTTCCGTTCGATAGTTTGGCCGGCAGCTCCGTCGCATTGTCTATAGCGAAGAAAGGCCAATCGCCAACTCAATCCATGGAACGCGAACGAGGAGTTTCGACATGAAAATCGTGGTTATCGGCGGCACCGGACTGATCGGGTCGAAGACGGTCGAGAGGCTGCGCAAGAAGGGCCATGACGTGCTTGCAGCGTCGCCGAATTCGGGCGTCAATACGATTACCGGCGAGGGCCTGACAGAGGCGCTGGCAGGAGCACAAATTGTAATCGACCTGGCGAATTCGCCTTCATTCGAAGACAAGGCCGTTCTGGAGTTTTTCGAGACCTCCGGCCGAAACCTGCTTGCAGCAGAAAAAGCTGCTGGCGTGAAACACCACATTGCGCTTTCGGTCGTCGGTACCGAACGGCTGCCAAAGAGCGGCTATCTGCGCGCCAAGGTGGCCCAGGAAAAACTGATCAAGAGCTCCGGCATCCCCTACACCATCGTTCATTCGACGCAGTTCTTCGAGTTTCTGGGCGGCATCGCCCAGTCGTCGATGGTCGGCGATGCCGTCCATCTGCCGGCAGTCTCCTTTCAGCCTATCGCTTCCGATGACGTCGCCGATGTCATGGCGGATGTTGCGCTTGCGCCTCCGGTCAACGGCACGATCGACATCGCCGGGCCCGAGCGGGTGCGTTTCAATGAGTTTGTCGCGCGGTTCCTGAAAGCGACGAACGATCCGCGCCAGGTGATTGCCGATCCTCGCGCACTCTACTTCGGTACGGAGCTGGAAGACGGGTCGCTGGTTCCTGCCGGCAACGCACGCATCGGCGCCATCCGTTTCGAGCAATGGCTCCCCCACGCTTCGCTCCAGAGCCACTGATCCGCACCCGCCACGAGCCGACCTCGTCCTGGATTGGCGAGGCCCAGCGCCCAAACGCGAAGGAGTACGTGATGAGCAACAACTTTCCCACCCCTGCCGAAACGACGCGGCGCGATGTTCTGCTGGGCACGATGGCCGCCGCCGTTGCAGCCGGTCTGCCCAGCGCAGCGCTCGCGAAGGCTGAGCGGGGGAAGAAACTTCTCTCTTCCAATTCAAGCAAAGGTTCAACGACCATGAGCACGGTCACCACCAAGGACGGCACGGATATTTACTACAAGGACTGGGGTCCCAAAGACGCCCAACCGATCGTTTTCCACCATGGCTGGCCACTGAGCGGCGACGATTGGGATACGCAGATGCTCTTTTTTCTCGGCAAGGGCTACCGGGTCATCGCCCATGACCGGCGCGGCCATGGCCGCTCGGCCCAGGTCAGCGAAGGTCACGACATGGATCACTACGCCGAAGATGCCGCTGCGGTATTCGAGCACCTCGACTTGAAAAATGCCGTTCATGTCGGCCACTCCACCGGCGGCGGCGAAGCCGCTCACTATGTAGCGCAGCATGGTCAGCGCCAAGGCCGCGTTGCAAAGCTCGTGCTTATCGGCGCCGTGCCGCCGATAATGCTGAAGACGCCTGCCAACCCAGGCGGCCTGCCAATCGAAGTTTTCGACGGGTTGCGTAAATCGCTCGCCGACGGTCGTGCGCAGTTCTATTCGGATTTCGCCGGTGGTCCCTTTTACGGGTTCAACCGGCCCGATGTTAAGCCGATCCCAGCCGTGATCCAGAACTGGTGGCGGCAGGCGATGATCGGCAGCGCCAAGGCACAGTATCAAGGAATCAAGGCCTTTTCGGAGACCGATTTCACCGAGGATCTGAAGGCCATCAACGTGCCGACGCTCGTCATGCACGGTGATGATGACCAGATCGTTCCGATCGCCGACTCGGCATTGCTGTCATCGAAGCTTCTGAAAAAGGCGACGCTCAAGGTCTACGAGAAACTCCCACACGGTATGTGCACCACCCATGCCGATGTGGTGAACCCCGACCTGCTGGCCTTCATCAAGTCATAGGCTCGCGCCGCTTCCCCCCAGCGAGAGCCCGATCGCCGGTCGTCCCTCCCCGGCCGGCGATCCCCCTTCCCAAAAGCTAATGGAGTCATGACAATGATCAGAACAATCCTCTGCACCGCTGCTATCGCAACCAGTCTCGCAATGGGCTCGGCGCTCGCCCGTGATTCCCATGGCGACAAGGCCACGCTGATTTACGACCACCCGCTGCCCAACGTGCCGGGCAAGAGCATGCGCGCCGTGCTCGTCGAGTACGAACCGGGCGGCACTTCGGCGGGACATACGCATCCAAAATCTTCGTTCATCTTTGCGACGGTTCTCGAAGGCGCAATCCGGAGCCAAGTCAACGACGGGCCGGTGACGACATATCGCGCCGGCGAGAGCTTTTCCGAATTTCCGGGCGACCGCCACGGCGTCAGCGAAAATGCCAGTGCGACCGAACCGGCAAAGCTTCTGGCTGTGTTCGTCGTCGACACCAGTGAAACCGAGCTGACCACATACAACGACGACTGAGGTCGAGCATCTGTCGGATCGGTTTGAACATGGAGGGTGGCTGCAATGCTTATCGACAAACTGCATGCCTTGACCTCGTCGCGCCTTGCCGTGATCAACGTCAATGCCACTGTGCAAGCGGCCGCCCTATCGCTTTCCAGGCCCGGTATCGGCCTTGTCGTGGTCTGCAATGGCAACGGTAGCGCCGAAGGCGTGCTGAGCAAATCTGACCTCGTCCGCCATCTCGTCAGTTCGGCCTCGTTAGTGCCGCCAGTTTCCGTCCTGATGAGCAGAGCTATCGTGTCGTGCAAGCCAGAGGATGATCTGCATGAGGTGTGGCAGACAATGGCTGCCACCAACCTCCAGAACATGCCCGTGGTCGACATAGGCGGCAGGCCTATCGGCATTCTCGACATACGCGACGCGATGAAAGTTCTGTTCGAGCGGGAGCAGATCCAGGAGCAGATACTTTCCGATTACGTTGCCGGTGTCGGCTATCGCTAACCGAGATCGTCAACCTTCGGAGCAACGAGCTCCAACGCCCTGCGAGAAACGTTTAATCGACATCATGGAGTCTCATATGACCAAGCGTCTGAATTTCCTGGCCCGCAAGAACGGTGGCATCGAAGGGCTCGTAGCCGTCGAAAGCTGGCTTGCAAGCAGCTTCGACCCAAAGTTGCTCGAGCTCGTCAAATTGCGGGTGTCGCAGATGAATGGCTGCGCGCATTGCCTGCACATGCACCGGCAAGACGCCATCAAGCTGGGCGAGACCGACGATCGGCTGCTGCTGCTCGACGCCTGGCGCGAATCTGCCCTCTACACGGACCGCGAACGGGCCGCCCTCGCCTGGGCAGAAGCCCTCACCCGCATCGCCGAGACCCATGCGCCCGACGCAGCTTACGAGGAAGCTCGCAACGCCTTCTCGGAAGATGAACTCGTCGCGCTATCGATCGGCGTCGCTACGATCAATGCCTGGAACAGGCTGGCAATCGGCTTTCGCCTGCAGCATCCCGCGGATCGCATGCGTGCCGCCGCTTGAAACCGGCGAAAGCGGCCGGCGAAAACCGGCCGGAAAGTCTCAAGGAGACATTCGAGATGACCAGAACCACCAGCCGGACACTTGCAGGGGTCTCCGTACCCGACACCCCGCTCGTGCAGCAGGCTCTCGAGTATGCGCGGAGAGAATGCGAGGCCTATTTGTTCAATCACGTCGTCCGCTCCTGGCTGTTTGCGGCGCGGCTTGGACAGCTCGGCAACATCGACCACGATGTGGAAGTCGTAGCGGTCGGAACCCTTTTGCATGACATCACGCTCAACGAGCGCTTTGACGGTCCGCGCCGTTTCGAAGTTGAAGGCGCGGATCTGGCAAGGACCTTCTCACGTCAAGCCGGGGTAGGCGAGCGCCGGGCCCAGCTCATCTGGGACAGCGTGGCCCTCAACTCGACCCCGTCGATCGGCCTCTACAAGGAGGCAGAGGTGGCCCTTTGTACTGGCGGCATCTGCCTGGACGTTGTTGGATTGAAGTACGAGACGATCCCTGCGGCAGAAATCGCCCTGATCGTAGGCGAATTCCCGCGGCTCGATATGAAGCTTCGCATGACACGGTGCTTCTGTCATATCGCCCAGACGCACCCGGAAACGACCTACGACAACTTCGCCCGGGACTTTGGCGAACGCTTCGTGCCAGGATACCGGGCGCCTTCTTCCGTCGACTTCGTGGCGAAAGCGCCCTTTGAGGAATAAGCCCAGAAGTGGCGCCGCGCGACGAGCAGGCTTCCACTCTGCGCCGGCGACGGCGCGTTTCGCGTGCCTCGACATCCCCCCGATGACCGATGGGATCAAGCCAAAGGCAATGCGGCAGCACCATCGCGCATCGTAGCTGGCAATGTTTCCCATGCCCGAATAAGCTCGCCGATGGACGCGACCTCCATCTTGCGCATCACATTGCCGCGATGGAGCTTTACGGTGATCTCGCTGATACCGAGGTCGAATGCGATCTGTTTGTTCACTCGCCCCTGCGCGACTTCGCGCAGGACCTGACGTTCGCGTGGCGTCAGCGTCTCAAACCTCCCGACATTATGCTTGACGACCACTGCAGCCGCCCGTCGAGCGGCGTCCATGGCAATCCCCGCAACCACCGCGTCAAGCAGGGTTTGGTCACGAGCTGGTTTTGTCAGAAAGTCGACGGCGCCGGCCTTCATCGCCTGGACAGTCATCGGAATATCGCCATGCCCCGTCAGGAAGATGATCGGCTTTGGGTTGCCGCTTTTTGCCAAGCGATCCTGCAGGTCGAGACCGCTCGCTCCCGGCATGCGCACGTCGAGGACCAAGCAGCCAGGGACGTCCAATACGTCGGCGTCGAGGAATTCGCGCGTCGAGGCAAAGCAGATCGACTGGAAGCCTGCCGACAGGATCAACTCGGACAGCGCTTCGCGTACCGACGCATCGTCGTCGACAATGATGACAAGCGGTTGCTCCGTGTCCCGCTGCTGCGCTAGCGGTGCCGATCTCCGCGCGAGCGGCTGTTCACCTGTCATGATCATCCTCCATTTTTTGATTGCGCAAGGATTCGCCCACCGCCGCAAGCAGGGCCTGGGCATCGAAGGGCTTGCGGAAAAATCCGCTGATGCCCTGCGCGCGGTCCTGATCGGCTATCTCGTGGCGGCCTGTGATCAGGAACACCGGCAGCTCGGGACGCGTCCTCTTCACAAGGTCACGAAGTTCAAAGCCGTTCATGCCAAGCATCCCGATGTCGGTGATGAGCACGTCCAGGCCCGACAAGCCGCTGATAAGCAACTGTCGCGCCGATGCGAAACTGCGGGCCACATAGCCGGCGGACTCCAGCAATTCCTCCAGTGACTCGAGCAGTCGTGGATCATCGTCGACAACCGCCACAACAGGCCTGATGTTGCTCACGCTCAGTTCCTTCCTGCCCTGCGCGAGTGGGTGATCGGTATTTCCAATCGCTCCGCTATACGCACGAGATCGGCGAGCGACGCCGCCACCATTTTCTGCATGACGTTCCTTCTATGGATTTCCAGCGTGACCTCGCTGATCCCCAGTTCGGCGGCGGCCTGCTTGTTCAGCAGGCCGCTCACCACGAGTGGCAGCACCTCGCGTTCGCGCGGCGTCAGGTCGAGATAGCGTTGCCTCAGCACGCCAAGCTCGGCGCGCTCCGACCTACTTGCCCGATCCTGCGCAATCGCCGCGTGGATTGCGGCCATGAGATCCTCGTCACTGAAAGGCTTGGTCAGGAAGTCCACGGCGCCGCGCTTGATCGCGCGCACGGATGACGGGATGTCGCCGTGCCCTGTTATGAAAACGATCGGCGGATGATCCCCTTTAGCGATCTGCCTCTGCAGATCAAGGCCGTTGATATCCGGCAACTCGACATCCAAGATGAGGCAGGCCGGCACGTCCGGCTTGGCTACGCCGACATAGTCGCCGGCCGATGGGAACGCGACGGCGTGCATGTTGTGTGACGCCAAGAGTTCGCCGAGCGCCTCGCGAATGCGTTCATCGTCATCGACGATGTAGACAATATGGTCTTCGGTCGTCATGGCGCCGCTTCCGCGGTAACCGGCAACGTGAAGAGGAACGTCGTTCCATGCGGTTCGTTGGTCTCCACCCACAGGCGCCCGCCATGGGACTCGACAATCGAACGGCAGATCGCCAGCCCCATGCCCATCCCGTGCCCTTTCGTTGTGAAGAACGGCTCGAATATTCTCTCTGGAAACTCGACGCCTTGCCCGCGATCGCTGATCTCCGTCTGGACCACATCGCCCAGTCGGCGCACGCGGACCCCAAGAACTCGGTCGTCCGCATCAGAGTCCATCGCATCCATACCGTTGCGCATGAGATTGACCAGGACCTGCTGGATCTGAACGCGATCGAGCACCAGAAGCGGAAGATTGCGTTCGATGTCCGTATTGATGCGGACACGATGCCGCCCCGCCTCTTCCGCCATGAGATCCAGCGCCTCGGCAATGACGCTCGACAGCGCTGTGTCGGTCCTCTGAGTTTTTACGGATTGTTTGAACAAGGCGCGGATGTGGCTGACGACATCCGCCGCTGCGTTGGCGTCCCGGATGACGCGCTCCACCGTTTTCTGTGCGCGCTCGATATTCGGGGGGTCGGCCGTGAGCCAACGCTGGCATGCGTGCGAGTTTGCCACAACGGCCGCCAAGGGCTGGTTCACCTCGTGCGCGATCGACGCGGAGAGCTCGGCCAGGCTGGCCGCTTGGGTCTGACGCGCAAGGTTCTCCTGGGCGAGGCGCAGTTGTTCCTGCACCCGGACCTCACTGTCGATGTCCAGGCAGATCACGTTCCACTGCACAATGGCGCCTTCAGCGTTGCGCATCGGCGCGGCGCGCGTCTCGACCCAGCGATATTCGCCGTCGAAACGCCGCAGACGATGCCTCCGCGCATAAGGCTCGCCAGTGGCTAGCGAATGGGCGTATCTCTCCTTGACCCCCGCCACATCGTCGGGATGAACGCCGGCGTCGAGCGTGCCGGCCAGCCGGGTCTTTCCTGTCCCGTCCAATTCTTCAAGATCGTATCCGAGAAACTCGCGGAGCTGCTGACTGCGATATGCCGGTTCGCCATCCGGCGCGGCGCAATCAATCATCGCCGGCAGTGTTTCGACGAGCTGCCAGAGGAAGCGTTCTCTCTCGAGCAATGCCTCCTGAGATGTCACATGATCATGGATATCAACGTTGGCGCCGTACCACCGGATAATGCGACCGCTCTCGTCGCGAAGTGGATCCGCGTGCCCCTCCGTCCATCGGTATGAGCCATCCCATCGGCGGTTGCGAAACTTCAGCTCGAACGGTTCGCCCGTGCTGAAGGAATGGGTCAAGGCGCCCAGCAACGCGGCCTTGTCATCCGGATGGACGATCGTTTCAATTGCACTTGGCAATCCGCCCTCGGCATCAAAATCTTCCAGCTTCAGACCGATATAATCCACCATGGTTTTGTTGATGTAGGCTGGCTCCCCGCTCGGCGAGACGCACCACATCTGCACTGGCACGGTATCAATCAGCTGCTGCAGCTGTCGCTCGCTCCGACGAAGAGCCTCCTCCACAAGCAGCTGATCGTGGACGTCATGCGTGAGCCCGTACCACTCGAGGATGCGCCCGCTCTCATCTCGCAGCGGCTCCGCGCTGCCCTCCACCCAGCGGTAGACGCCATCCGCACGCCGCAGGCGATACTTCCTGGAGAAACGCTCGCCAGTGGCGAAGCAGTGGTTGAGCGCTTCCTCCAGGGCTGCAGCATCATCGGGGTGGACGGCCGTCTCTATGACAGCCGACAGCCGGATCATGCCAGACTTGTCTGCATTTCCTATGTCCAGCCCGAGAAAATTCATCAGGCGCTTGTTGAAGAAAGTCGGCTCGCCCTCCGAACTCAGCCGCCAAAGCATGCTCGGAACCATATCCACGAGTAGCGCCAGCTCCCGCTCCCGGTCGCGCAATGCCTCCTGCGCGCGCACCTCATCGTCGATGTCGATGGCAGCCACATACCATTGCACGATCGTGCCAGTTTGATTCCGCAGCGGTTCCGCGCGGCCGTGCATCCAGCGATACACGCCGTCTGCGCGACGTCGGCGATACTTGATTGTGTAGGGTTCGCCGGTGGCGAGGGCGTGACCAAGCACCTCCCTCATGCGCGGCCCATCCTCAGGATGGACGGTCGCCCCTATCAGGGCTGCCACGCGGCTAATCCCTGGCCTATCCAAATCCGCAACGTCATCCAGGCCGATAGATTCCAGCGTGCGCTTGCTGAAGAAGGTCGGCTCGCCATCAGGCGCCATGCGGCCAATGTTAACCGGGACCATGTCGACCAGCAGCGACAGCTCCCGCTCACGCTCGCGCAAAGCCTCCTGCGCACGCATCTCGTCGTCGATGTCGAGGGAAACGCCGTACCATTCGGCAACCGCACCATCCTCACCACGCCGGGGTTCTACCCGGCATTCCGCCCACCGGTAGTCGCCGTCCTTCTCGAGCCAACGAAACCGCATCGTGGTGGCATTGCCGGTTGCGAAGCAGTCCCACAGCGTCCGCTGGACCTCGGGAGCATCCTCCGGATGAGTCAGTTTCTGCACCAATGTCTCGATACGCTGGGAAGGATCAAAGGTCGGGAAAACAGCGCGGAAATGGTCCTGGTATCGCTTGTTGAAGTACAGCGGCTCGCCCGTTGCCGTCGCGCTCCACACGCGGACGGGGAGTGCATCGATCATCCGCTGAAGTTGTCGCTCGCTTTGGCGCAGTGTGCGCAGCGCCAGCTGATGCTGCCTGGATATGGCGGCAACGATAAGCGCCGAGAAAGCCGAAATGGCCAGAAACAACTGAAGCATGATGTGCTTTTGCTTCAGCGATTCAGGGTCGCCGGCAAATTGGCTGGCGCCGGATATAGTGAATACCGCGGTTATCAGCGCGAGGAGGACCAAGGCGACCGCAGCGCCCTTGAACTCGAAGCGCACCGCGGCCCAAAGAAGAGGTGGCATGATTATGTAGGCGAACGGCAGGTAGCCGCTGAGTGAAAGAGTGGCTACGCCAAGAAAGATCAATCCCAGGACGCAGACTTCCATCCAACGCGCCCTTGGGAGCTGAGTCACGTCACGCCAGTTTTGGAACACGACCAGCGCCATTGGCGCCACGATCAGGACCCCTGTGGCGTCGCCGATCCAGAATAGCGGCCAGGCTGCCGTGAAGGTTTGCGATTGCATACCAAACCACGCAAGGGTGGCGCTTCCGACCGTCGCGCTCGCGATAGGCGCGATTCCGGCGGCCAGTACCACGAACGCGAGAACTTCCTGCAGGGTTTCCAGCCGGACCGGCCGCTTGCAGGTCAGGTTCACGAGCCATGCGCCGACCACCGCTTCAAGAGCGTTGCCGGCATAGATCAGGATGGCTGCAGGCAGCGGACTGTGGAACCATAAAAAATTGCTGAACAGTTCGGCCAGACATCCCGCCGCTACCCACCAAGGCCAGCTGGGCCTGGAGGCGAGGACAAGCGTAGCGATGAAAAGTCCGCTCGGGGGCCAGATGGAAATACCCGTCCCAGGCACGATGGCGAGCAACTGAGCAAATCCGCAGCCCAGGACATATGCAGCGAAAAAAAGCCCCAGGTGCACCAATTGGGGGCGATGCGACCAGACGTGCATCATTGGCTGCTCCTCCAGCACAGGTAAGGTATGAGAACCGTCAGTGCTGGGTATAGCACTTGTCCTTGGTGTCTGGATCTGGGCTGGCGAACTCACGCCCCGACCGTAGTCCCATCATCCCCCGGCCGCACCTCATGGAAATCCATGAGGTGAGACTGGCTGAGTGCCAAGCCCATCTAACCTCGGGATTGAGGATATCGTAAAATCGCCCGAGCGGATGCACCCTGCTCGCTGTTGGCAAGGGTGCGAGGTCCCCGTACGCCCGCTCCTTTGCCCGGAGGCGGAGCCGGGCCAATCGAAACCGATCAAAAGGTCGGATGCAGCTAAGCGGAGGCGGAAAGGTATGCACTCTACCACGAGATGACTCTCGGTTGTGTCGGCCAAGCTTTTGGTGGCCGGATTTCCGGGATCTCGTCCTCCGGCCGATCTTCCACAGCAGGCCCTCAAGCCTCGCATGGCCTGACCAACTTATTTTGTAGAAGCGCTACGGGTCGATCAGGTGCAGGGCTAGGTAGCATTGTCCGATCGTCTAGGATTTCCGACACTTCGGTAGCAGGACTCGTTTGCATCAATCAGTGGACGCGCAGCTCCGCCAACTGACATGAGAGGCCCGGCCACGATGCGGTGCCGTCGAGTCCATCATTTCAGCCAGATTGTTTCACGGGGACGGGCAGCAACTCCGCTAGCCCGGCCCCGATGGCCACGTTTGGACCATATTATCTGCGGGCTTCAGACCCGGTGCTTGAGGCACCTGGGGACTTGCGACTTGCCGCAAGCTGAATGACAGCGATCGTCGCAACGCAAAGCCCGATAACAACGTGCGTCCACATCGGTCCCTGCGCCGATCCGAATCCGAGCAGGAATGGAGCAACCACTGCCCAGCACCCCAAGGTGAGATTGGACCATTCGGTCCAGGCTCCGTAGCGACAGAGCGCCACAGCAGAACAGCATACGATCAGCGTGCCGACGATCCCCGCGTTCCAAGCCGCAAGGGGTAACCCGGCGAACATGAAGGCAGCGCAGGCCAGGCATGCGCCGAGAATGAGGTTGGTCCATTCCAACCCCTTGCTTGGTGCTTCACTTGGCATCTTCTTCTCCTTTGAGTTCATAATTGGCCTGATCATTTCGAATTACTTAATTCGAGGCAGGTTGGAGAAGAATGGAGCAACCCGATGCACTAAACTATTCTACGCAGGCATCTGTTGGGCGATGCAAAGGGCTAGGGCAGTTGGTCACAGGGATTGCACGCACGCGCCGAGGCATAGGAATGCGCATTCACTCGAGAGAACAGCGCGCTGCGTTCGACAGCGATGGTGTCGCGATTGTCATACGTGATGCCGCCGGGAGCCGATCTAGCCGCGGGAGCGCGCATTGCGACAATCTGGATGTGGAGTGGCCGTTTCACCGGCCACTGCCGGAGCGAGGTCAAACAGGCATGGGGCGCGCGGCGGCACGAAGCGACAAATCGTATGGCGGCATCAATGGTCGCCTGATGCGCGTACCAATATTGCTCGTCATCGGGCAAATCTTTAGGGCGTCGTGCGCGATGGCCGACCAGGACGTTCAAGGATACCGAGCAGAAGTAGCGAACTTAACCGGCCTGAACGGGCCGAAATCATCCGACAGGATTCTCCAAGCCGTGTCTCTCTTGGCGACCTCCCAACACATCTGCGAGCAGAAGTAGTAGTGGTACGGTCGCCGGTGAAAAGAAGAGTCGCAGTGGATGCAGTTCATTGGATGCCTCCAAGATATTTGTGCCAAGCTGTATCGCACCATCGCATGCGGCCTACTGCCTGGACTTGCCTCCCCCAACATTCATCGTGCGACGAGCGCACGCTGGTCCTTGGCCCCGCATATAGTGGAGTTCGGGCTTGTAGCGGGGTGCGATGAATTCGCGGACCGCCGATGCGAACTGCGTCACTGCTGACGTCGCCATCTCGGTCCAGGATAAGAAAGCTTGCGCGGCAAGGGATGTGCAGCGCGACAGCACTCCGATGAGATACATTGGCTGCTCCATGGGGTTGCGCCTTTGCTGACAGAATGCGCCGACGTGCCCCGCGAACCAATCGTGCAACAGTATCTAGGATGCGATGCCATAGTGTTGCCAGGATGCACCCAATGGATGGCGGTCCTGACCAAAGCACGCTTCGGACCGATTACTAAGTGTGTGAAGACTCCCTTGGGAAGGTATGCTCAACTCGATACGGCCTGGCCGGATGGAGATTATCTCGGCTGAGTGCTTTCAGCGACCTGACTCGGTTCGCAAGAACTTTGCTGAGCAACGCCCACGTTCCAACAATCTATCCTTAGGGATAGGGTACCCTCTGCCCGGGTCTCATAGACTGCTAACTACGGGCTGTCGTATGGTGCAACCAGGTAGTGTATTGTCTGGCTGATAGTGTCGCTGTCGAGCGACGAAGAAACACCTCTACGGCATCGACGGGTGCTGAGTTGAACAAGGGCCTGAGACGCCCTCTTCGGCTAAGGATTTGAGTGCATATGGCTTGCCGCAGTCCCTCGCCAAAAGACCAGGCCAACGGGGACAATTGATGCAAACGTCCTACTCTCGCCCGGCCATACAATCTTCCAGGCTCAGCTTTGGCCTCCGCATGCTGGGACTCGCGCTCGGTTTGCTGCTTTGGGTGGCGCCAGCGTTCGCACAGGACGTATTGCGCATTCCGTATGTGGCCGATATCGGCACATTCGATCCGGACAACGGGTTTGAGACCGGCGCGATGAGCGCGATCAACAACGTCTACGAAGGTCTTGTCGAATACCAGCCGGGGTCGACCAGGATCGTAGGTCGGCTCGCCCGGAGTTGGGACATCTCGGATGACGGGCTGACTTACACATTCCACCTGGTCCAAGGCGTCAAGTTCCACGACGGCACGCCGTTCAATGCGCCAGCAGTCATAAAGTCGTTCGAAAGGCGCCGCGATCGTGGGTTGAGCCTGAGCTACTTCCTGGCCAACGTAAAGGACATGAGGGCGCCCGACGATTCGACGGTCGTGCTCACGCTGGGCCATGCGCAGCCTTCGCTCCTCGATGCCCTCTCCAGTGCATGGGGGCCTAAGGTCATCAGTCCCGCAGCCCTCGCCGAGCATGACAACGGCGACTCCGCGAAGACCTGGCTCAACGAGCATGCGGTCGGTACTGGCCCATTCAAACTGGCTGAATTCAAACGCGGTCAGCGCTATGTGCTCGAACGCAACGACGACTACTGGGGTGACAAACCGTTCTTCCGGCAGATCCAGATTTCGGTCGTGCCCGATATCAGCCAGCAGATACTTCAATTGCAGGCGGGTGCGATCGATGCCGTGCCGCTCAACTATCCGTTCGCACAACTCACCAGCCTGCCAGGGGGTCTGGAGATCACCGCGGCCCCGAGCATGATCCCCTACGATCTCTTTGTTAAGCCGAACTCGCCGCTCGACGACGTGGAGGTCCGCAAGGCCGTTTTGACTGCGATCAACCCATCTCTGTGGATCAAAGACGCCTTTGGAGAGTTCGCAAGCGTGTCAAAGTCGGTCTATCCGAACGTGATGCTCGACCCAGCGAATCCGATCCGGTTTCCGACCGACTTCGAGGCCGCGAAAGCCGCGATAGCCAAACATGGTGCGGTCAACTTGGTCATTGGCCTCCATAGTGCCGCCCCGAGCTACAGCCGCATCGCCGACCTGATGATAGCGCAACTGGCGTCGATCGGCGTAAAGGCAACGGCTTACGTGCTGCCTTCCGGCGCTGCCTACACCTTGAAAGACGACCCAAACCCGCCCGATTTGCTGCTCACGATCGCAGGCCCGGATGCCGCACATCCGGAGAGCCAGGCCAAGGTCTTCTTCACCAAAGGCGGCCCCCTTAACTTTTTTGGCCGGGTCGTGCCGGAAGCCGATGCGATTGTAGATCAGGCCGGGAAGCTGACCGACGTCAAAGAACGCGACGCTCTCTACGAGAGAGCGGGCCAGATGTATTTCGATGCCGGCGTCGCGATCCCGCTAGTCGACGTCAACGATGTGGTTGTCCACGCGAAGGGTCTGAAGGACCTTGGCCTCCGTCCCGTGTACCCACCCGGCAACATCGACTTCAGCACGGTTCGCTGGGGACACTGAACTCCGGACGTCCGGTTCGCGCCGGAAGCAGGTCAGGCTCGCACCGCAAATGATCAAGCTTTCGCACCAAATGTCCAAACCTGTGACCGAGTCCGTTCTCGCCGTCAAAGACCTGTCGGTCTTCCTCAGCCGCGAAGGCCGTCCTTCCCGCGTCCTCGATGGCATCAGCTTCGACATGTTTCCCGGCGAGATCATCGCGCTGGTCGGGGAAAGCGGTTCTGGCAAGACAAGCATCGGGCTGACACTTCAGGGGCTCCTGCCGCGCGAATACCGGCCGCAGGTTGAGGGCTCGATCCGGCTTTCTGGGATCGAGCTTGTCGGCGCGGGAAGGCGCACCTGGCAGTTGACCCGCCGCCAACTCGTCCGTGCTATCTCGCAAGATCCGATGGGCGCACTCAACCCCACGATGACGATCCGCCGCCAGATGCGAGAATCCAATGGTGGGGCCGAGGGATCGATCGAAGACTGGCTCAGCAGAACCGGCGTTCCTGACCCGGACCGTATCGCCGACGCGCTTCCGCACCGCCTGTCGGGAGGGCAGCGTCAACGCGTGCTGATCGCCATGGCAATGATGGCAAGACCGAAGGTGCTCATCGCCGATGAACCGACCACCGCGCTCGATGTCACCATGCAAGTGCAGATCCTCGACCTGTTGCGCGATCTGGCCCGCGAGCAGCAGACGGCAATTCTGTTCATCACGCACGATCTGGCTGTGGCGGCCTCTCTGGCAGATCGCGTCCTGGTTCTCTACGCCGGACGCATCGTTGAAATGGGCCGCATACACGACGTGGCCCGCAATGCCGCGCACCCCTATTCCGCTGGCCTGCTCGCTGCTCGATATGATCTGGATTCTGATCGACGCCGCCCGCTTCCCACGCTTCCCTCCGAGCGCACGCCCTCCATAAATACAGAGAGCGCCTGCGCCTACGCGACGCGATGCCCGATCGCCCAGCCAGATTGCACGGCGATCCGCCCACCGCTGGCGCCTGCTTCCGTCCACGATGGCGCGGTCGCCTGCCTTTACCAGGACCAAACCCCATCGCTCTCAACGCAGCGTGCTGGCGCTGAACCATGGCCGGCCCAGGCGATCCAGCAAACCGCAGCCTTGAGGTTGTCCAATGTCGGAAAAACATTTCCGACAGGCCCTCGATCGTTTTGGGGACGTCGTCAACCGCGCGCCGCGCTCAGGTCGGTCAACCTCTCGATCAAGCTTGGCGAGTGCGTGGCGTTGGTCGGAGAGAGTGGCGCGGGCAAATCTACCCTTCTAAGGATTGCTGCCGGGCTCGTTGCACCCGACAGCGGCACTGTTACGCGCTCCGACAAGCATTCTCCGCAAGTGGTGTTCCAAGACCCTGTGGCGGCGCTGACGCCATGGCTCACGATCGGCGAGCAGATCGGCGAGCGCCTGAGGACCATTTCGCTGGACAGTGACTACAGCCGCCGTCGCGTGGGTGAGGCAATAAAGCTGGTCGGACTCGATCCGGTCCTGATGGACGCGCTGCCGGGCGAGTTGTCGGTCGGGCAGTGCCAGCGCGCCGTTTTGGCTCGCGCGGTTATCGTCCCCCCAAGGCTTCTGCTCTGCGATGAGCCGATCAGCGCCATGGATGTGTCGCTGGCGGCCACCACATTGAACCTTCTTAGCGACCTTCGGCGGCGGCTCGGCATGGCGATGCTGTTCGTAACCCACGATCTGGCGGCCGCCAGGATCGTCGCCGACCGTGTTGCGGTGCTGAAGGACGGCGAGTTGGTCGAGGTTGCCGATCCAGATGCCATCATAGCGGCACCACAGTCCGCTTATACGCTCTCCCTCATCGCCGCGATGCCGAGCCTGCAGGCAGGAGGAGCACGATGACCGGTAGGCCGAGCCGGGACACTATGCCGGCGCGACCTCGGTTCAACTGGCGCGATTTCTTTCGGCGTGCCGGTTGGCTTGAAAGCATCGGCATTGTCGGAGTGCCTGTCGTGACCGCCGTAGCCGTGCTGGCGCCCTGGATCACGCCGTTCGATCCACAACTGCGCGTCGCCGGGGCCTACCTGCCGCCTTCGGCTGGACATTGGTTCGGCACTGACGAGATCGGCCGCGACCTGTTCTCGCGTGTCATCCTCGGCGTTCAATATACGTGGCTGCCAGCGCTTGCGGTAATTGGCTTCAGTCTCGCGGTGGGCTCCCTGGTCGGACTGATTTCGGGGCTGATTGGGGGCAAGGTCGATCTAGTCATCGAGCGGATCATCGACTTGTTCATTGTCCTTCCATCGACGCTGATCGCGCTAGGTGTCGTGGCTTCGGTTGGTCCCGGGCTCGTCAACACAATGATCGCGCTCGCCATCTTCTGGTGGCCCTGGTACGCGCGCATATCCCGTGATGAAATTCGTCGCCTGAAGGCCCGTCCCCATGTCGAGGCAGCGCGTATCGCCGGGGTCCGCGGCCCGCGCCTTCTGTTGCGTTACTTGTTGCCGGGTGTGGTCCCGGCCCTCCTTATCGGGGCGTCACTGGATGTCGCCAACATCATCATGACGATGTCACTGATGTCGTTCCTTGGCCTTGGACTGCCCGCACCGGCGCCTGAACTCGGAGCAATGACGTCACGCACCCTCGACAGTCTCACCGTGTATTGGTGGCTGCCGATCTTGCCGGCAGCGATCATCTTTCTCCTGTGCCTCCTCGCCAACCTTGCAGGCGACGGCATTCGCGCCGCGCTGAGGGGGACCTAGATGCTGGTATATCTCACCAAGAGCATCGTTGGTGCCGTCGTCGTTCTTCTCGTGATGAGCTTTATCGTTTTCGGGCTCCAAAGCATTATACCCGCCGATCCAGCGCGGGCCATCGCCGGGCCAAGCGCGCCGCCAGAAACCGTCGAAGCAATGCGCAAGCAGCTCGGACTGGACGACCCGGCCGTCGTTCAATACGGGCGCTTTCTATTGCGCCTCGCGCATGGGGATCTGGGAACGTCGGTAAGAACCCGGCGGCCGGTGTCTGACGACATACGGCAATATCTTCCCGCCACCCTTGAACTTGGACTGGCGTCCATCGGCTTGGGAGTGGCACTCGCCGGCGTCATGGCAGCACTGCAGTTCCTGATTCCGAGATCGGCCGGCATAAGGCTCGCTATGGTGGGGGTGGGCTCCACGCCAATCTTTCTGTCGGCCTTACTTCTCGCCTACTTTTTCTGGTTCCGGCTCGATTGGTTTCCCGGAGCGGGGCGGCTTGCCTACCGAGACTTCGCAGGCCCTACGGGATTCAATATCATTGATGGCATACTGACCGGCCGCCCCGAAGTCAGCGCAGACGCGCTGCTGCATTTGATCTTGCCGGCGCTTGCACTGGCGTTGCCCATCGGCGTCGCGGTCGGGCGAAGCCTGAACGGTGCGCTTCACGACGTTATGAGCCAGGCATATATTCGGACAGCACGCGGCAAAGGTCTCAGCGAGACAAAGGTGCTGTTGCACCACGGTTTACGCAATGCTGCCACGGCCCCACTATCCATGCTCGGCCTACAGGTCCGGCTTCTCTTCGGCAACTTGCTTATTGCCGAGCGCGTCTTCGGATGGCCTGGACTGGGTCTTTACACGGTCCAGGCTTTCGCCAGCGCCGATCTCCCGGCAGTACTCGGCGTCGCTATGGTCTTCGGAATCCTGTACATCCTGGTCAACACGCTCATCGAGATCGGCCAGTCGATAGCCGATACCCGGATCAGCCTCTGAAAGCGCCCACTCCGGCGCCAACTGTAGCGGCGTTGGGCGGCGTGACCGAGTTGGCAGGGCTGATGGGAAGGCTGAAGGTTATCGATGCCCCCCCTGTCTCGACTTTTTCGGCCCAAAGCCGTCCGCAGTGTGCCTCGACAATCGATCGGCAGATTGCCAGGCCCATCCCCATTCCATCCGGCTTCGTTGTGTAAAACGCCTCGAAAATAAGGTCAGGATTGCTAAGCCCGCGGCCGCGATCTCGCACTTCGACCTCGACCGTGCCGTCGTTCTGACGCCGCGACTCGATACGCAGGCCTCGCGCGTTAGTGGCCACGTCCTGCATCGCTTCGATGGCGTTGCGGACAAGGTTGAGGACGACCTGTTCCATCTGAACGCGATCGGCAGGCACCTCAGGAAGCTGGGGATCCAGGAGAAGGTCCAGCTTAACGCTGCTCGATGCAAGCCTGTCACCCAGCAGATCACACACCTCGCGGATCACGGCGTTCAGGTCGATCGCGCGCGGTTCGCCTTCGGTCTTGCTGAACAGCGCCCGGATGCGGCTGATCACCTGCGCCGCCGCGTCAGCGTTCTTGATGATTTTTTGGGCAACCCGGCTGGCGTGATCGAAGTTTGGCGGATCCGCGTCCAGCCATCTCTGGAACGCGCCGGCATTGGACACGACCGCCTGCAGTGGCTGATTGAGCTCGTGCGCAATGGACACCGACAGTTCAGACAGGCTGGCGGCGCGCAAGGCGCGCGCGAGCCTTTCGTCCGCCAGACGAAGGGATTCCTGAGCGCGGACCTCGTCGTCGATGTCGAAATTGACCCCGTACCAGCGAAGGATGGTGCCGTCTTCGTCGCGGAGCGGTTCGAAGCGTGAATCGATCCAGCGATATGCGCCATCCTTCCGGCACAGCCTACCTTTGTGCTGGAGCGGCTCTCCACGGGCAAAGGACTTCTGGAACACGGCCTTTACGGCCGCACGGTCATCTGGGTGGAACAACTCCACATGCGTAGCGAATTGGCGCGTGCCACGCGGTTCCACCTTGGTCGAGTCGACACCCGCCCAATCGACGAACCGTTTGTTGAAATAGTACGGTAATCCAGCCGGCGTCATGAGCCAGATCATGGTTGGAACGGTATCGACCAAAAGCCTGAGCTCCCTTTCGCTCTGGCGCAGCGCGGCTTCCGCCTTGCGCCGGTCGTCGATGTCCTCGGTATGGCCATGCCAACCGATAATTCGCCCACGCTCATCGCGCGAGGCAACACCCGTATCGCGAAACCATCGATAGGTGCCATCGAACCGGCGCAAACGCAGCTCTTCGATCATCGGCTCGCCCGTCTCCAGGCTGTGGCGCCATTGCGCCATGCTCGTATCGAGATCGTCGGGATGGACAAATCTCAGCCACCAGGAAAAGTCGTCGGCATCCATGATCTCGCGCATTTCTTCGGCGGTGACACCAACGTATTCGAGGGCCGCAGCATTGGGGAACCGAAGGCGTCCGTCCGGATTGGCGGACCAGCCGAGGCCCGGAATATCAGCGATATTAGGTCCAGCTCCCTGGTAGTCAAAAAAGCTCATCCTTCTGAATATGTTCACCACCAGCCAAAGGCCAAACGCGGCGGCAACAAACGCCACCAACTTGAGCGCGCCATTCTCGGCCCCATATGCCGGCAGGACCGCCGCAGAAAGCAGACTGCCTGCGGCAATCGCCACCAATCCCATCCTCCATCCCACGCATATGCACACAACCGCAATTGCAACCAGCAGGCCGGAAGGCTCACCGGTAAACAATGAAAACAAGACTGTCGCAACGCCGATCGCCGCAGCCACGGCGCGGCGTTGTGTCATTGACGTCAGCTCCATTTCAGGCCCTCTCGAAACTGCCTATGCGGCGGTTTCGGCAACCACAGTCCGGCCGACCACTGCGCCTCGCTTTGCACA
The DNA here is from genome assembly GCF_057784295.1 of Mesorhizobium sp. CNPSo 4688. Lineage (NCBI taxonomy): Bacteria > Pseudomonadati > Pseudomonadota > Alphaproteobacteria > Hyphomicrobiales > Phyllobacteriaceae > Mesorhizobium > Mesorhizobium sp. CNPSo 4688. The sequence continues at coordinate 71,092 of NZ_JBWLUY010000007.1, forward strand.
TATCGTCCCTAGAGCGAGAGCCGCACCTCGAGTGGCGTCCGGCGCATCTCGGTCGGCAGAGACTGCCAAGCATTCAAGAGATGCGTAAGGGACCTGGCATTCATCTTCTTCATCATGTTGCTCCGATGGAGCTTCACGGTGATTTCGCTGATGCCAAGATCGAATGCGATCTGCTTGTTCATCGCCTCGGAGACCACAAACCTAAGCACCTCACGTTCGCGGGGCGTAAGCGTCTCGTAAAGCGCCATGGTCTTGCGTGATACGGTCGCCGCTGCTCTTCGGGCAACATCAGCAGCGACGGCTGCCGATATTGCGTCGAGGAAGGTCTGGTCGCGTACAGGTTTGGTTAGGAAGTCGACCGCTCCCGCTTTCATCGCCTGCACACTCATGGCGATGTCGCCGTGGCCTGTCAGGAATACAACCGGCGTCTGTATGCCCTTTGTCAGGAGGAGATGCTGAAGATCGAGGCCGCTCAGACCCGGCATACGCACATCGAGAACCAGGCAGGCCGGGCGATCGGGAAGCTCTGCATCCAGCACTTCCTGTGTCGAAGAGAACGATATGGACTCGATGCCGACCGAATTAAGCAACTCCTCAAGGGAGTCGCGGACCTCTGTGTCGTCGTCGACGAGAATCGCCACAGGGCTGCCTTCGCTTCCTGAAAATCCTCCGGGTGCTGAATCTAGCACGCCCATGATCCTCGCCTCAGGGAGATCTGCTGGATACGAAACTGGCTGCGTTTAGATTGTATATTATCAACCGGGCGTCCGCCGCACGTCAACCAATGACCTGCGCTTGATGCCTGCCGTTGGGAATCGATTGAGTGACAGGTAGTCCCGTACATGCCCCACCAGCGTCTGACGAGCCGTCCGAAACTACTTAGCGGAATTAGGATCGGCAGCGCTACTACTCCAAGGTGCGATCGAGCAGAGAGGTTTCGATGCCCAACCTATACTTCGGTATGGGTCCACATAGCCCACGGAAAGCCGCGCTGTGACCGGCGCCTCTGCCTGCCCCCCAACAGAAGGGCGATCCCGAAGGCGAGCGGCCTGACAATCAGCACAAACATCGCAGTCAGGTTCCGAGACGTCGTGCCGGTGTCAGGTTCCTGGTGCTCCAACCTCGCTAGTTCTGACCAGAAGTACTCGGTGCTCCGGGTCTGGCCGTCTGCAGCATAATCAGGATTGCGAGGACCGCGCGCTGCCTGCACGGCAGCCAAGCGTCTCGTCCATGATACGGCGGATGATGAACGCGCAGCGGCCGCATTTGGGGCTGCAGCCAAGGCAGCCATAAATCTGGCCGGCAGAGTGCGGCCGCCCCGCCTTGACGGCGGAACGGACATCCTGATCAGTCAACACATTGCATGAACAGATTATCATGGCGCGATGGTTCTCCACGGCGATCGTATCGCGGCGCGTTGGGGCTTAACCCAACGAGCGCTCAGTAATCCCACCAGGCGGGTACCCAACGGAATAGGTTGCCGACGGCCGCCACGCGGCCGACGGACGGGAACGGCATGTGCGTGGAGACCAGCCACGCGCCGGTCTCCGTCAGCTCTCGCATCAGATGGAGCCGAACGCGGGTCGCCTCCTCGGGGTCGTGTTCGAAACCGTTGTGCCATTCGGGGTGGTCAAAGGAGACCGGGAAAATCGCGTCGCCGGCGAACATCAGCCGGTCACCGCCGGACGTCATGCGGACCACGCTGTGCCCGGGGGTGTGCCCGCCAGTGCGTTGGACCGCCACCCCGGGCGCCACCTCGTGCTCATCCTCGAACGGCCGCAGCTGGCCGTGGTACTCGTTCAGGAAGTGCTTGGCAGTCCGGCGAGCCACGTCCGAGAGCATCGGCCCCATTGCGGTGCGGGAGAAATCAGGCGACTCCCAGAACTTGGCCTCGGCCGCTGCCACGTGAATGCGCAGATCCGGACGCAGTTGCTCCTTCACCCCATCAATGAGCAGGCCACCGACGTGATCAAAATGCATGTGAGTCAGCACCACATCGGTCACGGACGCGAGATCGACGCCGGCGGCCGCCAGTCTATGTCCAAACTGCCCGGCCCGCGGGAAGTCAGGGACCTCCCCTCCTATCCCGCTGTCAATAAGGATGGTCTGTTCGCCGCTGCGCACCACGACCGCGTTCAGCGCCCAATCGAACGCGTCCCGCGACAGGAACATGTCATCCAGCCAGGCCTCCCGGACGGCCGGGTCGGCGTTGGTGGCCATTGACTCGGCTGGCGGCGTTACCACGCCATCGCTGATCACCAACACGTCAATATCGCCGACCCGCACGGCATAGCGCGATGGAACCAGCTCGTCGGATTCCGGCCGAATGCCGTCCATTTTCTTGATCACGTTCATTGTTTGTGTTCCTTTCATCATCTTGCTGTTCATGGCTTGTCGTAAGCGTTCCAGGCTGGCGGCAGGAGCTGCCGGCCGGTGACAGAGTTCAGAACGAGAGGTCCTCCGGCCGCTTCACGGGAAGCTTGCCGTGCGGCAGGCCGATGGGCTGGCTGACATCCGGCTGGCGGTCAGTAGTCCCAGACGGCCGGCACGCAACGAAAGGCGTCGCCGTCCACCGCCACATGGCAGAGGGATGGGAACGGCAGATGGGTGGCCACCAGCGGTTCACGGTTCGCCGCGAGCTCCCGCATAAGACTGACGCGGACGCGGGCCGCCTCCTCGGGGTCGTGTTCGAAGCCATTGTGCCACTCGGGATGGTCGAACCCGACCTGGAATACGAGGTCACCAGCGAACGTCAGCCGGTCGCCGGCGGACGCCAGGCGGACCACGCTGTGCCCCGGGGTGTGGCCGCCAGTGCGACGGACGACCACGCCCGGCGCCACCTCGTACTCGTCCTCGAACGTACGCAGCTGGCTGCGGTAGTCCTGCACGAACAGCTTGGCTGCACGCCGAAGCGCGTCTGGAAACCCCTCCGGCATGGAGACGCGAGAGAAATCGGGCGAATCCCAAAAGCTGAGTTCCGCGGCCGCCACGTGGATCCGCAGGTCCGGACGCAGCCGCTCCTTCACTCCATCGATGAGCAACCCGCCAATGTGGTCCATGTGCATGTGAGTGAGCACCACATCAGTCACCGATGCGAGATCGATGCCGGCGGCCTCCAGTCGATGAAGCAACTGCCCAGCCCGCGGCAAATGCAAGTCCGGGTCAGCCCCTAGCCCAGCATCGACCAGAATAGTCTGGCCGCCGCTGCGCACCACGACCACGTTCAGCGGCCACTCGAGCATTTCCGGCGACAGGAACTCGTCCTCCAGCCAGGCTGACCGGACGGCCGGGTCGACGTTGTATGCCATAGTCTGGGATGGAATTGGCAGTATCCCATCGCTGACAATCAACACTTCGATCTCGCCAACCTTGAGTGCGTAGCGCGACGGAACCAGCTCGTCAGGACCCGGACGGCCGGCGTGTGAAATGTTGTCCATACTCGTGTTTGTGTCCATGTTCGTCTCCTTCTGATCGCCTTACCCACAGCCGTATTGGCCACCTCCGCCGTTGGCGCCGTGGATGGCACATGCCTCCATGGACGGCCACTCGGCGTCTGCTGAGGAGATTGCGCCGCAGCAGCCTGCGCGACCATCGAACGGAAGCGTCGGTCATGCCATGCGAAGGTCTATGGCAGCCCCCTCGCGAGCTTGGGTAACCCCGCGCAAACATCAGGTGTCCAGCCAACGGCGGCAGTGCCTGCCTGTCGGTGGCACACCAGCGGCTGGGGCATTCTCTTCCGAGGTATTAGCCGCCAACGGCCTTGATGCAGTCGACTGCGCGCGCCCCCCTCAACATAGTTATCCGCAGCGCTCTGATCGGCGCGCGTTCGATCGAGCAAATGAGGAACACGGGCATATCTTGCCAAGCAGAACGACGGAGAGACCAATGTCCAAAACCATCATGCTGATCCATGGCGCCTGGCTGAACGCCCATTGTTGGGAAGGCTTCATGGCCCGTTACGAAGCCCAGGGTTACACGGTCATCGCCCCGCCCTGGCCGCTCGATGACCGATCTCCAACCGAGCTGCGCGCGTCCCCGAACCCCGCTCTCGCCCAGGTCGGCATCAACGAGCTCATCAATCACTACGACCGGCTCATCCGTGCGCTGCCCGAGCCGCCAATCCTGATCGGGCACTCGTTTGGCGGCACCGTCACGCAGCATCTGCTTGACCGGGGGCTCGGCGCCGCCGGCGTCGCCATCGACCCGGCGCCGACCTCCGGCGTGCTGGTCGGGTGGCAAACCATCAAGTCGACCTTCCCAGTATTCTTTTCCTGGGGAAGCTGGCGACGCGTCATGACCATGTCGCGGAAATTCTTCAGCACGCGTTTCGCACAGACCGTGCCGGCGGGTCAGGTCAATACCATGTACGACCGCTACATCGTCCCCACACCGGGGAAGATCTACTGGGACGGTCTGGTCTCGGCCGCAGGGAAGATCCGCTGGGACAATCCCAACCGCGCACCTCTGTTGCTTATCGGCGGTGGTATTGACCTCATTACCCAGGCCAAAATGACCAAAGCCATGTTCGAGAAGCAGAAGCAGGCGCCGTCGAAGACCGAACTCAAGATCTATCCCAATCGCTCGCACTGGACCTGTATTCAGCCCGGTTGGGAGGAGGTCGCAGACTTCGCCCTCGATTGGACTGCGAAGAATGCCCGCGTGCCCAATGTCCGCTCGCTGAAGGCCGCCTAGCCGTCCTGAAGGTCGGCAGGTTTTAATTGGGTAATTAGCGGCACGGACGTCATCAATATCGCCTCGCGCCCGCGCCTTGGATGAACTACACCTGACATGCCTCACTCTACGTGACGCTACGCGGCCCAGCGACGGGTGCGGTGCCGACGGGGAGACGGCTATCCCCAAGCTTCGATCTTTGGAACATGTCCAGTCGGCCACTTCGCTCAGTGCGCGCCAACGCCTTCTAGATGGCCGGGCTTCTTCAGGAGCAGAGTGGCCGCGAGCGCGATCACCAAACCAATCCCAAGCAGGAAAAAGGTATCGCTGAAGGCCATGATGAAGGCCTGCTGTCGCACTCTCAGTGCAATAGCGATCACCGCCTTGTGCGCGGCGAGTGCGTGGTCGCTAACACCATCCGACAGGAAGTAGGCAGTGAGCCTGTCGATGCGGGAACGCGTTGCTTCTTCAAACAATGAGACCGACTGCACCAACACATTCGAATGGTACTGCTCGCGCTTTGTGAGGAAGGTCTGCAGCAGTGCGATGCCGACGGCGCCACCCAGGTTGCGGGTCATGTTGAACAAGGCCGATGCCGAGCCGGCGTTTTCCTTCTCGATGCCTGCCGTGGCAATCGCTGAGAGCGGCGCGAAAACCAGCGCCTGGCCAATGGCGCGCACGATGTTCGGCCAGAACAATTGGTCACTGGCATAGCTGGCGGTCATGCCCACATTCATGAAATTCGAGGCGGCGAACAGTGCAAAACCTATCGCAACCACGAGGCGCACGTCGAAGCGCTGCATCAGGCGTGGAACCAGTGGTATCAGCAGGAGTTGCGGCAGGCCGGTCCATGCCAGCACCATGCCGATCTGCTCAGCATTGTAACCTTGGATGCGCGCGAGATAGACAGGCAGAATGAAGACAGAGCCGTAGAGCGCTGTCCCCAGCAGGAAATTGGCCAGAACGCCGAAGCCGAAATTGCGACGCGCGAGCAGCCTCAGATTGAGCAACGGATGCCTCGAGGTGAATTCGATCCAGACGAATAGCGAGAGCGACACAGCGGCGACGATCGCCAGCCGCAGGATGAAAGGCGACCCGAACCAATCGTCTTGGTTGCCTTCCTCGAGCACAGTCTGCAGCGCGGCGAGCCCGACGGCCATGGTAACGATTCCGGTCCAGTCGCCCTTGCTGAGCAAGGCGAGCTGCATTGGCTGGCGGTCAAGTGAGAACCACAGCATGCCGATCATCAGCGCGCCGGGCACCAGGTTGACGTAGAAGATGTACTGCCAGCCCCAATTCTCGGTGAGATAGCCGCCGATTGTCGGGCCGATCGCTGGCGCGAAGGTTGCCGACATTGCGAACAGCGCCAGTCCTATCGGCTGCTTGGCCTTGGGCAGCAGTGTGATGACGAGGGTGAAGGCCATCGGGATGAGCACTCCGCCAGTGAAACCCTGAATGGCTCTCAAGACGATCATCTGCCCGAGACTGGCGGCGAAAGCACAAGCCACTGAAAAGACGAGAAACAACAGTGCGTTGGTGATGAGGTAGTTGCGCAGCGAGAAGACCTGCGACAGCCACCCTGTCAGCGGGATTACGACGATCTCCGCGATGAGATAGGCGGTGGAGATCCAGCCGCCATCGTCGATGCCGGCTCCGATGGCGCCCTGGATGTCGGCCAGAGAGGCATTGACGATCTGAATGTTGAGCACGGCCATGAAAGCGCCGAGGGTGGAGCCGACCACCGCAACCCATACCCGGGGCGAGGCGGCGGCGCCAGCGGCCTCTGTCCGCACGGTTCGAGTCGGAATTGGGATGGACGACACGATGCTTGTCATGGCTGCTATTCCTCGCGTGCAGTTAGACGAGCTGGAATGCCCGCGAACTTCCTACTCGGCACGCTCCAACGCGGCCTCGGCGCTCCAATCGAGGGAGACCGCAGCGGCCTGTACAGGCCCGCCCTTCGCGGCAAGCACGGTTGCCTTGGTGTCGATGGTCGGCTCGACCGACATGCCGACCCTCAGCAGGCCGCCGAGCTCACGGTCGTCGATCGCTATTTTCACCGGGATGCGCTGCACGATCTTGGTGAAATTGCCGGTCGCATTGTCGGGCGGCAGCAGGGCAAACTCGAGACCGCTTGCCGGCGACAGGCTGTCGACGTGGCCCTCAAGCTCGACGCCAGGAAAGCCGTCGACGGCAACACTCACCGGTTGGCCGTCGCGAACATAGGTGAGCTGGGTCTCCTTGAAGTTGGCGACGACATAAACGGCACTCGGCACCACTGCCATCAACTGCGTGCCGGCCCCGACATACTGGCCAACCCTGAGCGTGCGCGCGCCGATGGTACCGTCGACCGGCGCAGTGATGGTCGTATAGGAAAGGTTGAGCCTGGCCTGCTCGCCCGCGGCCTCAGCACGGTCCACCTGCGCAAGCGCCTTGTCGCGTTCGGTGGCCAAGACATCAATCCTGACCTCGGCAGCAACGACTGAAGCCTGGTCGCGCGCCAGCCCGGCGGCGAGCTGGTCCGCCCCGGCGCGGCTGGCCTCTGCCTTCTGGGCGGTGCCAGTGCCACTCCTTGCCAAAGTCGCGTAACGGTCGGCGTCGGTCATGGCGAACCTCAGCGAGGCCTGCGTTGCAGCGACCGTTGCCTTCGCCTGCTCGATTAGCGCCTGCTGCAACACGATCTGTGCATCGAGATTGCGGACAGTTGCCCCGGCGGCCCGCATGTCGGCTTCGGCCTGGTCGAGCGCGGCGCGGAAATCGCGGTCGTCGATGCGTGCCAGCACCTGTCCCACGGTGATCTTCTGGTTGTCGCGGACCAGCACCTCGGCGATGTAACCTGAGACCTTCGGTGCGACCGTCGTTGAATCAGCTTTCAGATAGGCGTCGTCGGTCGATTCCAGATATTGGCCTGTCGTCCAGTAGTGATGGCCGTAATAGGCGCCTGCAGCGACCCCTGCCAAAAGGCCAACGACTGCAAGGATACGCTTGAAGCTCCTGCGCCCCGGCGGCGCTACGATTTCGTTTGAGGTCACGGGCGCCAGGAGCGGCAAGGGAGCTGCAATTGGAGATCGAAGGTCGCTGCTCGCTGCAGCGCTAGAAATAGCTCCAGGATCGACAAGGTGCTTCGTCATTGCCGATGCTCGTCGTTCAGTTTTCGCGATGCGCATCTTGCGTCGACCATCCCTCCGCAACCCCCGCACTCAGACTTCGGGCAAGGCATGTGTTGGAGCTCCGGCTGGTAGCTTGGATGCAAGGACGTGCTCAAACGGTCGCCCGAGTTGCGCGACGTGAGATCAAGCTCACCCGTCGCAATTTCCTCTCGGCTTGCATCCCTCAGTGCGGCTGGAGCGCGGTGATCGCCGGTCAGCGCGCCGAGTTGCGTTTGAATCGGGAAAGTCCATCCGGGTGCCTCCCCTGCCATCCGCAGAAATTCCGGCCGCAGTCCATCGCCGCGCTGAGCAGCAGTTCGATGCAATGTTTGCAGCAGAGGTAGCATGAGAGAAACTCCTGTAGATTGGAGGTCATTCGGGCCAGTACCGATGTCTTCCCAAGTGCCAGACATTGGTCATCACCATGTCAGCGACTTCAGCAAGAAGATCGCTTCCGAAAATCGCAGCTGATGACTAAAAAGGCTACGCTACCAAACAGATAGGCCTGCCTATCCTGTCGTATCGTGGATCTAGGAATTGTGGACCGGCTCGGGCTGCCGGCTTGGGACAAGCGATGCGTGAAAGCCCTTGGCTATCAAACATCTATTGCCTGCAGCCAGCGCGCATTTGCTGTTCAGCCAGTCTACCTAAGTGGTTTACTCAGGAAGCATACACCGAGGTATTGAATGCCCGATTTTCCCGATTGCCGAGGTCGCCGACGAGGAGGCAACGGTTGACTCGGGTCTCACGACTTCTCGCCGAACGGCGGTTGTCGCCTGGCCTCGCATCTAGGGCCGGGGCACGAGTAATTTCGTTTGGGACAGCGATCCCGTGGCGCGGCCATCGCATCCCCAGGTCCTTGAGCGAGCTCACTCCGGATGCCCTTCTGGACGGGCGAGGCTCATTCAGTGCCAAGGGCGCCGGCGCAGCAACGCACGTCAGCAAGCGGCAAACTCGCGCTCGCCTCTGTTGGCATAACCGATCAGTTGCCTCAGATCCCGGTTGAATTCTGGCCAGGATTCATTCCTGGTCTTACGTGCCTTAGTGACACCGATATTCTTGATGGAACGAGTTGGAGGCTGTGATGTTGGCGAATGATGGCGAGCACTTGGCCCACCATCATTCAAGCTCGAACGGGAATCGGACCTGGATTGACAGGATCGCGAACCCATTCAGTTGCTCGATTCCGCGGCGATTGCTGGCAACCACAGATCGATCGCAGTGCCATGTCCGAGGGTGCTGATTATCGAGAGGCCGCCACTCAGACTTTCCACAATCCGTCTGACGATCTCGAGGCCAAGGCCGCTTCCGCTCGCCTTTGTCGAGAAATGCATACGACCCGCCATTTTGAGGGTCGCGTCATCCATCCCGGCACCGTTGTCAGAGACGGACAGGCGGATCATCCGTTTTGGCCGAACCGTTTTGCTCGAAGGTGGAAACTCTAAGGCGGCGGCAATGGAGATATCGCCGCCAGCGGGCATCGCATCGCGTGCATTTAGGACGAGATTGAGAAGTGCACGTTCAACGAGCTCTCGGTCGATGAAAGCCAGTGAGAGGCTGCCCGCGAAGTGCAGAGTCAATCTGATGTTTGGCGAGAGGACGTTCGCAAGTACGACTTGGAACTCCTCGAGCAGCTGGCGAACATCCGTCGGCTCCGGCCGTGCCGGTCGCGCGTCCGCAAGTTCGAGAAGTTCCCGAGCAAGGACTTTCGCACGAAAGGCGCAGTAGATCGCAGCATCGATCTTTCCGCGTTCTCTCGACGTACCGGCGCGACGGCGCTGCAAGTCTTCCAGCACGATCACGACGCGAGTGAGCAGGTTGTTGAAATCATGAACGATCGATGACAACAGGCAGGGGTCCATATAGGGAGGAACCGACCCGTCTGGACCGTTGTGACTGAATTTCGAGGACGCATATTCCCGCATGGTTGTCTCCCTGAAGCCGTTCTGAACTGTTCCAACGGCAAGCAAGCAAACAACAGATCAACTTCGGCGCGCTATTATGCCCACGTATGAAACGAGCACGCTTTCGGACACAGCCCCTGACCGGAATCGACAGCAGAGACGTCTATTAGATTGGACGAGGCCATGCACCCTGGACGCAACCGGCAAGGCTACCAAGAGCGGATCGGGCGTTCCTTTGAACGCGGCCTCGCAACACTCCGCGGTCAGCGAGGGAGATTGACCCCGTTGACGCGTTCCGTCACCGGCTGCGAAAGGCATCCGACGGCGCGGCATTCGACGGGTTGGAGCGGTCGGTTTACACTCAATTCGCCGCATGTTGGTGGCTGTCGGCTCAGCCGACGGTTCCAGACTGCATACTATGCGACCTTGGGCGCTGTGTGCCTAATTCGCTCGCCGAGAGCAAATGCCTCGACAATTCGAGTTGACTGTCGTTCCAGATCGAGCGCAAGTCCGTCTCATGAATTGTCGTGAACGTCGGAATAATATAATCGAAATATTTTCGACGATGGTTTCCATTTTCATGACAAAATATTGGAGATGGCGACCTTCGAATGAGTGCCTTATTATTTTCTGACTTCAATTCAACAGATACGGAGCCACTGGCTCGTCGTTCTCTAACGCGAAACGCAACCCCTGCTTCGGGCCAAGTGCCAGGTTCGAATGCTCTGTCGCAGCATGCTTGTGACGAGCATTGGCTACAGGACCTCCTGTTTCGGCATCCCGCTTTGATCGCGGCTGACCGACTTGATGGCGGCTTGAGCGATGTCGTCCCCTTATGCCGGGAACTCGCCATTCCTCGTGCAAGCGGGACAGTGTTCGCGGATATTCTGGGCGTGGCAAGAACCGGCCGACTGGTCATTATTGAGTGCAAGCTTTGGCGTAACCCGCAGGCGCGTCGGGAGGTGTTGGCGCAAATCCTGGAGTATGCCGCGCTGCTGCGACGCTGGAGCTTTGGCGATCTGACTGCAGGGATAAAACGCAAGCTGGCAACCCTCGAGCCGAACCCGATCTTTGCCGCGGCGAAGCTTCGGTGGCCAGAGCTCGAGGAGGCTCCATTTGTTGATGCCGTGACGCGATCGCTAAAGCTGGGTGACTTTCAGCTCATTATCGCCGGAGATGGCATCCGCTCGGATACGCATGCGATTGCCGAGCATCTAAATTCGCAAGGCGCCGGCCTGGCGCAACTGACATTGCTTGAGATCCAGCTTTGGCAGGCGGCATCAGGAGCCATTGTCGTGGTGCCAATGGTGCCAATGCGTACCGAAGTCCTTCAGCAGAGAGTTTTGGTCAACGGCGAAGGCATGCCGCTCCAATTGGAGACCCAAGAGGTAAGCGCTACCCAGGCTGACGAGAGTATGGAGAGCGTTGTCGATCCAGACCGCGTCAACCGGCGAAACATCAACCGCGCGTTCTGGCAGCGCTTCATTGACCAGGTGCAATTCGACCACTCAGACCAACTGCCTCCGCGGCATGGCGGCGACAATTGGGTCAGGATTCCCCTACCCGAGCCAATCGGCTGGATAACTGGCTTTCGTTCGACCGGCACCAGAGCTGAGGTCGGGCTGTTCCTGACCTTTCGTGACGAGGACGGTCAGACCCTTTTTGATGAGTTCCACAACGACATTGCAGAGCTGCGCAGCGAAAGTAGCCTTGACCTGATCGCGAGGTCGAAATCCGCCGCACCGCTCTATGCGGAACTCGGCGTGTTCAGGCCACGCTCGGACTTCGCGGGCGATGACCAGCTACTCGACTGGCTCTGCGATGCCGCAAATCGCTTTGTCTCTCTGATCCGGCCTCGGCTTAGCGTGCTGGCGGAAGCCGCCGAATGACACGGCTTCTCAAGTGGGAACGACTGGCCTTAAAGGGCGACTTCTCGGCGATGCCCATACCGTTCGCCTGGGATCAATCAGGGCGTTTCGCACATTTCCTGAATGGCTACGAGGTCACCGGAGGAATGGACCCTCTTGCCGAACTTTCCAACGCGATGTCAGCGCGAGCCCGCGAGATTGGCAAATGGGACGGCAGCGCGCTCGATCTTTGGCTGTGCCTGTTCTTCCAGCATCGCGCCCATCGTCACACCGCATCGGAAGAAAATGACCCGATCCTCGACGAACTCTGCGAGATGCTGCGTGTGGCGCTGAACCGGCTGACGCCAAACGAGGCCAAAGCATTGAGTCTGCGGCTCAAAAGGGATGCCCTTTAGCTTAGCATTTTCTGAATTAGGTTTCGGCGCCGATACCGCTGCGTGAGCGCATGTATTGATTCGGCCTAGATATAGGCCAACAAAATATTTTGCCGCTCCATAATTGCACAAAATCGGTGATTTGTGAATCCAATCTCAAACCTGACTGATTTCACTCTGTGAATTCCGGGTACAGCCATTTTCGGTGGTTTTTCCGAATCGCTGATCTTGCGATTATTGAGCAAGGCGCGTTGCCAGTTGCCGCGCGCACTACGTTCAGAGGATCAAATGACCACCAACATAACCACAGTTTCGATCGACGCACTCTCCCCATACCGCAACAACGCTCGCACTCACTCCAAAAAACAAATCCGACAAATTGCCGACAGCATCGAAAAATTCGGCTTCACCAATCCGGTCTTGGTCGACGAGAAGAACAACGTCCTTGCCGGACATGGCCGTCTGGCAGCGGCGCGCCTGTTGGGATGGAAGGAGGTGCCAACGCTTTCCATCACCCATCTCAACGAGACACAAAAGCGCGCCTACATCGTTGCCGACAACCGCATCGCCGAGAAGGCAGGCTGGGACAAGCAGATCCTGGCGATCGAGCTGCAGGCGCTAGTCGATCTCGACTTCGATATGAGCCTCACTGGCTTCGACATCCCTGAGGTCGACCTGATCATCAGTGAATTCTCGCCCGACAATCGGGACGATGAAGTCGATGAGGATGAGCCGGGTGTTCCGGAAAAATCAGCAGGGCCAGCTGTAGCGCGGCCTGGCGATCTGTTTCTGCTTGGCGATCATCGATTGCTTTGCGGCAATGCACTTTCGGCAGAGGATTTCGAGGAGCTGATGCAGGGCGAGAAAGCATCCGTCTGCTTTACTGACCCGCCCTACAATGTTCCGATCGGCGGGCACGTCAGTGGTCTTGGCAAGACAAACCACCGGGAATTTGCAATGGCATCCGGCGAGATGTCCGACGACGAGTTCGCAAAATTCCTGGAACAGTCGTTCTCACTGATTGCCGCTTCGAGCAAGCCGGGCGCAATCGCCTTCGTATGCATGGATTGGCGGCACATCGCGGAGACCACTTTGGCAGGCAAACAGACATTCGGCGATCTGCTCAATCTGTGCGTCTGGAACAAGACCAATGCCGGAATGGGCAGCCTCTACCGCTCGCAACACGAACTGGTCCTGGTATTCAAGAACGGCAAGGAGCCGCATCGCAACAATGTCGAACTCGGCAAGCACGGACGTCACCGCAGCAACGTCTGGACCTATCGCGGTGCCAACAGCTTTGGCGCTGCGCGGATGGAAGAGCTTGAGGCGCATCCGACCGTCAAACCTGTCGCTCTGGTTGCCGATGCGCTGCTCGATGTCAGTCGCCGCCGCGAGGTCGTCCTTGATCCCTTTGGCGGCTCGGGAACAACGCTGCTTGCTGCGCATAAGACGGGACGCCGAGCTCGCCTCGTCGAGATCGATGCCCACTATTGCGATCTGATCATCCGCCGCTTCGAAAAGCACACGGGCAAGCAGGCAACCCTCGCCGCCACTGGCGAGACTTTCGAGGAGCTTAGCGAGCAGCGTGGGAGCGCTGAAGCCTCCGGCTCGCCAGCCAAAACAGCACCCGTACTCCCGCATCTTGAAACGGTGGGAGGTGTGCTGTGACTACCCGCAGAAAGAAACCGGATGACTACTCGATCGGCTACGGCAAGCCTCCAGCTGAAACCCGGTTCAAAAAGGGAATGTCAGGCAACCCGAAAGGTCGGCCAAAGGAAAAAAAGAGCATGAAAACCATCATACGCGACACGCTCTTTGGGCCGATCCAGATCCAGCAGAATGGCAAGACGACGACGGTAACTGCCTTTGAGGCCATCCTCCTCAAAATGCGCAACAATGCGCTCTCAGGCGATTTCCGATCGGCGGTGCAAGCCCTTCAACTCGCGTCGCGTTCCATCGAACTTGATGATGCCAACCAGGCTGACAAAGAGGTCAATCCGCTCGATCAAGAGACGATGGTCGCGTTGATGCGGGACTATCTCGATCACAAAGTCTCGCCATCGGACGAGAGCGAAGACGGCGCAACCAGCACGCTGCGTTCTAGCGCCGAGCATGGAGAGGATGTCGAATGAACGTCCCTTTCCCTCGACCAGCAGCACCGTCGAGCACGGCGACACCAATGAGCGCCATTCAGATGCTCTTCGCTGCGGCACGCGATGATCTCGCGGTCTTCGTCGGGCTGGCATTCTCGGCTGTCGAGCCCGGCGGCAAGTATCTATCGAACTGGCACATCCGAGCGATTGCATATCAGCTTGAGCGGGTATCGCAGGGTAAGTGCAAGCGCCTGATCATCACGATGCCGCCGCGATCGTTGAAGTCGGTCACCACGTCAGTGGCGTTTCCTGCATGGCTCCTTGGCCGCGATCCCTCGAAGAAGGTGATCTGCGTCTCGTACGCTCAATCGCTTGCGGTCAAACATGCCAACGACTTTCGCACCGTCGTCGACAGCGCGTGGTACCGCTTGATGTTTCCGTCCTTCAAAGTCAGCGCGCGCAAGAATACCGAGAATGAATTGCAGACGACGCTCGGCGGCAACCGCCTGGCAACCTCCACCGGCGGTCAGCTGACGGGCCGTGGCGGCGACATCATCATTATCGACGACCCTTTGAAGGCCGACGAAGCGCATTCGGAATCGGCTCGCAACAAGTGCGCCGAATGGGTTCGCACGACGCTGATGTCCCGTTTCGACAATCCCGGTGCTGGCGCGGTCGTGCTTGTCATGCAGCGACTTCATGTCGACGACCTGGCAGGCGTCCTTCTGGAGACTGGCGGCTGGGAGCATCTAAACCTGTCGGCGATTGCCGAGGAGGACGAGCGTGTTCACACCGGCGCAACTCGTTGGCACGATCGCAAGATTGGCGACCTGTTGCATCCGGCGCGTCTCGGAACGGTCGAACTCGAAAGGCTCAAGAGAGATCTCGGGTCGCTCACGTTCTCCGCGCAATACCAACAATCCCCTGCCCCGCCGGACGGCAACATGGTCAAGAGGGTGTGGTTTCGCGACTACGATCCACATCAGTTCGATCGTCGGTCGATGACCATCGTTCAAAGTTGGGACACCGCCCTTAAGGGCGACCCCTCCAGCGATTACTCCGTCGGAACGACATGGGCCAAAGACGACAACAACTATTATCTCCTTGACCTCGTCCGCGTCAGAGCAGCGTACCCAGACCTCATCAAGGCCGTCAAAAACTCCCTCATGGAGCACGACCCCGACATCATCCTCATTGAAGATGCGGGCTCCGGCTCTAGCCTCATCGCCGACTTGGAAAGCCAGGACATCAGCACCACGCCCGTGAAAGCCAGAACTGACAAGGAAAGCCGGCTGTCACGCGTTGCCGCCATGATAGAAAACGGCAACGTCAATCTTCCGAAAGACGCGCATTGGAAAGATGACTTCCTGCTCGAAGTGCTCGCGTTTCCTCACGGAAAGCACGACGACCAGGTCGACTCCATGACCCAGGCCCTGATCTGGATGAAAGACGACAAGCCGACGGGTAGGTTCTATTTCGGCACATTTTGAAGCGCTGCTCCTCAATCGAGGGGTTGCACCAAATGTCGGCTTTGCGCCTCATCTCGGTCACTCGAAGCTATTCCGCCGCCACCCGAAAGCGGACATCGGCAGCGCGGAGGTGGTCGGCATAGCTGACCTGAGCGGGCGGGCCCGCAACTCCGATCTCGTAGGCTCACTCCGGCGACTGGGCCACGGCTTTCTGTCAGCGCCCGGAGCAAATCCGACTTCAACAAGGGGCCGTCGGGCGCCTAGTCGTCCATTGGCCAGGTATCAGAGACGCGGTAGCCACCTGGGAACGGATCGGCGGGGTCCACCATCAGCTGCTTCGTGCCGATGATCCAGGCGCGGCCGGAAATCATAGGGCTGATACCCGGCGTGCCGTTGATGTCCAGTTCGTGGTCGATGCTGCAATGGAACTCGGTGTTGAGCAGTGATGTGCCTACGAACCTCTCGCCAACCTTCATCAGACCCTTGGCATGAAGGACGGCCATGCGTGCGGAACAGCCGGTGCCACAAGGCGACCGGTCGATCTTGCCTGGCCGGATCGCAACGGCGTTCTTGCCGCGCAGCACACCGTCCCTCATGACAACCGGATCGGTCACTTGGCAGAAGGAAATGTGACCCCAATCTTCTACGGGGTGTTTGAATCCAAGCTGTTCGTTGGCGGCAGCGGTAATCTTCACCCCCAGGCGCGCTATGTCGCGTGCCTGGTCGGGACTGAGATTCAGGCCGACCGAAGCGGCGTCCACGATGACGAAGCTGTCGCCACCATAGGCGGTGTCTACGGTTACCGTGCCGATACCTTCAACTTCGATCGTCGCGTCTAACTTGTCGGCAAAGGACGGCACATTGCGGACACGAATCCTTTCGGCCTTGCCATTGCTGCATTCGGCTTCGACGTCGATCAGACCGCCCGGTGCCTCCAGGACCATGCGAGTGACCGGCTCTTCCATCGAGATGATGCCGGTGTCGAGCAGCACCGTGGACACGCACATCGCATTCGATCCCGACATCGGGGGCGTATCGGCCGGCTCCATGATAATCCAGCCTACCTGAGCCTTCGGGTTCTTTGGCGGAACCAGCAGATTGACGTGCCGGAAGACACCGCCGCGTGGTTCGTTCAAGACGAAGTTACGAAGCGTTTCGTCTTCGGCAATCCAGCGGGACTGCTCCCAAATGGTTGCACCAGGAGGGGGAGCAACCCCGCCGACGATGACATCTCCGACTTCGCCTTCGGCATGGCAACTGACGACGTGGACGATCTTGGTTGAGCGCAAGTTTCGAGATCCCTGATCGCGTCGAAGATGTGGTCGCGTTGGTCATATTGACCTCAGGAAGGTCGCCGTTTCGGGCTTCAGCGGATGATCGAATATCTGTTCCGATGGGCCGATCTCGTGAACACGCCCCTCCCGGAAGAAGGCGACGCGATCCGACACTTCCCGTGCGAAACGCATTTCGTGGGTGACGACAATCATGGTCATCCCCTCTGTCGAGAGCATGCGCATCGTATCAAGCACTTCGCCGACGAGCTGAGGATCGAGAGCTGAGGTGACCTCGTCGAACAGCATATAGTCGGGCGACATCGCCAGGGCTCTCGCAATAGCCATTCGCTGTTGCTGACCGCCCGAAAGGCGGGATGGAAAGACGGCAAGCTTTTCCTTCAACCCGACGTGCGACAGCCGCTCGACAGCGATTGCTTCGGCCTCTTCCCTGGATTTTCCGAGCACCTTCCTGGGAGCAAGCGTGACGTTCTCCAGGACCGTGAGATGAGGGAATGCGTTCCACTGTTGAAACACGATGCCGATGCGGCGGCGTAGCTTGTTGAGGTCCGTGGCCTTCGCGTGAACGTCCACGCCATCAACCGATATGCGCCCCTGCTGGATTCCCTCAAGGCCGTTGATACACATCAGCATCGTTGACTTGCCGGATCCCGAACCGCCGATCATCGACAGGACCTCGCCTTTTTGCACTGTCAGATCCACGCCCTTCAGCACTTGCAGTGCGCCGAATTGTTTGTGCACGTTCTCGATTGCGATCATTGCGTGCCCCACTTTTTCTCGAGTTGATTTCCGAGTCTGGCGATTGGAAAGCTCATGGCGAAGTAGATCAGCCCGGTGATGCCCAGGATGAGCAAGGGTTCCTGAACGCGGGAGGTTACGATCTGCGAGCTTCGCAGAAGTTCAACGATGCCTATCCACAAGACGAGCGCCGTATCTTTCATCACGCCGAGCGTGAGCCCGATCCAGCTGGGAAAGACGACCCTGGTGGCGATCGGCAAGGTGATAGACTGCAGTTCCTGCAGCCAGCTCAGTCCCAGAGATCTCGCGGCCCTGCGTGTCGTCACGGGGACTGCGCCCACACCACTTCTGACGATCTCGGTACAGAATGCCGATGCGTAGATTCCTAGACATATGCAGCCCACGACAAAGGTCGGCCAATTCAGCCTGAGCATGCTGTTGAACGAATTGAACAAGACCAGCTGAATGAGGAGCGGGACCGACCGGAATACGTCAAGGACGGCACCGAGAGAGTTGCTGATCCACCATGGAGAGCTCGCTCTGACAAGGCCGAACAAAACGCCCAGGCACGTCCCTATCAGCACGGAGATCAGAGTGATTGCAACCGTGGTGAGAGCTCCGGAAAGCAGGAACAGCAAGTCGCTCCACGTAAATGATCCACCAAAATACATCCACTTTCCTCCTAGTATCGGAACAGACGCCAAGCAATCATGCGCGCCGAGAGAGTGAATAGCTTGGATATCAGGTAGTAGATGCAAGCCGCGACAAAGAAATATTCGAACGTTCTGTAGGTTACGACATTGAGCTTCTGGGTAACGCCCGTCAGATCCGTGGTCAGGCCAACGATCACCCCCATGGAGCTCATCAGGATTGACCACACCATCTGGTTGGTCATTGCATGGAATACGGCCCGCAACATTTGCGGGAGCACGATGTGCCACATGGTCTGTGCGGCACCCAGTCCGAGCGAGCGCGCTGCTCTCGTCTGGGTCTCGGGAACGGCCGCGAACCCACCGCGGAACGTTTCTGCAAGGTAGCCGGCATTGTTGAACGTGATTCCGAACAACAAGGCAGTGTAGGAGCTGAACTGCAGCCCCAGCGAGCCGAGGCCGAAGTAGAGCATATAAATCTGGAACAGCGCCGGCGTGTTTCTGGCGGTCTCGATCCAGGCATCAGCCGGCAAAGACAGGTACTTGTTCCCCGATCGTTTGCCGAGGGCGAGGAAAAGGGCGAGTATCGTTCCGAGAAGCATGGCCAGACCGGCGATCTCGATCGTTTCCAGGGCGCCCCACAGCATGTCGGGGAGCCCACGTAACACTGGCCTCCACTGAAACTGATAGTTCATTTGCTACCTCACTCCTGTGAGAGTCGCCCCGTGGGCCAAAGCACTCGCTGCGAAATCTGGAGCCAGGAATTTCCAGAGCCGGCTCGGCCCGTCGATGGCGATCGGGCGCCCGATCGCCTGACACCGTCGCTACTTACCGGTAGACGCCGGGAACGGTGAGTTCCGGCGCCGCGCCGGCGTCCTCGCCAATCCACTTCTTGTAGAGTTCCGCGTAGCGACCTGAGCGAACCTGGCGGTTCAGGAACAGGTTGACATAGTTGAGCCAGCCTTGTTCCTGCCGCTTGACGATCAGGGCGCAATAATCGGCATCGACCGGCGCGGGGCCGACGACCTTCAGCCCCGGATACTTGCCGGACTCGATAATTGCGGCGGCAATCGTTGAAGTGGTGTAGGTCGCGTCGATACGCTTCTGACCCAGAGCCAGGAACGTGTCGGACTGGCTTTGGAACGTCAGCAACTGCGTGTTGGGGTCGTTGATTTTTTTGACCTCTTCGGCGAGGGCAAGTGTTTCATATGCACCGGCCGGACCTCCAACCGTATGGCCCTTAATATCGCCCGGCCCCTTGATGCCCGATTCCTCGCGCGCCAGAACGATCGTCTCGAACACGAAGTACGGGATCGAAAAGCCTACGGTTTTCGCGCGCTCCAGCGTATCGGATGCAACGGCAACGGCGACATCCGCGCGATCAGACAAGACGGAGGGGATACGATCGCCTTCGGGCGTGTCTATGATCTCGACTTCGACCCCAAGAGCCTTGCCGAGGTCGTTGCAGTAATCGACGTCGAAGCCAATGGGATTGTTGTTCGCGTCGCGGGAACCGTTCGGCGGGAAGTCCAGTTCGACGGCACAGCGAAGCTTGCCGGCTGCGATAATGTCGTCGAGCTGGTCTGCATGGGCGCCTGTAACGAAAAGCGCTGCAGAGGCAAGGGCAATCAGCGGAAGCAGTTTCTTCATTTCCAGTTCCTCTCTCTGTTATCCGGTTATCTTTGCATATCGCCTATCGTATACGATCCCGCAGTCCATTCGATCCAAAAGCCAGGCAAGCCCGGATCGTTGTCAGGCCACGAGAAAGCCGAACTTGAGCGGATCGGCTTCGTCGATCACCCAGTTGGCGAAGCCGCATATGTGCGCGCTGCCTTGCACTTCGGTAACGACCGCATCGAGGTCGCCAACCTTGCTTTCATAAAGCACACGCCCCTTGAAGATCGTGCCGATAATCGATTCATTGACGAGCGTGTCGGAGGCGCTCATCTCGCCGCGAAGGTAGAGCTGCGCAACACGGCCGGCCGTACCAGTGCCGGTAGGCGAGCGATCGACGGCGCGGTCGCCATAGACGCAGCAATTGGCCTGTGTCGACCCCTCGTGACGGGGATCGCCGTAGACCATGACGCCGTACACGTCATTGAACTCAGGTATCTCCGGATGCACAAACGGCATCATGGCGTTCACGGCGGCTTTGATCTCGTATCCAAGCTGCATGACACGCTGAGCGTCGTTCTCGCGGATCTTTACGCCGTGCTTCCTGCCATCGACGTAGAAATACGTGGCGCCGCCATAGGCGACATCCCCAGTCACTTCGCCAAAGGTCGGGGTCTGAACGGTCACGTCGCGGCTGAAAATAAATGACGGTACGTTGACGAACCGAACCGATCCGGCGCGTTCGCCGTCCCATTGGACAAAGGCCTCGACAAAGCCGGCAGGCACATCGATGCCGACCCTCGTTTCCGGGGCTTTCCGCTCGATCCAGCCCAGTTCCACCGCGGCAGTTGCCAAGGCAATCACGCCGTGACCGCAGTGCGGGCTGTAGCCCTTGTTATTGAGAAAGATCACGCCGAAATCGGCTTCCGGGCTGACGGGTTCTGTCAGATAGCCACCGTAGAGATCCTTGTGACCACGGGGCTCCAGTACTACTGCCCGGCGATATTGGTCGGCATTCTGTTCGAGCCAGGCGATACGCTCGATGATCGTCTTGCCCGGGATTTTGGGCAGTCCTTGAGTGACCAGTCGGAAGGTTTCGCCGCACGTATGCAGCTCGACTGTCGCCAGGAACCGATCGAATTTCATATGTCTCCCCACTCGGCCAGTGCCGTACGTCAATCAACGGCATTTAAGATATCGTATACGATCTACTCGCTGAGTCAATAGCTACCTGCTTCTTGCACACGGAGCACTCACCTACGGGGCCATCCGGCGGAAACGGTCCAGCCTGAAAGCAGATAGATCAGGAGCCGGCCGTTCCATGAGCGAGGCAGCTACGGCCTCCCCGATCGCCAGAGCGTGCTTGAATCCGTGCCCCGAACACGCCGAGACTACAAACAGCCCTGGAATATCGGGATGCCAATCGAGCAAAAACCCGTGATCCGGGGTCGATGTGTAGAAGCAGATTTCCGAACGCAGCAGCTCCGCAGAGACGCCTCCGAGAAACGGCTGGACGTGACGCTGGTAAAACCGGTCGCCGGGCGCGCCTATGAGCGGATCAGTCTCCGTGTCTGCAACAAAGACCTTCACGCCCTCATCGGATCCCTCGAGCGGAAAGACCGTCGCACATTCACCGCCGACGCTCTCGCGGAACCACATCAGGGTCGGAAAACGGCTGGATTGATAGGCGGCGGGCTCGAGCGCCTTGAACGTGAACGTCAGTTGCTGGGAGACGGACAGCAGGCTTCCAAAGGGCTCGCCCAGCAATTGATCTGTCCATCTGCCGGCAGCGACAGCAACCCGTCCGGCGCGAAGCCGCAAGCCCTCGGCCTCGATCTCCACGCCGCTTGCGACGCCCGTGATCCGCTCGACCGTGGTGCAATCGAAAATCTCGGCGCCGGCATGCTTTGCAAGCGCGATTTGCAGGCTCAGCAACGGTTCCGGGCGAATGAATCCGGCCCGTGGCTCAAGATAGCCTACGTCGTCCCTGCCTACCCCGATGAGCTCAGGATAGGCTTTCCGCAACTGCACGGAGGACAAGAGCCAGTGCTCAATGTCGTTGGCCTGCGCAATTTGAATGGTATCGCGCACAAAGCTGCTGGGGCTCGTAGCGGATTCTGATCCGACAATCAGCGTCCCGGTAGGCTGCATCAACCTCGCGCTGTATTGTCGCTCGAGGTCACGCAGGAGTTCGTTGGAGCGCAGGACAAAATGAAGATAGGCGGGACCCTCGGCAACTGCCTCCCTCGTGACTTTGTAGCCGCCATGGCTCGCGCCATTGCGATGCGGAGGGCTATATCTGTCGATTCCGATGACCTTCGCACCGGACTGAGCCAGGGAATAGAGCGTCGACGCACCCATCACCCCGAGCCCGATAACGGCATAGTCGGCTTCAAGAAGAGTCTGCTCGGTGCTCACGGGATGTAGCCCCTGCCTTCGATTGCAGAAAGCGCCCTTATCAAGACGATCGACGCATGAAGAACAGGCCGGGCAGGTCGGCCGTAAAACCCCATTTTTCGTAGAACGGAACCATGTCCTCAAGGCAATAGAGCTCGCGGTGCTTGATTTGCGAGAGACCGGGATCCGTCATCACGGTCTCCATGAGGAGCCGACCGAGCCCGGTATTGCGCCACGTATCCTTGACGATGATGTCGAAGATCATCGCTTTGTAAACGCCATCGGTCATGGCGCGCGCAAACCCGACGAGCTCCTCATTCGACGGATCGACGAAGGCAAAGATCGGTCCGGCGTTGCTTAGCAGCCTTTCCACATCGGCTTTTTGCCGGCCTTTGGTCCACCATTCCTGCTGGAACAGGTCGACCAGCTGGTCCACTTGCGCCGGCGTCAGGTCTCGCCGCAAATCAAGCCTGTCCTTGTCATGCGTCATGTCACAACCTTCATGTTTGTCGGCAGAATTTCACGAGCCTTCGCTCGCCAGGGCCCGGAGCCGCTCAAGGTCGGACACCGCGATCGGGATACCGGATCGCTCGGCTGCCGCACGGTTCGCAAACCGTCGAGCACCCGGCAGACGATCTTGACCGGCGTCGACCAACTGAGCGCAGAGAAGCGCCAGACGAGATTCAAAATTCGTCGCGCCGCCCCAATTTGGATCGATGACGACGAGCAGCTGTCCTGCTTTTGGAGTCTGCGCTCCAGGAAAGCCGGTGAAGTCATTCTCGAACGAGAACTGCCCTCCCGTCACTGCTCCGGCCAAGATCTCGACGAACAGTGCGATCGACGATCCTTTGTAACCACCGAAAGTGTTCAGTGCCCCGCCTGCCAGGATCGCGTGCGGGTCCGTCGTGGGCTTGCCGTCACGATCGACGCCTGTGCCATCCGGAACGGATTTCTTGGCGAGCGCGTGCAGGCGAACCTCGCCATTCGCCATGACGCTGGTGGCCTGGTCGACGACCAGCGGCGGCGCATTCTCGACCGGCACGGCGAAGGCGATAGGATTGGTCCCGAAGACCGCTTGCCGGCCGCCATGAGGAACCACGTTTGCAAGCCCGTTCACCGCGGTGATGGCCATGTATTTGGCCGCGGCGAAGGGTTCGACATCGGGCCACAAGGCGCTGAAGTGGTGGGAATTGCGAGTAGCGACAATGGCAATCCCAGTCTCGCCAACGGCGCATCGGATCAGCGCGCCTGCGGCGGCGAGTGCCGGTTGCGCAAACCCATTGCGCGCATCGATCCGGATGAATGAGGGCCCCACGCGATCTGCGTCGGCGACGGCCAGGCCGTCCACCCATCCCGATCTGAGGGAATCGACATAGCCGGGCACACGAAAAATGCCATGGCTGAGCGCGCCGTCTCTTTCGCATCCGGCACAGTTTTCCGCGAGGATATCTGCCGTCTCCAGTGAGGTGCGATTGTTGACGAATATCGCCTTCAGTAGCGATCTCAGCTCATGAAATGCGAGGCGTACATTCTGGCGATCATCCCTGTCAGTCATCGGCGAGGAACCGCTTCAAGCAATTCTCGAGCAGGCGCGAGACGTTGTTGTCGTAGTTGTTGTGCGAGAGGCTGCCACAGAAGGTAATCGAGCCGACGGAGAAAAGGCCGCCGCCCGTTGCGGACCTCCCGTAGACGATGTTGGCGCTGATGCCGCCATGCTCACGCGGTGGGCCATCGAAGACACCGGGCAGCAGCAGCTCTTCGAACGTGGTGTGGAAGGATGGTCCGTGACCCTCGGAAAAGGCGACGACCGTCGCAAAACCGGGCGTGCCCAGATCAACCGCTGCCTGGTCGATCTCGAAGCCGGCCGCGCCACCTCCCGACAATCCGAAGTCGCCGATGCGCGCGTCGGACGATATGCCTTCGAAAAGAAACGCAAGGTCGTCCCGGGAGGAGGCAGCAGTCCGAACGTAGTACGAGCCTTCGAAGCCCCCCTCGGCCGTAAATCCGACGCCCGTGACTTTCTGAGGTGGAATGCCATTGCGACGCCACAAGCCGCCATACTCTCCGTCGAGTTGATGATAATATTCGCCCGGCTGGCTTGCCCATACCCGCATCCCGCCTTCGGCACGCCGAACCTCGATCAAATGCGGCAAGTCCCTGTTGCGGCCGATCTTCCAGTAGAAGCCGTTCCCGCCGAGATACATGAGGTTGCCGCCGGACTCCCGATAGGCGATCAGGGCCTCGACAGTACGCCTTGTGTGGTACTCGGGATGGGTTCCCGTCAGCACGACGTCATAGGGCGACAAGGCCGCCAGTCCGTCTCGGTCCAGATCCTCATCCGTTATGACATCGAACGCGAAACCCTTTTCCTCAAGCCAGTCCGTCAGATGCGAGTCCGCCGGGAAATGACGCATTCCCGATCCTTTTGGATCGAAGTAGACGAGATATTGCGGACGCATGGTCAGGATGGGGCGCAGGCGCGACGACAAGCTTGTGCCAGTCCCGTCGGGATGACGGCTGTAGGTGGAATATCCGTAGGCACTCACCTCGTCGGGATTGTGCGGATAGGCATTCCAGGCGGTCACCCTTTCCGCGAGCGCGCCGGCAAAGTTGCCACGAGCGAAATTGGCATAGGCCATGTAGGTAAAGGTCGGCGCCAGGAATACTATCCTCTGCCGCTCTGATTGCTCCCCCGCGACGACATAGAACGGAATGGTGTCCTTGCCGACGCCGTTCTCGACCTCGAGCCCATAGACTCCCGAGCGTGTGCCCTCAGGCACATCGATCCGGATCGTCGTCCGCCAGCCACAATCGCTGAGATCGTCGGAATGAAAGCTGATCGCCGCATATTCGTGAGGTGCCAGTTTCCAATCCAGATTCCGGCCAGACCATGACGACGATCTCACGGCCCGCGTCGGCATGTTTATGAGCGACAGTCGCCTCCCTGTCCCGCTGTCGTCTGCCACCCATGTCTGACGAGCGTCTCCACCAAAATTCCAGCTGGCAATCGTCTGCCAAGGCCGCCGCTTATCCGATGCAGTTCCACCCAGGCGCACTGCGCTCAACGACGGATTTTCGAGAGAGCCGTTGAAGATCTCGCCAGGATACCCACGCCACACTGCCCCGAAGCAGATGTGGTCGACCCCGGTCAGAGCGCGACTTGTGACATGCGGCACGGTGCCAACCGTCGGCGCGCCGCGACTTGTTCGCGAATCCGGCGAAACGACCACAGAGACTCCGTCCAGATCGAAGGCGATCTCAAGGCGTGACCAACGATCCCTAGCCAAGCCGCCGCCAGCGTCATGTGAGTGTCCGGTGCCGAGCAATCGGAGAGACAGCCGATCGTCATGGACTGCAATTGCCACGCCGGCAGTCGCATCGGCGTTCTGCAACGAGAAGAGCGTTTGAGCATGATCGGAACGCAGCTTCGGCATCACCATCATGTCGACCTTGATCGCGGTGTAATCGCCCAGGGCTGGAATCGCGCCGAACGCGCAGGAGCCGAGATAAGCTCGTTGCTCCGAGGCTGGATAGCGTTCGGCGAGACCAAAATCAGCTTCTTCGGCTTTTATGCCGGGACCGTCCGGGTTCGGATCGCAGCAGATCAATCGAAGAGCGCGCGCCGTGACAGGCCTATCACCCCGCGATGAAATCTTGAATTCCAATGCAGCGCCCGGGGCCGCGCTTAGAGGCACGACATAGCCGATCAGGTCAGGTCCCTGCGCATTCATCGATCGCGATCCCCTTCCATCTAATTAGGATATCGTATACGATTGAAAGTCAAGGACAGATATGATGACATCGTATATAAGCTACGTTATTCGGCTGCCGACTGCGTTGCGCGACGGCTGGTTATGGAGTGCACATTGCCGTTGAAGAC
Organism: Mesorhizobium sp. CNPSo 4688; assembly: GCF_057784295.1. Lineage (NCBI taxonomy): Bacteria > Pseudomonadati > Pseudomonadota > Alphaproteobacteria > Hyphomicrobiales > Phyllobacteriaceae > Mesorhizobium > Mesorhizobium sp. CNPSo 4688. The sequence continues at coordinate 97,191 of NZ_JBWLUY010000007.1, forward strand.
CCAGAATTATCCGTCACTCGGAAGTACACCGCCGACCTCCGACATAATTGCGAAGCATATTCGTGAAGCGATCGTCACGGGTCAACTGGATGAGCACGAGCCTATCCGCCAGGATGACATAGCGAAGCTTTTTGACGTCAGCAAAATTCCCGTTCGTGAGGCCCTTAAGCGATTGGAAGCTGAAGGTCTTGTCGAGTTTCAAAGAAATCGGGGCGCCGTGGTGACGAGCATCACGGAACCTGAAATTGCCGAGATTTTTGAAGTCAGGGGCATGTTGGAGGCCAATGCGCTGAAGCTCTCAATACCGCGGATGACCCAGCGCACGTTCCAACGCGCCGAAAAATATTGCGATGCATTCGCTCGAGAAACCGACGTAGCCAGATGGGCGGAATTGAACTGGCAGTTTCACTCGTGTCTCTACGAGGATGCTGATCGCCCGTTTCTTCTCGGTCTCATCCGCTCCGTCAACGACCGAATAGAGCGTTACCTTCGCATCCAGCTGACCTTGTCCGGGGGCACTGGAGTGGATGATCGGGAACACCGCGAGATTCTTGCAGCATGTCGGGAGCGGAATGTACCGCTAGCGTCAAAACTGCTGGTTCGCCACATCACCAAGGCCTGCGAGTCTCTGTTGAATAATCTGCCCAATATGAGAGATCGCAAGAAACAAGCATAAGAATGAGAGCGGCGTGAACTTCAGCGATGGGTCGACGCAAGCCGTAGCACGAATTTTTGCTGTGAAGAACACTGCGAACGTCGGTCCGCGGGGCAACGTCGGCTAACTCACCCAATGATCCCGAAAGCGGACAGAGTCCGCCTCCAGCCCAAACCGGCCTCCTGACTGAATGTCTGAAACACAGCGGTTCAGACATCCAAGACCATCTCCTCTAACAAGCTGTCAGGCCGCCTCCGGCTCCACGATGGCAAATCCATGTGCCTTAAGTTCTGCGCTGATCCACTTACGAGCCGTAGTCATGCTCTGGCGATAGTCATCCGCAGCAAGGGACAGGGATTCGGGAGAGGTTGCCCGATCGAGATCTTCGAGCGACCACCCGTCGACCAAGCGCTTGCTGATCGCGTAGCAAGTGGCTTTACCCACGCGGAAGGCCATCGACCGCTGTGCCGCTCTTAAGATGATACTGCGAAGCGTCTCCCCTTCTGCCTGCCCCGCGAAGTGCAGCTCGAGTTCTCCAGTCATCCTCTCGACGGCGGAGTACAGGCCGTTGATGAAAAGCGTTTGCGCATCTTTATAGTAACGACCAGCACGCCCTTTCATTTGCTTCTCGTCGATCTCTGCGGGATCGTCCAATATCTCGATCGTTGGAGCGCGCTCAAGTGACTGCGCCTCCTTGGAGAGCTTGGCACCCTCTGGTGCCTTGCGGATCTTCTTGTCTGTCGCCCGCAGTCCGTAGTTCCGCTCTCCACGAAGGAAGCGATCTTCTTCGTCGTCGATGCCATCGACGTCGGCCGAGCGGGCTTCGTCAAGGCCGATATCACTATCGTGGGTGCGCTCGGGCCGCTCAAGCGACTTCACATAGGTTGAGGTTGGCAAGCGAAATTCGTCGAGTACCTTTTGCAAGTCTTTCTGTAGATCGTCCAAGTTTTCATCCCTTGGCGGATGCGCCTCTCTGATCACGTCTTTCACCCACTCGGGCATCAGCTCGCGGACCTTCGACGCGTAATCATCAGTCGTAATCGGATTGCGCTCCTCGACAGTCGTGAGGGCGTCACGATATTGGTTCGGAAAAGCTAGGCTTTCAGGGACGTATATCTCGACCGTGAGGACGGTGGAACCGAAAGGTATCCCGTAGTTTGGGGCGACGGCCGACCATTTCTTCCCGGTGCGGAAGTCGTATCGCTCGCCCTTATGGATCAGTGCGCAGAACGATGTCGACGATGTCGCAGGGTTGCTAAGTGCGCTGATTGTGTGACTGTAGTTGGCGTGCTTCGGGTCATGCACGTACTGGATTTTCACGCCAGTCTCGCGACAGGTTACGATCTCAGCGTTTGGGAGCTGCGGGATTACGTCTTGCAGCGTTTTGAGCGTTCGAGTCCTTCCCATCTCATCGCGCCCTCCGCCTTTTGTCACTGAGACATCCAAAATCACTTTGACGCCCGGACGAAATTCCGCGAAACGCCGAAAGATCTGTGTTGCGACATAGCTGCGGTCGACGCGGATTCCCCTGCCGATCGGCTCCGATACCGTGTCATGGAGCTCGTCCTCGCCCATGAGAACGACCTCCGTCCAGTCGTGGGAAACGTCGGCAGTCTTCCGCACCGCCTCGGTGACATCGAACACGGAGTCCTGCCGTCCTTCAACCTCGTAGGCGAAACGAACAAACGTGTCCGCTTCATCGTCGAAGCCTATCGTCACTTCGTGGACCAAGCCGCCCTTGCAAGAACGATAGCGAATGCCCGCAGGTGAGACGGTCAGCCCAGATACCTTGGCGCCAATACCAAAGTTTCCGTTGAGCGACATTTCCTTGTTGATTGAGGCAGAGATGTTCGTCGCCGTCCGAAGCTCCCTCGAACCCATTCCCGGTCCCGTGTTCCAGAACGTCAACTTCCGAACCCCTCCGATCAGCGTGGGGTAGATACGTACGGTTCGATGGCCTTCGGGTGCCAGTTCCGCGCTTTCTTGAGCATTCATAAAGAACTCTCGGACAAGGGTATGTCGCGGGGCCTGTCCGATAAGGCGATTGATTAGAAACCGGTCGTCCTGGATTGTCAGGCGTTCGAAGCTCATCGCAGAGACCCTAGAGTTTGAAGACGTCCTTCTCGGCTGAGGCCGTGGATCCGAACTTCCGTTCGAGATCGGACACAGCATCACGCAGCGCCTTGATGATTTTCCTCACGTCCCCCTCATCGAAGTCGTAGGCTCTCCGGTTCGAGAGATTCCCGATCTTTCGGATAGCTTCCAAAGCCGACCGGGTCCTTCCCTCGGCAAGTTTCACGAATTTCTCTCTTTTTTGAGACATGCTTCTCTCTCAATTTCCGCAAACCATGAAACATCAGCGAACATTATATGTCAATATGTTCCAACAATCTCCAGAATTTCACCGAGAAATTCGCAAAAAAGTTGGAAAAGAAACGCCACGCTGCTGTGGAACGCCCATCGATAGGGCGTCGCAGAGTGGGCTAGGGAGGATCTCAGCGTGGCATCGGCATAGGTGCAGTGCGCATGAGAAGACCGGTCCATTTGCTCGTGCTCGACATGGGCGAGCATGGCACCAGTCCACTTGTTCAACTTGTATGGTATTAGGTTGTCCGCTCCACTAGAGGTCCTGAGGGAGACAGCAGCCCACGCTGAAACAATTTTGACACCTGATTATTAATGTCCGACCGACTAGTCCGTCAAATTGACCCGCGCCCGAACGACGAAATCGTGGCAGCCAAGCGCATGTCCGACTATGACAGAGCGCCGAATATCATTTTGATAGGAGACCCCGGTGCCGGCAAGTCTCATTTGTTCGATGAGCTAGCGCTGGCGGCAAAAACCACTGTCCAACGCGCTCGCGCCTTTTTGAATACGCCGACGGAATTTATGGGCACGACACTATTTATTGATGCTCTAGACGAACGTCGAGCAGGACGAACTGATCAGGATACTGTCGACCTTATTGTCAAAAAGCTATTTGAGATCAGACCTGAGCGTGTGCGACTTGCGTGCCGGGAACACGATTGGTTAGGGGAAACGGACGTGGCTTCGTTTCATTCCTACTTCGCCACGTCTGGTGGATACTTTGTCTTGGCGCTGGAACCTCTTACGGTAGCAGAACAGCGCCACGTGTTACGCAAGGTTGGCGTAACGGATCCTGATCAATTTATTAAAGACGCCAATGGTCGGGCGTTGTCCGAATTTCTTACCAATCCACAAAATCTCATAATGCTTGCCGAAGTCGTGCTAAAGAAGGGTTCTTGGCCCACTAACAGGCAGGAGTTACTTGAAGAAGCGACCGACATCCTTCTCAAGGAGCACAACCGTGACCGAGTAAGAAGCGGTGGGGGGCAGTTTTCAGCTAAGGAGTTACGAGCCCCCGCAGGCGCCGTTTCAGCGGTGCGCCTGATTAGCGATGTCGACGGGATTAGCTTGGCAGAATCTGAACTTGATCCCTTGTATCCAAGCTATCGAACGATCCCTTTTGCCGAACCTGATCGCATATTAGCATCGTTAGGGCGTCGCGCATTCCGGGGCCTTGGCAACGAAGCGGTCGACTACTCACATCGAGTTACCGCCGAGTACTTAGCGGCTAACTGGATCGCACAGAAAGTTCGAAGCGGCTTACCCTTGAGCCGAGTGCAAGCTCTTGTGGGAATCGACGGAGTTCCTGCGCCCGAGTTGCGTGGTTTGCATGCCTGGCTTGCAGCGCTACTCCCGGAACGAGCCGATGAAATAATCGACGCAGACCCACTTGGAATTCTCATCCACAGCAGTCCCGACGGCTTCGACTTGTCGCTGCGCATTCGCTTACTAGATGCACTTTCGAACCTTGCAAGTGAAGACCCCTATTTCAGGCCAGAAGATCGGTCACTGTCGGCGATCAGCGCGTTGTGTAGTTCTGACATGACGCCGCATCTACGCAGTATTTTGAAAAGTCCCAAGGCACCATTCGGAATCAAAAAGCTTGTTCTCGAAGCGTTGGGCTCGGCTCGGCCGCTGCCCAGTCTCCAAGAGGATATTGCCGAAGTCCTAATCGATTCGGGTGCCCCTTTTGGATTGAAGACGCCCGCATTGGCCGCATTGGTCCGTCTGGGGCCAGCCGCAACCGATGGGATCGTGCAAATCTACCGCACCCTCGGTTCATCGGCCGACGACATTCGACTGCGCGCCAACATACTCGCTGCGGTTTACGTCGGTCATTTTACCGGTACTGATGTTTCCAATCTCTACAACGCAGCCGTCCACTGCGACGAAGAACTGGTGGGCGGGGCGCTCTGGCCAGTCTCACAGTCCATCCCCACTCACGACGTTCCGTTGGTGTTGGACGAAATTATCAAGGGCATTGAACCCACTAGAGAGCCCGGGATTCGTAACCGAATAGAGATCGAGCATTTCATCCAGCGCCTGGTCATACGAACCCTTGAGGAAGCTGCTGAAGGCATATCAGGCGCGCGTTTGTGGACATGGCTCCAATCGCGGAATGCAATCCGCGGCGAGTACCACAATCGGGAGTTTGAAGGCATAAAGCCACTGTTCGCAGAGCGGCCTTTAATGGCTCGCGAGGTCTTCGACGCGGCCGTCGACACTTTAGGGACTGATAGTGTCAGTTGGCGTTTCAGCCGGGCGCTTATGGATTTTCTTCCGTATCCGCTAAGTGGTGAGCCTGTCCGCTGGTTGACTGATCGTCTTACTATAGGATTTGCGAACTCCGAGATTCGGAATGCCCTGTATGAGCTTGCTTTCCAATGGGCCTATGGGAATCCGGAAGACAACATTGAGGTCTTTGAATCGTTGTTTGCCCTTGCGGACTCGACGTCCAGCCTCCGACCTACCCGGGATAGGATGGTTGCTCAGGAAATTGAATCTTGGCGGGCCAAGGACCATCGGCGCGAATTCAAGGAGGTCGAAAAGCGCAAAGCAGGACGCCTAAAGAATCTGGAACAGTTCACAACGGACATTCAGATGATAGCCGAGGGCACGCATCGAGGCTGGATGACCTGGACTGCGGAGGTGTACTTCGGCCATTTCAGGGATGTTGATGAGACTCTAGCTCCACGCGCGCGCCTGGAAGAAGAACTTGGTTCGGAATATACCGCTGTTGCCCTTGCTGGACTCAAAGCATTTGTGCGGACAGAACGGTTCCCTTCGCTGCAAGAGCTCGCGGAGGCCGAGTCGAAGAACAGCTACCCAAGGGTTTGGAATGCCCTGCTCGCCGGTATGGATGAGTTATGGCTCGAGAGACCGAGCGTAGCCGATTTTTCAGATGAAGCGCTGAAAGTGCTCGTTGGAATCGACCTGCTATTGCCAACGATGTCTCAGCGCAGGGATGGGGTATGGGCGCGCGACGAACACACTTGGAAAGACCATATAGTTTCGACAAGATCAGACCTTGTTAAGGATGTGTACCTGTTTCTTATCGAAGAAAGTTTGAAATGTGGCGGGGATCATAGATCTGGACTCTATGAAATATTGAACGTCGATCTATTCGAACAGTTTCGAGATGACGTAGCCGCCCACCTTCTAACTTCTTATCCAAATCAGCCTCCTCAACGCCTCGAGGAACTTCTTCAAATCGCCTTACCTGCAAACAGAAAGTCTTTCTTGAAGGATTTGGCGAGTAGGACAATCGCCGATACGACCTTAGTCGGCGACGAACAACGCCAAATTTGGATGGTGGCGGCCTATCTCTTGTCGCCGGAAGTCTATCAAAATACACTTGAGGAATATGTGAGGAGAGCGCCATCTATAGTGTGGCGTATGCGTGCTCTTACGAGTTATGACCGTGACACTCGGAAGAAGCCAGTTTTCGAGCTAGAGCCACCGCAACGCGAGTTCCTCGCTCGGATGGTTGCGAGTCACTTTCCAAACGCGCCATACCCCACCGGCGGATGGTCTGGAGATGAAAACCCGTGGGATGCTGCGGACTATGTCCGGAGCCTACTTAGTGCACTTTCTGCCGACAAGAGTGCAGAAGCAACCGACACGCTCGAGCGACTGCTTCGCGACCCGACGATGACAACCTATGCGGACAGCATCAGGCACGCCTTGGCCAACCAGCGGACCCGCTACCGCGAGTTGAGTTACAATGTGCCACAGTGGTCAAATACCATTAGGACGCTTTCGGGTGGAGCTCCAGCAAACGTCGCCGATCTGCAAGCTCTTATGATCGATCACCTTAAAGAAATTAGCAGTCGCATCGGCACTCAAAACATTGATGTTTATAAGCAATTCTGGAACGAAGACCATTACGGACGCCCGACTAATCCCAAGATCGAGGAAAGCGCAAGGGACGTGTTGCTCGGACTCCTCAAAACGCGTCTCGACCCCCTTGGGATCATAACGGAGCCTGAAGGGCATATGGTCACAGACAAGCGTGCCGACATCACAGCAATGATACCGGGGATCAAGCTCATCATTGAACTCAAAAGGGACGTTCACCCGGAACTTTGGAGTGCGCCGGCGACACAGCTAGACCGCTTTTATACTCGCGATCCGGAAGCGAGCGGATACGGAGTATTCGGTGTCTTCTGGTATGGAAACCACGGGGCTGTCCCACAGCATCCTACGTGCCAGGTTTCTCCAAAGACTGCGTTTGAGCTGGAACGGATGATCAACGATACCATCCTTGGGGAACAACGCAGCAAGCTCCGTGCAGTCGTCATCGACGTTTCAATTCCTGATGGACAGCGAGTCTCGCCTGCTGTGCAGAGAGCGAAAGGCACCGCATGACGCCGGAATGGCATGTATAAGCCACTCACGCCCGCGAAAGCGCAGCCAATAGATCCGCCTGCCTGAAAGCGAACGTTCGAAGCAATTGCCCGCTAGAACGGCAAGTTTTCCACTATGCCGGGTATTGTGGAAAAGATCATGGCGTTACGCACCCAAGGATCGCCTCGCTCTCCATGGGATAGCAGGGCGGTGGTTCCAGTCAGTATCCAGCTAGGCGGCTTGGGCTGACCAATTTGCTGCTTGAGCTTGCGACGGCAGAGCCCGATGAATTGGGTTATACGCTGCTGGATGGTTTCGTCAGCAATAAGAATCTTCGTCCGTCCGAAATCTTCTACGACACGATACCGCAGAAACGGCGGCAGTTGCTGGGATATATCCCACGCGATCAGCGGCACCGGCACAGCTGGAAAGCGCGACTCGCGCGGCAAGTAGTATGGCCCGATGTCTATCAGTCGGTTTTCCGCAACTGTCCAGTAGTGGGCGTATCCGTCGCTGGCATTTGCAAAGCCTTGCAATCCAGCTTGGTTTCCCGACCTCGCAACCATAAACGCGAGCACGTCGCCACCTTGTATCGAGGCCGGGTAGCCCAATTCAGTCAACAATGATTGAATACCAAAAGCGGCATACATGCAGCGCTTGTAATAATCATCAGGAAAAGACTGCCGCAAGGCGCGATCAACAATCGCAAAAGAACGACCTAGAGCGCTTTCGAATCGCATGCCAGCTCCAAACATTTGCGACATTATATATTACTTATCAAAGGGGAGAAATTAAACTCGGCCCCGTACCGAGTTGAAGCTGGGGTAGGCGTCACACCAGTGTACCGGCAGATGACGGTTTTCTGCCGGTTCACTAGCATGTACGTGAAGCAACCTCGTCATTGAGACTTTCAGCTTTATGCAGGCGCAAAACACCCTTTCGTGCTTTTAGGCTGGACTTCGTCGCCAAGCGAAGCATTGGTTGGTACGTCACAGAAGAACGCGCGGATAGGCAAGTGTAGCAGAATTTCCAGTCCGCTAGGACAGCGGGCTTCAGTCAGTACAAGCGCCGGAATCGTCCGGTCTTGAACTGAAGGAGATTTGAAATGTCTATCCTCAACAACACCACTATGACGACCGACAATGCTGAAGCCGCCGGTACTGCGTCCAGCGTCGACAACAGCACCCCAACACGGAAAGCGCGCGCTAAGTCGGGGGTGACCATCTCGGAGATGCCCAAGAAAACCAAGGACGAAGCGCCGGCGCCATCGACCAAAACCGACATCGTCCTCAAGAAGCTGAAGTCAGCCAAAGGCATTACGGTCCAAGCCTTGATGGAGGCGACCGGATGGCAGGCCCACTCGGTTCGGGGCTTCCTCTCCGGCACCGTCAAGAAGAAGCTTGGACATAAGGTGGTGAGCGAAATCGGCAAAGACGGACAGCGGCGATACCGCATTGTCGAGGCGAAGACCGCCGGTTGACCTTGATGCGCAAGAGACAGGATTTGGATAGTGAGATCGCCGACGTCGGCGATCTCACGCGTGATGAACTCACAGCAGCCTGGACAAAGGCCTATGGCTGCCCGCCGCCCAAAGGGGTTAAGCGTGGGTTGCTTGAGCGGTCGGCTGCCTGGCATCTTCAAGCTAAGCGATTGGGTGGTTTGCCTTCGACCGTCAAGAAAACACTCGGGACGAACAACACGCGTCGGACCAACGTGAATGCTATCCAACCGAGCAATAAAGGGCCGGATCGCCAGGACAGAGTTCCATCACTCCGGCCAGCGTCCTCGGATAAGGCATTGACGTCGCCCCCACGATCCCTTCCGCCAAAAGTCGGCTCCCGGCTGATGCGAGAGTGGAATGGCCGGATGCACATTGTCGAAGTGGTCAACGACGGCTTCGTGCTTCACGGCAAGACATACGGATCGCTGTCGGCTGTTGCTCGTCGCATTACCGGCGCCCATTGGTCTGGCCCGAGGTTCTTTGGGCTATGACGATGACCCCTCGCCTCAACTGCGCCATCTACACTCGCAAGTCCACCGAAGAGGGCCTGGAGCAGGAGTTCAATTCGCTCGATGCCCAGCGCGAAGCTTGCGCGTCCTTCATTGCATCGCAGATAGGTCTTGGCTGGAAGCTGGTGCCAGACCACTACGACGATGGTGGCATCTCGGGTGGCACGATGGAGCGCCCTGCCCTGAAGCGACTGCTCCAGGATATCCGGGAAAAGAAAGTCGATGTGGTGGTCGTCTACAAGATCGATCGCCTCACCCGGTCGCTGATGGATTTTTCCAAGATCGTCGAGATCTTCGACGCCAGCTCCGTTTCCTTCGTGTCGGTCACGCAGCAGTTCAACACCACCACCTCAATGGGCAGGCTCACGCTCAACGTGCTTTTGTCCTTCGCTCAGTTCGAGCGAGAGGTCACAGCCGAGCGTATCCGCGACAAGATCGCCGCGTCGAAGAAGAAAGGTATGTGGATGGGCGGCGTGGTGCCCCTGGGCTATCGCGTCGAGTACCGCAAGCTGGTGATTGATGAAACCGAAGCACAAACAGTCAGACACCTGTTCGCCCGCTATCTCGCCCTGAAGTCGGTCCGGGATCTTGTCGACGAAGTTGCGAGTGACGGGCTCTCCACACGATCGCGACAACGCAAAGACGGATCCGTTGCCGTCACCATGCCGTTTGGTCGCGGCAATCTTTATCACCTTCTTTCGAACCCGATCTACATCGGCAAGATCAGGCACAAGGATCAGGTCTACGATGGAGAGCACGAGCCGATCGTCACGTCCGCCACGTTCGAGGAGGTCCAGACGCTCCTCGCCTCGCAGGCGCCGCGGCGGCGAAGCGATTCCAATGTAACGCAACCTCATCTGCTGACCGGTCTGCTCTTTGATGAAGCGGGCGAGAAATTGCGATCGGTTCATGCGAACAAGCAAGGTGTTCGTTACCGCTACTATGTCTCAAAGCAGTTCGTCGACCAGCGCCGAAACGGTTCCGAGGGCTGGCGTCTTCCAGCGCCAGCACTTGAATCAGTTGTTGAGCATCGCCTGAATCGGATTCTCAGTGATCAAGCCCAACTGTCTGATTGGATTCGGCAATGGGCCAAGGCTGGCGAAATCCAGTCAGTGATGCGGCGAGCCGAAGAGTTGCGAGCGTGCTGGGCGTCGAGCACGGCGGACGCGAAGCGATCGCTGCTTCGAAAGGTCGTTCGCAATGTTAGGCTCAAGCCGGGGGCATTGATCATGGAACTTGATCGCCGCTCGCTTTCGGAATTGCTTCTCGACCGGATTCTGCCACCCAGCGATGGCGCGCAAGTAACTTCCATCGAATGTCCAATTGGTATGAAGCGGCGCGGCGTCGAAACACGTATCGTGCTTACGGACGGGTCCAACAGCAACCGAGAACCCGATAGTGGCTTGATCGACCTTCTGCGTCGAGCCCACTTGTACCTAGCCCAATTGACGGACGGAACCAACCGCAGCCTCACCGAGGTTGCCATGCTCAACGGCACCGATACATCTGAGGTAAGCCGCCTCCTGCCTTTCGCTTTCCTCGCCCCCAAAATCAGCTCCAGCATCGTTGCCGGTGATCAACCAGTCGAACTAACGACGCACCGACTCTCACGGGTCTCGGAGCTGCCGCACACCTGGGGTAGCCAGGTCACTCTTCTCGGCTTCTGACAGCATCAACAGTGCATCTAACCCACATCACCGACCATCGCTTTGGCAAACACTTGGCTGCGGAATTCGCCCGACAGAGACGGACGACTAAAAGTCAGGCGTTTTGGGCGTTCACTGCGGCGTCTCAGCCAAGTGTTGCCCCCTACTCGACGCTAACCCACGGAAATGTCGGAGCTATTCTGAGACGGTCCAAAACCCCGCAGAACGGCGGGACTGGATGGTGGGCCCGGAGGGACTCGAACCCCCAACCAAGCGGTTATGAGCCGCCGGCTCTAACCATTGAGCTACAGGCCCCACGCGCGCTGGATTAGTGTTTTTCCTTACGCCGCACAAGGCTTTCCGGACGGGCTGGCCGAGATCGCCCAAATCAGCCCATATTCGCGTCCTAGTCGACAGGCGCGACTGGATCGCAGACCGAGGAGATTTTCATGACCAGACATCTTTTGCCGCTCGCACTTGCCGCGGCGATCGCTTTTCCGGCTATTGCCACCGCCGCCGATTCGCTGCCCCCGCCCCGCATCATCGTGTCGGGCGAAGGCCAGTCGACTGTAGCGCCAGACCTGGCGCTGCTGACGCTCAGCGTCATGCGCGAGGCCAAGACCGCACGCGCCGCACTCGACGCCAACAATGATGCCATGGCTGCCGTGATCGCGGCAATGAAGTCGGCCGGCATCAAGGACCGTGACCTGCAGACCGCCGGCATCCAGATCAACCCGCGTTACAACTACACCAACAAGCCCGACGGCAGCCAGGAAGCCGAGCTTGTCGCCTACCAGGTGACCAACACGCTCTCCGTGCGCATCCGCGACATCGACAAGACCGGCGAGATTCTCGACAAGGCGGTGTCGCTCGGCGTCAACCAGGGCGGCGGCATCTCGTTCTCCAACGAGGATCCGAAGGCTGCCGTCACAGAGGCCCGCAAGAAGGCGGTCGCCGACGCTATGGCCAAGGCCAAGACGCTGGCCGAGGCTGCCGGTGTGAGCATCGGCCGGGTGCTGGAAATCACCGACCAGAACATCGCGCCGGCGCCGATGCCGATCAATGCCAAGGCCTTCGATGCGGCAGGCGCCGCGGTTCCGGTGCAGGCCGGCGAGAATGCCTACGCTGTGCAGGTCACCGTCACCTTCGAGCTCAAGTAGGCTTATCCAAATCGGCAAAGGCCCGCGGCAGCATCCTGCGGGCCGAACTGGCGGGTATTTTAATTGGCACCAAATGTGAAAAACCCCGGAGGACATGGTCCTTCGGGGTTTTCTTCGAGCCGCACCCTTCCGCGCTATGGGAAAGGGGCTCCTGACCGACCCTCGCAGAGGGTCATGCCGCTATCACAGGCTGATCCTCGCAGAGGATCATGCCTCCAGACTGATCTTCATCAGCGGATCAGTCTCCTGCCTCAGCGATAAATAACCGGGCAACCGCGCTCATTGGCGAACACGACCACCACGCGATCGCCATACTGGCGGCCGGCGACCTTCACGACGCGGCGATTGACGTCGATGAGGCGGACGCGATGCAGGCCCATGCGCTCGGCCTTGTCGAGGGCGCGCTCCGGCGAACAGCGGCGCCAATGGCGCTCGCGGCGAAAGCCGTCATCGTCGTCGCCGGTATAGACGCCGACGCGGCGGTCGTGGCTGTTGCCGAAGCCGAGATAGATCGAGTCCGCATGGGCGGGCACAGCGGCAAGCGTGCCGAGGGCTACGAGACCCGAAAGGGCTGCCGTTTTGATCGTGTTGAACATTGTCTTCTCTCCTTGTTGAGGGCTGGCGCCCGTCTTCGTCGAACCGATGGGGGGAGAATGCTCCTTGCAATCTGAACTCTTTGCGAACCGGCCGTTCATTTTCGGTTAATCTGCCGGACAGGTCGAAAGCAACCGCCCCTTCCACCGCTGCAAACGACTTGGAGTGTCAAAAACGTCCGGTCATCCCAGAACGGGCGGCGGCTACATCCGTTCCAGACGCTTGAGCATGATGCCGAAAAGTGCGAAGCGGTTTTCTCGGACAAACAGTGTTTGTCCAGACATCATGCTCTATCACTTTGAATCTAGGGCTCGTCGTCGAGCATATAGTCGAAATAGTCGTCCGGCTCGGCAAGATCGGTCTCACTGGCGCGGACGCGGCCGCGTATGGAAATGCCGGCCTCATGCACGGTCTCGGCACTTCCCGACACCAGCCTATGCCACCAGTAGAGATCGTGTCCCTCGGCAACCAGCCGGTAGGCGCAGGTTTTTGGCAGCCAGCTGATGGTGCGCACATTCTGCGGCGTCAGCCCGACGCAGTCCGGCACGCGCGCCAGCCGGTTGGCATAGTCCGAACAGCGGCAGGTTTGCCCGTCGAAAAGACGGCAGCCGACTGATGTCCAGTAGATTTCCCCGGTATCTTCGTCTTCGAGTTTCGACAGGCAGCATTTGCCGCAGCCGTCGCAGAGCGATTCCCACTCGGCCGGCGTCATCTCTTCCAGCGTCTTGGTTTTCCAGAACGGGGTTTCCATCATGGGCTGAGATGTGGCCCTCGCTGGCGGTGAGGTCAAGCTGTACCGCCGCCGCAAATGCCGCCCGCACCATACGAAAAACATGAAGTTGCCTTCAAAAGGCCGGTCAATCGTCCTTCGTTGTCGGTAATGTCCACGAACCGGAACCAATCCGGCTGATGAAAGTTTGGGCAGGGATAGGACCCCACAAGGAGAATTTTTGATGAAACGCCAACCACGGGTACTGGCAGGTACGGCACTCGGCCTGCTGATGGCATCCGCGCCGTTGGGCGCATCCCCGCTGCAGGGCAACGCCGTTTTCGGCCCCTTGCAGCACACGGCCGCGCCGCTGATCCTGGTCCAGGACGACCCTGCTGCAGATGGTCAGCAGACCGACCAGGAACTGCCGCGCAAGAAGAAGCACAAGCAGGCCGAACAGGCGCCCGCCGAACAGGCAGCACCAGCCGTTGAGCAGGCCGCACCGGCCGTCGAGGAGCAACAGCCGCGCAAGAAGAAGCACGAACAGCAGCAGACCGAGCAGGCTCCCGCTGAACAGGCCGCCCCGGCTGAAGAGCAGCAGCCGCGCAGGAAAAAGCGCAATCAACAGCAGCAGATCGAGGTAGCGCCGGCCGAGCAGGCAGCTCCTGCTGCCGAGCAGATAGCACCCGCGGTTGACGAACAGCAGCCCAAGTCGCGCAAGAAGAAGCGTGACCAGCAGCAGATCGAGGCTGCACCAGCGGATCAACCGGCTGAACAGGCCGCGCCCGCAACCGAAGAACAGCCGCTGAAGCCGCGCAAGAAGAAGCGCGACCAGCAGCAGCAGATCGAAGCGGCGCCGGCTGAACAGCCGGCCCAGCAGCCTGCAGAGCAAGCCGCGCCCACAGACCAGGTAGCGCCGGCAAACGACAACACTCCGCGCAAGAAAAAGCGCAAGCAGGACCAGGAGCAGATCGAGGCAGCACCTGCCGAACAGGCGCCAGCCACCAAGGTTGCACCTGCCGGGGAACCCGTGCCGCAGGCCGAGCCGGTCCAGCCCCCGGCCGATCAGCAAGCCGCTCCCGCCGAGGGCGAACAGCCCAAGGATCAGGCCAAGAAGAATGGCAAGAAACCTGTTGGCGAACAGCCGGTGACAGGCGAACAGCAACCTGCGACTGGCGAACAACAGCCTGCGACCGGTGAACAGCCCGCCACCGCCGAGCAGCCGGCGCAGGGCGAAAAACCGGCCCAGGGCGAAGCCGTGGCCAATCCCGACGAAGCACCCATTCTGGACAGCCAGAAGGACGCCAGGCGCAAGCATCGCAAGGATCAGGGCGGCCAGAACGCCGGTCAGAATGCAGGCGGCCAGACGGGCGAGCAGCCCGCGCAGGGCAGCACCGAGGCGCAGAACCCGAAGCCGGCTCCGGTCGACCAGGGACCGCCGCCCACCGACGACAAGTCGGCCCAGCAGGCAATCCAGCCTGAAAAGATTGCGCCGGTGACGGAGGAAAAGGGCACGCGCGTAGAGCGTGCACCCGATGAGAACGTTCGCGACCGCCGGCGTCCGAAAGGCGTCGACGTCGTCAGGGAACTCGGCGACCGCGTCATCCTGCAGTTCAACAACCAGACATTCGTCCAGAGCAATGACGCCCCGCGCATGACCCGCGGCGCCAGGAACGTCTACTATGAGGATCTGTCGGGCGATCGCACCCGGGAAATCGTCGAGCGTGACAACGGTGTCCAGATCGTCACCATCCGCAACCGCTATGGCGACGTCATCCAGCGTTCGCGCATTGCGCCGGATGGACGCGAATATGTGCTGAGCTATGTCGACGAGCGGCACTATGAGGATGACAGCGACTGGCGCGATCCCGGCGACGATCTGCCGCCGATGCGGCTCACCATTCCGCGCGAGGAGTATATCCTGGACTCCGAGGATGTCGAAGACCCGGACGACTACTACACCTTCCTCGAACAGCCGCCGGTGGAGCGCGTCCAGCGCCTCTACTCAATCGACGAGGTCAAGCGTTCGGCCCGCGTGCGTGACATCGCGCGGCGCGTCGACCTCGACACGCTGAACTTCGAATTTGGTTCAGCCTCAATCTCCGACACCGAAGTCCAGAAACTGGAAGGCGTCGCCAGCGCCATGGAGAAGCTGTTGAAGAAGAACCCGGCCGAAACCTTCCTCATCGAAGGCCACACCGACGCGGTCGGAACGCCGGAGGCAAACCTTGCTCTGTCCGACCGCCGCGCTGAGTCGGTCGCCGAAGCGTTGACCAATGCCTTCGGCATCCCGCCGGAGAACCTGACCACGCAGGGCTATGGCGAGGAGTATTTGAAGGTGAACACGACGGCGCCCAACCGCGAGAACCGCCGCGTCGCCATCCGCCGCATCACCTCGTTGGTGGCGCCCGTGGCGAGCAACAATTGATCTGCTTTTCCAGAGGCTTAATGGGCTTCTAGAATTCAGATCAGCAAGAAAGACCCATCCCGGGAAACCGGGATGGGTAGACCTGTGGACGTCACGTCCCGTTCAACAAGAATTGCACCGACATTAGCGCCGGCTCATTGAATCACGGGGCGGCAAACCCCAGATTCAGCACTGGGCGTTCCCTGCCCCGTCCCGACTCCAGCGGGACGCATTGAGCCCCGCCGGCCCTCCCGGCGGGGTTTCTTTTGCGTCGCAATGAACGCGACGCGCTTTGGCCTTGCAAACCGCGGCAAGCTGACCGAAATACCCATTCGATCGAGAAAACTGACCGGAACCGCTGCATGAAACGTCTCGAACTCGCCATCGAATCGATCATTCTCGCCTCCCGCTGGCTGCTGGTGGTTTTCTACATCGGGCTGGCCCTGGCGCTGGCCGTCTATGCACTGTCCTTCGGCAAGAAGCTCTACGAATTCATCACGGTAGTCTTCACGCTCGGCGATACCGACACCATCCTGAAGATGCTCGGCCTCATCGATGCGGCACTGGTCGCCTCGCTGCTGGTGATGGTCATTATCTCCGGCTACGAGAACTTCGTCAGCCGCTTCGACGAGAATGACGGCGAGGTCCATTGGCTCGGCACGATCGATGTCGGCTCGCTGAAGGTCAAGGTCGCCTCGACCATCGTCGCCATCTCCTCGATCCACCTGCTGCAGGTGTTCCTGAATTCGGCCTCCTACACAACCGAGCAGCTGATGTGGCTGACGATCATCCACCTCGCCTTCGTCGTCTCGGCATTCATGCTCGCCTATATCGACCGGCTGATGGGCCTGGCCAAAGGCAAGAAGAGCGAAGCGTGAGCCGATCCCCTCCTCGCCGTCGCCATACGGGGAGTTGAGGAGTGGTCCGCGCAGCGGACGAAAAGCCAATTGCTTGGCTTTTCGAAACGACGAACACCTACAGCAGATGATGTCAGCTAGTAGATGCTTTTGACGTTCGTCGGCGAATTGGCGAACACGTCGTCCGGCACGAAGAAGTCGCCGGCCAGCGGTCCTGTCGTACCGGGCGAATAGATTGAAAAGTCCGTCACGCCTTCGGCGCGCAGCACCTCTTCGTCGATGTAGAAATTGCCTGACGTCTCGCGCGATGGCCGCAGGAAGATGGCATGCGCGGCATCGGCCATGATATCGGGCAAACGGCTCATCGCCGCCACCGTCGCGCCGCCGAGCAGATTGCGCACCGCCGCCGTGTCGATGGTCGAGATCGGCCACAGCGAATTGACCGCGATGCCGTCCTTGGCAAACTCGGCGCTCATGCCCAGCGTGCACATCGACATGCCGAACTTAGCCATCGTGTAGGCGACGTGGTTCTTGAACCACTTGGCCTTCATGTCGAGCGGCGGCGCCAGATTCAGAATGTGAGGATTGCTTGCCAACTTCAGGTGAGGAATGCACATTTTCGAGACCAGGAAAGTTCCGCGCGTGTTGATCTGGTGCATCAGATCGTAACGCTTCATGTCGGTCTCCAGCGTGCCGGTGAGCTGGATGGCGCTGGCATTGTTGACGCAGATGTCGATGCCGCCGAATTTTTCCACGGTCTTGGCCACTGCCTCCGCAACCTGCGCCTCCTCGCGGATGTCGCACAGAACCGGTAGCGCCTTGCCGCCGGCCTGCTCGATTTCTGCGGCAGCCGTGTAGATCGTGCCCGGCAGCTTCGGATGCGGCTCGGCGGTCTTGGCCGCGATCGTCACGTTGGCGCCGTCGCGCGCCGCCCTGAGCGCAATCGCCAGCCCGATGCCGCGCGACCCGCCGGAGATGAACAGCGTCTTTCCCTTCAGCGACATTTCCTTGCGCCTCCCTAGCATCATAGCAGGCGCGAACCTTTGCGCGGCAGACCACCACTGCGCAAGGCCTTAGCAGCCCGCAAGCGGGTTACGCAGCGTAGGATCTAAACCAGCGCAAGCCCCTGCCGCATCGCGATGGCAATCGCATCCGTGCGGTTCGCCGCGCCGAGCTTGATCAGGATCGCGGCGACGTGGAACTTTGCCGTGTGCACCGAGATGTTCAGGCGTCGCGCGATGACCTTGTTGGGCGCGCCCTCGGCAAGCAGTGCCAGCACTTCGGCCTCGCGCGGTGACAGTGCCGGTCGGGAGGCATGTTCATCGGAGAGGTCTTCCTCGAAAGGCTCGCCATCGCCAGCATGAAAATCCCCATGGCGCCCGCCACCGCCGTCGCCCGAGACGCGATAGCCAGCCGCCGCCAGCCGCACCGCCGCGGCGATCAGCAGATCGTCCGCGCCGGCAGGCATGACCGCCATCACCTCGCCGGCAGGCCGTTCACCGGCCGCACGCCCAGACAGCAGCACCCGCGGCGTGGCGGCCGGCACGGCATCAGCGCCGCTGCCGTCGATGATGGCGACGTCGGCCGCACCGCCGCCGGCCGCGACCGGCAACAGATCGTCGCTCGCGGCAAGCGCAGCAGCCAAGCGCTCAGCGCGAACAACGTCGCCAAGCGCGATCAGCACCACCAGCCGCCGCGAGGCGGGGCCGTCAGCCATGATCCGATCGTTGGCGAGCGTGTCCATCAACCCTCTCAGCTCAGCGGCTTCTCGCCGATGGTTACAGCCACATCGCGCTGTTCGCCGCCGCGCACCACGCCAAGCCTCACTGCGGCACCTGCGCTATCGGGCCCAAGCTTGCGGATCAGCTCGCGCGGCCCATGTACGGCCTCGCCGTTCCACGCCACGATGATGTCACCGAGCGCAAGACCAGCGGCCTTGGCCGGGCCATTGTCGTCGAGGCTCATCACCATGGCACCGCGCGCCGCACCGTCACGGATCGGGTGCAGGCCGGCGCCGAGATAGCCGCGCGCGACATGGCCCTTTTCACGCAGCGTCTCCACCGCCCGCTCGATCGTCTCATAAGGCATGACCAGAGCCCGGCCGCGCGGGCCGAACAGCAGCATGCCAATCAGCGCGCCCTTAGCGTCGAGCACCGGCCCGCCCTCGAAACGGCCGCCGGCATTGACGGCAAGATTGATGCGCTGGTCGATGGTGCCGCCCCGCATCGAGCGCCAGGCCGGACCGACCTCACCGACTGAGCCCGACACGGCCAGCGCCGAGCCCTGGCTGCTGCCGATGGCAATGGCCAGATTGCCGGGCCGCACCGCATCCGCTTTGGCAAGCGCAGGCGCCGTGGCCGCACCGGCCGGCTTCAGAAGCGCGACGCCGGTCGAGGGATCGCGGCCGACCAGTTCGGCCTTGACCGTCTCGCCCGAAGCCAATGTCAGTTCGATCTCTTCGCCGGCCTCGACGGCTTCCTCGGCGGTGACGAAATAGCCGTCACGCCAATGGAAGGCGCTGGCGGTGCGATGGTGATGGGTGGTGAAACTTGCCGTCACGGGTGCTGCCGCAGCCGCGACGTCGGCGATGGCCGCGGAAAAGGCGCTGAGATTGAAGTCGCTCATTTTGGTCTCCTGGGTTTCTTGCATGCCCCAGATATCGCTCGGCAGCCGGCTCGCAGATACTCGCCTGACGGCTAGTTCATGGTTTCACTGGCCATCTGGTCAGGTCGCGGCGGTTCCAGCCGCTCCGCACATATAGTCACGAACAAGCCTGAAAACACGGAGCCCGCCAATGGCCGTCGCCGCCGCCAAATTCCAACCGGACGACACACTGCTCGACGCCTATTCGACGACAGTGGCAGACGCAGTCGACCGCATCGGCCCCGCCGTCTGCCGCATCGAGCGCATTGGCGGCCAGGGCGGCCACGGCTCCGGCTTCGTCATCGCGCAGGACGGCTTGGTCGTCACCAATTTCCATGTCGTCGGCGACGCCAGGACGGTGCGCGTCTCGATGCCGGACGGCGCCTCCAGCGAAGGCCGCGTGCTTGGCCGCGACCCCGACACCGACATCGCGCTGGTGCGCGCCGACGGCAGCTTTGCCGATGTCGCGCCGCTTGGCGATTCCAAGCGGCTGCGGCGCGGCCAGATTGCGATTGCCATCGGCAATCCGCTCGGCTTCGAATGGACCGTCACCTCCGGCGTCGTCTCCGCGCTTGGCCGTTCGATGCGCGCCTCGACCGGGCGGCTGATCGACGACGTCATCCAGACCGATGCGGCGCTCAATCCCGGCAATTCCGGCGGGCCGCTGGTCTCGTCGGCCGGCGAGGTTATCGGCGTCAACACCGCCATGATCCATGGCGCGCAAGGCATCGCCTTCGCGGTTGCCTCCAACACCGCGAACTTCGTCATTTCGGAGATCATCCGCTTCGGCCGGGTGCGGCGCGCCTTTATCGGCATCTCCGCCGACACCACCAATTTGCCGCGCCGCGCAGCGCTTCTGTCACAGGTGTCGACCAACACCGCGGTACGGCTGCGCAGCGTCGAGAAGAACGGCCCGGCGGCAAAGGCCGGCCTGAAGGAAGGCGACATCATCGCCGCAATAGACGGCCGCCCAGTCACCGGCGTCGACGACCTCGTGCGCATGCTCGACGCCGAACGCATCGGCCGCGAGACGCTGTGCACCGTGGTGCGCCGCACCGGCGTCAGCCAGGTCACGGTGACGCCGGTGGCAAGGGCGAGCTGAACCCTATCGCTGCTTGAGCACCCGGCCGAGCAGCGACACCAGCAACCGCGCCAGATCGCCGGTCGGGTCGAGGTCGGGATCGAAAATCGTCATGTCCATGCCGATGCAGCGCTGATCCGCTGCCAGCGCCGACAGGATGGCGACGAGATCGTCGGGATCTACGCCGGGACTGCCGGGCGAATCCACCGCCGGCATCACCGTCTGGTCGAGCACGTCGACATCGAGATGCAGCCAGTAGGGACAATCGGCCCGCGCCAGCGTCGCTCTCGTCGTCTCCACCACTTTTGCAGCGCCCCATTCCCGCACCGCAAAGACGTCGATGCGCGTGATCGCTGTCGCATTGATGTCGGGCCAGGCGAAATCGGCATCGCGGCCCTCGCGTTCACCGATCTGCACCACCGTCTCGTCGGCGACAAGCGGACCGGCAATGCCGGGCCACTCCTTCAACAAAGGCTCGCCGCGCCCGGTGGCGAGCGCCAGATCCATACCGGCTGCGGAACCGGGCATGGCATCGACGTCGTAATTGCCGGGATGGCGGAAATCGCTGTGGCCATCGACATGCACCAGCGCAACCGCGCCGAACCGTCGCGCCGCCGCCAGCGCGCCAAGCAGGATCGAACAATCGCCGCCGATGACCAGCGGGAATTCGCTCTGCCCGAGCGCACTTGCGACGATCTCGGCAAGGTCGAGATTGAAGCGGCGGATCGCCGGACCATTGCGTAGGCTGGTGCCCGGTTGCTGTTCGATGCTGTAAGCGGGCCTTTCGAGATCGACCACCCGCGCCGGCACCAGCACCTCGATCAGACCGGCTTCGCTCAGCGCCTGCGGCGCCCGCCAGGTGCCGGGCACATGGCCCGGCCGCAGGGGCCGAAGGCCGAGATTGGATGGCGCACGAACAAGGCAGATGTCACGCATGCAACAGGACCAGCTTCAGCATCATCCAGCATAGACCGCATGGCAGGACCCCGGCCACATGGCCTGGAGCCGCTGCCGACATTTGCTGCCATCGGGCACAGGTTCAGGCTGCGGCGCCCTCCACGAATTGCGCCTGAAACTCCGGGCTGAGCGGGATTGGCTTGATGACGTCGATCAGCACGCCATTGGGATCCCTGGTGATGAAATGGCGCTGGCCGAAGGGTTCGTCGCGCAGCGAGCGCAGGATCGGCAATCCAGCCGCAACGATCCGCTCATAGACAGCGTCCGGGTCCCTGACTTCGAAATTGATCAACAGGCCCGACGTGCGGCCGCGCCCCTCTTCCGGGATCGTTTCGTGGTCGCCGTGGACGATGCCGAGATTGACGCGCCGATCCTCGGCCGACTGCAGATGCACATACCAGTCGCTCGCAAACAGCGGCTTGAAGCGGAAGTGGTTGATATAGAAGGCTTTCGTGCCGGCCACATCGCCTGTCATCAATACCGGATAATAGCTCGTCGTCTTCATCTTTCTTTCTCCCGTCAGTTAACATACAGTCTGCATGTAAATTGAAATAACATACAGGCTGCATGTATGCAACGAGAAACCGCGCGCCGCTCCAATCGCGACCGCACCGAGGCGACGCGCGCCGACCTGATCGCCGCGGCGCGCAAACTGTTCATTGAAAAATCCTATGCCGAGACCGGCACGCCGGAGATCGTAGCGGCCGCCGGCGTCACCCGCGGCGCGCTCTACCACCATTTCGCCGACAAGCAGGCGCTGTTTGCCGCGGTGGTCGAGCAGGAGGCAGAAGCTGTCGCCGCTGAGATCGATCGTGCCTCGCCGCCATCGCTGTTTGCCCGCGACGCACTGATTGCCGGATCGGACGCCTATCTGGCCGCCATGCGCCTCCCCGGCCGCACCCGGCTGTTGCTGCTCGACGGGCCGGCCGTTCTCGGCCGCGCCGCCATGGATGCGATCGACAACCGCCACGGCAACCGTTCATTGCGTGAGGGTCTGGTCGCGGCGATGCGCGAGCAGTCGTTGATCAGGCTGCCGGTCGACGCGCTGACCGCCTTGTTCGCCGCGGCCTTCGATCGGGCGGCACTGGCCATCGAGGCCGGCGCCTCAGCCGAGGACTACCGCACCGTTCTCATGGCGCTGATTGATGGGCTGTCTCCGGCCCTTCCTCAGGGACCTCCCCCGGCTCGAACTCGTTGAAGCAGCCGAGTTGGCGTTTGAACTGGTCGATCAACCAGGCCGCAGCCGGTTTCGGGCTGCGGTCGGCGCGGTGCATGGCATAGAGCGACGAGCGTACCTCGCTGAAGGGTTTAAGATCGAGTTCCACCAGTCTGCCGCTCGCCAAATCGTCGGCGATAAGCCAGCGCGGCAGCCCGCCCCAGCCCAGCCCTTCGCGCATCAACGTATGTTTAATGCGCACATCCGTCAGCCGCCATGTACGATAGGCAAAGACACCAAAGTCGCGTCCCTTAGTGCGTTCGGACTGGTCGGTGACAACGAGTTGAGTGTGTTCGCGCGCATCTTCGATCGCCACCGGTTTCGGCAGCAGCGCCAGCGGATGGCTGGGAGCGGCAGCCAGCACGATCGACATGAAGCCGATACGCACGAGACGCACGTCGACCTCGCCCAGCAGGCCGCCAATGCCAAGATCGGAGTGTCCGCTGACGACATGATCGGGGATCAGGCCGAGCGAACCGATATGCAGGCGCAGCATCACGGTTGGAAACTGCGCCTCGAATGCCTTCAGCACCCGCACCAGCACCGGCGACGGCAGTGCCGCATCGACCGAAAGCGCGACTTCCGCCTCCAATCCCTGATGGTAGCCGTCGGCACGCGAACGGATGCGCTGCAGCACGCCGACCATGCGCCGCGCATCCTCCAGCATCGCCCGGCCGATTTCGGTCAGCTGCGGCTCGCGCGTGCCCTCGCGCTCGAACAGTTTTAAGCCCAGCTGCGCCTCGAGATTGGCGATGCCGTAGCTGATGACGGACTGCGCCCGGTTGAGCTTGCGCCCGGCAGCAGAGAAGCTGCCGGTGTCGGCCACCGCTACCAGGATCTGCAATTGGTCGAGCGTCGGATTGGGTTGCATGGCATATCTACTTTATAGATGGATTATATAGAATATATACCAGTTTTTTGAATGGGTTGGTAGGCCCATATCAAGCGGGACAATTCAATTCCCACTGGAGAGAACCGCTATGTCCATCCTTCTTGTAACCTCGAGCCCCCGTGGCTCTGCTTCGCACTCGACCCGCATCGCCACCGAATTCGCGCAGAAGCTTGTCGCCGCCGACCCGTCGGCCGAGCTTGTCGTGCGTGATCTCGTTGCCAACCCGCTGCCGCACATCGACGCCGACTATTCGACCGGCATCTACACGCCGGCCGAAGCCCGCACCCCGCGCCAGGCCGAAGTCGTCGGCGTTTCCGATGTCGCGCTTGACGAGTTGTTCGCCGCCGACACCGTGATCCTGGCCACCGGCTTCATCAACTTCAACATCTCTTCGACGCTGAAGTCGTGGGTCGACCACATCGCCCGGTCCGGCAGGAGCTTCTCCTATGGTGAGGGCGGCCCGAAGGGCCTCGTCACCGGCAAGAAGGTCTACATCGTACTTGCCTCCGGCGGCATCTATTCCGAAGGCGCGGCCGTGCAGCTTGATCACGCTGTCCCCTATCTGCGCTCGGTGCTCGGCTTCCTCGGCATGACCGATGTCGAAGTCATCCGCATCGAAGGCGTCGGCATGGGCGCCGATGCTGTTACTGCGGCGCTTGCCAAGGCAACTGCCAAGGTCGACGCCGTAGTGGCCGCAACCCAGCAGGTTGCCGCAGCGGCGTAACCGCAGGTCATTCCCGACCCGAATGAAAAAGGCAGGTGCTCCGGCGCCTGCCTTTTTTGTTGTTCCACGAACGTCGACCGGAACGGAGCGCCGCGTGCAGTGAAACGCGCCGCGAGATCGCCACGTAACCGTGTGCGCGTTGTCGGCTGAATCCTCTTCACACGTGTTTGATTATTCATATAAGTTCCATTTTTGAGTTTTATGCCAAGTACAGTATGCGCAAGTCACATGCGCCATAACGACAAGCTACCTCAAAACCGCTCATGGAGACTTGTTTGTCTGAGTTCCCAATTCTCGGCATTGACCTTGGCACGACCAATTCGTTGGTAGCTCATTTTACCGAAGACGGTCCCACATTGATCCCCAATGCTATGGGCGCTTTTCTGACGCCTTCTGCCGTGGGGCTTAGCGACAGTGGTGACTTGCTGGTCGGGCAGGCAGCCAAGGACAGGCTCGTGTCCAATCCCGATATAAGCACGGCACGATTCAAGCGTTATATGGGCACGGACCACATGGTTCGTCTCGGCCGCAAGACATTTCGACCGGAAGAGTTGTCCGCGTTCATTCTGCGCTCCTTGAAAGCGGACGCCGAGGCGCATCTCCAGCACCCTATTGACGATGCGGTTATTTCCGTGCCCGCCTACTTTAACGATGTGCAACGCAAGGCAACGATCGCTGCCGCACAACTCGCGGGCCTTAAGGTAAGCCGGCTGATCAATGAACCGACCGCGGCGGCCTTGGCTTATGGCCTGCATCGCAAGGACGATGAAAGCACCTTTCTTGTCGTGGATCTTGGCGGCGGCACATTCGACGTTTCAATTCTGGAGATGTTTTCTGGCGTCATGGAGGTGCGGGCGTCGGCCGGGGACGCATTTCTTGGCGGAGAAGACTTCACGGATATCCTTGTGGCGTTGCTGGGTAAGGATCTTGGCCGCGATGATTTGGGAAAGGGAGATCTGTCACGGCTGCGTGCGCTGGCCGACGAAGCAAAGCACAAGCTTTCAACGAGCAACGACGCCGATATCCGATATGTTCTGGGCGGCGAACAGAAGCATCTTTCTATCTCTGCAGATCGTTTTGAGGAGGCAACGACGCAGTTAGTCAACCGGATGAAGGCCCCTTTACAGCGCGCGATGCGCGACGCAAACCTAGGCAATGACCAGATCGATCGGATCATACTCGTTGGCGGCGCAACGAGAATGCCAATCATCAAATCTGCAATAACCAAGCTTTTCAAACGTTTTCCGGAACATGATCTCGACCCCGATCATGTCGTGGCCCTGGGCGCGGCGGTACAGGCCGGGCTTGCTTCCCGGCATCAGGCACTCGACGACATCGTCATGACCGATGTTGCGCCCTTCACCTTGGGTATCGAGACAAACCATCGAGTCGGACCGAATGGCCAAACCCTGCCCGGATATTTTGCTCCAATCATCGAGCGCAACACGGTTATTCCAGCGAGCCGGGTTGAGCGTTTCAATAGTGTAGTTCCTGGCCAGCAGGAAGTGGAACTCAATGTCTTTCAGGGCGAGGCGCCGCTGGTACGCGACAATGTGAAGATAGGCACATTGAGCGTTCCTATTCCCGTCAACCGCAACGCAAATGAAGCGGTCGATGTTCGCTTTACCTACGATACGTCCGGAGTACTCGAAGTCATCGCAACGGTCGTCACCAATGGCAAGGCTCATCGACTTGTAATAGAAGGCAATCCGGGCGCTCTTTCGCAAAAAGACATTCTGCAACGCCTGGCGGAACTTGATCGGATCAAGGTCCATCCACGCGAAGAAGCGGTTAACGCAGCGCTCGTCGCGCGCATCACGAAAGCTTTTGAAAATGCCTTGGGGCCGCAACGCAAGGTGTTGTCGGCGTGGCTTGGGGAATTCGAGGCGATCCTTGCCCGGCAATATCCCAAGGAAATCGCCGCCGCGCGATCCCAAATCACGGAGGAACTCGAAGCGTTAGAGAAATACGATGTTTATTGATGCGTTTTCCATGCTCGGAATATCCGACCGGGAAGACGTCACCGAACGCGAGATCAAGCGCGCCTACGCTACAAAGCTCAAACTGATCAACATCAATGAGGATCGCGACAGCTTCATTGCGTTGCGTCAGGCATTCGAGCAGGCGCGCGATCAAGTCAACGGGCGGGAATATTTCAAGAAAATTACGCTCCCTGACGAGACACAAATTGCCGAAGACACCGACTCGCCCGCGTTGAAGAACGTGCCACTATCCGACGAGAGCGCGGCTCCCGCTATCCTCGAAGCACACGCTCTGCGGGCCATGGAAGATGATATCGAGACGCTCCTTATCGAAAACATCGAACCAGATGCACCGAAAGAAGCGGCTCCTGCCCGCACGGCTTCAATTGTCATCGAAGCGCCTGCCTTGCGCGCCATGAAAGCTGTCGAGTCGCTCATCACCGAACCATGGAAATGGCAGAGAATAGACAACTGGCTGGCAATTCTGGATGGCGAGCTCCTGCAGACGATTGATGACATTCAAGAGTTTGAAACCCGCATGCGGACCTACGTTTGCGAGCAATCAGGCTTCGGCGAGCGGCATAGTCCGTTGGCCGAGCCCTGGATGAGTCAACGTTTGCTTGACTTGTTTGACGAACGCTTTGGCTGGACACGCAATCGCGGATCAAACTATTGGGAACGTCAACAGCTTGACTGGTTACACGCGCTAATCGATCCTGAGACGGCACCCCAATATCGTATGGCGGCCACGCCGCGACAGGACCCTGAGCCCGAAACGATCGCACCACCGATCCAAACCGCCGGTCCGGCGCGTCGATCACCTACTATCGGGTGGGGATGGTTTGTGATCTTTTTTGTGCTTGTTAAACTTGCCGCCGCGCTTTCGGGCTCAAATGAGCCCGCGAAAACATTCCCACGGCCCAATGCCACACAGGTGCCCGCAGGCATTCCTCCCGGCCTCTGTGGTAATCTGTCGTTTGACGAATGTTTCAAGAAGATGAGTGGGATGCCGGAGCCATAGGCCGTTGGCCACCGCAAGCCCTATCCAAAAATCTTCTCGCCCTGCTCGTCGACCAACTGGATGCCTTTTTTGATCGAGATGTCGACGACGTCGTCCAGTCCGGCGAACCGGTCGACGCGGATGAAGCGGTGCTCTTTCACCACGCCGCCGGCGCCTGCGTTTTTTCTTGTTCACCGGTGCCGCGCGACGCCATTGGTTATTTGGCCTGTCTGCGTTATCGGTCGCTGATCTTCTTATCCGTCGCCACAACGCACCGTCCGGCCACCGATCTCGGCTTCTTGCTGCACAAGCATCCGGATCGGCTGCATGAGACTGAACTGTCCTTCGGCAAGGCCTGGCTATTCTATCCGCAGGCGACCGAGGAACGGTGCGAGGCCGCACTGCTGCTTGACGTCGACCCGATAGGCCTCGTGCGAGGCAAGGGGCAGGCCGAGGGCTTGCTGGATCAATATGTGAACGACCGGCCCTACGCGGCATCGTCCTTCCTTTCCGTGGCATTGAAAAAGGCGCTGCGCACCGCGATGACCGGCATATCGAAGGAGCGCCAGCAACTGGCCGACAGCGACCTGCCGCTGGAGGCCGTGGTGACCCCGCTGCCGTTGCGTGGCGGTGAGGCTCTGGTTCAAGACCTGTTCAAACCCTTGGGATGGGCCGTCGACCTGACGCCGATCGAAACGATCGGATCTGGCGCGGGATGCCCCCGATACGGTCATCTGAGGCTGACAGGCACCGGCCGGCTAAGCAGCCTGCTCAATCACCTCTATGTCCTGATCCCGGTGATGGACGACGCCAAGCACTACTGGGTTGGCGAGGCGGAGATCGACAAGCTGCTGTCCAAGGGTGAAGGCTGGTTGGAGAGCCATCCCGCCAAAGACCTGATCATACGCCGCTATCTGCGCAATCGCGGCGCCCTGGCTCGCATCGCTCTGGAGCGGCTGGCACCCGAGACAGCCAACGAGGCCCAGCCGACCGAAGCAAGGGTCGCACCCGAGGAAGCGCTGGAGGCGCCCATCCGGCTCAACGATCTGCGCATGGACGCTGTGGTCCAAGCCATTCGCGCGACCGGCGGGACCAGTGTTGCAGATCTGGGATGCGGCGAAGGCAAGCTGCTCTATCGGCTCGTGCGCGAAAAATGGGTCCACAAGCTGTTCGGCCTCGACCCCGCCGCACGCGAACTGGAATGGGCCGCCAAACGTCTCAAGCTGAACGAGTTCGGCGGACCACCCGAAGGTCGGGTCACGCTGCTGCACGGATCGCTGACCTATCGCGACAGCCGCTGGGCTGAAGCTGATGTCGCCGTGCTGGTCGAAGTCATCGAGCATCTCGATGAAGACAGGCTGCCCTTGATCGAACGTGTCGTCTTCGGCGAGACGGCGCCCAAATTCGTGATCGTGACCACGCCGAACGCTGACTACAACGCCTTGTTCCCCAATCTGGCGACTGGCGCTTTTCGCCATCCGGATCACCGTTTCGAATGGGGCCGGGCTCGATTTGACGCCTGGGCAGCCAGGATCGGTGAGACCTATGGCTATGGCGCCACCTTCTGCGGCATCGGAGCCGTGGACGCCGTGCTCGGCGCGCCGACGCAGATGGCGGTGTTCACCCGATGAGAGAGCCCGACAAGACCGACCTCACAATCCCCGACTTCGCCCTCGTCGTGCTGATCGGCTCGACCGGATCGGGCAAGTCGACTTTCGCCGCCAGGCACTTTCTGCCGACCGAAATCATCTCCTCGGATCGCTGCCGCGCGCTCGTCAGCGACAGTGAGACTGACCAGAATGTCTCGGCCGACGCCTTCGATCTGGCGCGTGAGATTGCCGGCAAACGGCTGAAGCACCGCAAGCTGGCCGTCATCGACGCCACCAATGTACGAGCAGCGGACCGAAAGGCCTGGGTCGAACTGGCGCGCAAGTGGCACGCTTTGCCGGTCGCCGTTGTGATCGATCCAGGCGTCGATGTCTGCGTCGCTCGCAACGCGTTACGAGCCGACCGTCCCTTCGGCGCCGGCGTGGCCCAGCGCATGACGAGCGAAATCCGCAAGGGCCTCGGCGGCCTGCAACGTGAAGGTTTCCGCCAAGTCTGGAAGCTTACCAGCGAGGCCAGTATCGACGCGGCCAAGGTCTCGCGCCAGCCCTTGTGGACCGACAAGCGCGATGACCACGGTCCGTTCGACATCATAGGCGACGTCCATGGCTGCGCCGATGAACTTCAGGCCCTGCTTGCTCAACTCGGCTATAGCATCGCCTGGTCTGAGGACCTCGGCGAACGAACCGTCACGGTGACACCGCCGGAGGGCCGCAAGACCGTCTTTGTCGGCGACCTCGTCGATCGCGGCCCCAACGTGGCCGACGCCTTGCGCATCGCCATGAGCATGGTCGCGGCAGGAACCGCCTACTGCGTCCAGGGCAATCACGAACGCAAACTCAGCCGCTGGCTGGAAGGCCGCAAGGTCACGGTCGCCCACGGGCTGCAGCAGAGCATCGATCAACTGGAGACGCAGGATCGCGGTCTGCGAGAAGCCCTGCCGGCCTTCCTCGACAGCCTGCGCAGCCACGTCTGGCTGGACGGCGGACACCTCGCCGTCGCCCATGCCGGCCTCAAGGAAGAGATGATCGGACGCGGCTCCGGCGCTGTGCGCGAATTCGCTCTCTTCGGTGAAACCACGGGCGAAATCGACGAATTCGGCCTTCCCGTCCGCGCTGATTGGGCAGCAGCCTATCGCGGCAAGACGGCGGTGATCTATGGACACACACCGGTGCTCTCGGCCGAGTGGGTCAACAACACTCTTTGCATCGACACCGGCTGCGTGTTCGGCGGCAAGCTGACGGCCTTGCGCTGGCCGGAACGCGAACTGGTCGAGGTGCCGGCGTTCCAGACCTGGTCCGAGCCCGTGCGTCCGCTCGGTGGATCCATCGGTCTCGGCAAATCGGCACAGGCCGACGCCGACGGCGTGCTCGACTATCAGGATGTCTCCGGGCGCCGCTGGATCGAGACCGAACTGAGGGGCCGGGTCGTCGTGGCAGAAGAGAACGCGGCGGCGGCACTCGAAGTGATGAGCCGTTTCGCGTTGTCGCCGCAGTGGCTCGTGTACCTGCCGCCAACGATGTCGCCGTCGGAGACCAGCAACGAAAGCGGCTGGCTGGAACGTCCTGAGGAAGCCTTCGCTTACTTCCGCGAGCGCGGTGTCGCCCAGATCGTCTGCGAGGAAAAGCACATGGGTTCGCGCGCGGTGATCGCACTGTGCCGAAACGCGCAGACGGCGCTCGACCGGTTCGGAGTGATGGGGGGCGAGTCCGGCGCATCTGGACCCGGACCGGACGCTCCTTCTTCAGCGACAACGGCATGACGGAGGGCCTGTTCGCCCGCCTCCGCGCCAGCGTCGACGCCGCGGATCTTTGGAAGGAACTGGACAGCGACTGGCTGCTGCTGGACGCTGAAATCATGCCCTGGTCGGCCAAGGCCGGCAGCCTGATTGAAAGCCAGTACGCCCCGGTGGCGACATCCGCCGCCGCCGGCTTCCAAGCCGGCCGCGAGGCGCTGGCCCGTGCGGTGGCGCGCGGTGTCGATGCGGCCGCGCTGGACGCTCGCCTTGAAGACCGGGCTGCGCGTGCCGCCAGATATGCCACCGCCTGGGCGCCTTACGTGTGGCCGGTCTCAGGCATCGACGACCTGAAGGTCGCGCCGTTTCACCTGCTCGCCAGTGAGGGGCGTGTCTGGTTCGACCAGGACCACGTCTGGCACATGACGCTTGCAGACCGTCTGGCCGCGGGCGATGGCGTGGTGACGCGAACACAATGGCGGGTGGTCGATCTGGCCGACGCCACCGCTTCTGCAGAGGCTATCGCATGGTGGGAGACGCTGATCGGCTCGGGCGGCGAAGGCATGGTGGTGAAGCCCCGTGACTTCGTCAGCCGGAACAAGAAGGGGATCATCCAGCCGGCGCTGAAAGTGCGCGGCCAGGAGTATCTGCGCATCATCTATGGCCCGGAGTATGATGCACCGGACAATCTCGTCCGGCTGCGAGAACGAGGCTTGGGTGGCAAGCGCAATCTGGCGCTCAGAGAGTTCGCGCTTGGTCACGAGGCGCTGAAGCGATTTGTCGCCAGGCAGCCGCTACGACGTATCCACGAGTGTGTTTTCGGCGTCCTGGCGCTGGAGAGCGAGCCAATCGACCCAAGGCTGTAATCTAGCCGAAGATCTTCTCGCCCTGCTCGTCGACGAGCTGGATGCCCTTCTTGATCGAGATGTCGACAGCGTCGTCGAGCCCGGCGAAACGGTCGGCGCGGATGAAGCGGTGCTCCTTCATCACGCCGCCGACTTCCTTCGAAACCACGCCGCAGGTCTGATACTGGCCGTCAGCCTTGTAAGGCGTGGCGCTGATCAGAAAACCCTTGTGCTCGATCTGTTTTGCCGCAGCCGCGCTCTTTGGCTCGCCAGTGTCACTGCCGCCTCCGCCGCCGAAAAGACGTTTCAGAAAAGACATGAGCACCTCCACAGCAATCATCCCGCATCACATGGTGTGATGCGAGATGATTTTCACTAGCGGTCCTTGGCTAAGTCGGCAAGGGCCGCGCCTCGGCCGCTAATGCATGTCGCCCAAAAGTGCCCAGCGGTTTTGGGATAGCGACATGCACACAAACCAGCTCAGCCGCGCGACAGCGCCTCAAGAGCTTCGGCGGCGCCTTCCAGTATGGCGATCGCTTCGGCCTGCTTTTCGGCCGGCGCGTCGACGATCTCGCCGAGTGCTGCGCGCAGCCGGTGGCGCACGGCGCGGAACTCGTCGCGGGCTTCCGAACGGCCGCCGCGGCCACGCCGTCCGCCTTCCTCGCTGTCGTCGTTCCAGCCGAACCACTCGCGTGCCTTGGCCATCTTGCGGCCGAAGCGCTCGAGATGATCGAGCACGCCGTCGATCATTTCGCGATTTTCGGTGAGATGCGCCTGGCCCGCCTCGGTGATCGAAAACACCTTCTTGTTGCCGTCGGCCGCAGAGGCGGCATAGCCGGCCTCTTCGAGGAAAGTCAGCGTCGGATAAACGACGCCCGGGCTTGGGCTGTAGATGCCGCTGGTGCGCTCTTCCAACGCCTTGATGATGTCGTAGCCGTGGCGCGGCGCCTCGGCCAGCAGCGACAGCGTGATCAGCTTGAGATCGCCGTCGGCCAGCATGCGTCCCGCGCGAAACATGTCGCCCGGGCCGCCGCGTCCGCCGCCACGACCGCCATGCCCGAATGGGCCAAAGCCGCCGCCGCGCCCACCGAACTTGCCGGCCATATGCAGGAATGCGCGCTCGGCGCGCTCGCCAAAGGGATGATGTCTGTGCATGGATTGCTCCTTGAGTTCTATCTTACGATATATCTTAATTAGGCACGCAGGGTGGATGAGTCAAGATATATCTTACGATGTATCTAAAGGCAGCACCAGCGCCGTGTCACCGGCGTAGGTTCGGAGATGTCTGGGGATCTTTTCCGGCTACCAGCGGCCCTTGCGCCGGTTCCAGGCATAAAGCAGGTCGGCGAAACGATCATAGGCAAAGCGCGTCAGCGGCAGCGCGACCGGATTGCCGAAGAGCGTCGCCAGCCAGCCCTCGCCCGGCGTCACCCTCCAGACGGCAACCGCGACATCGGCGCCGACCAGCAGCCTGCCCTCAGCATCGGTGGCATGCAGCCGGCGACGGATGTCCTCCAGCGAGGCGCCGTGGCCGGCGAGCGCCGCCGGTTCGAGGTTGATGTCGCGGAATTCGATCCGCCCGGCCTTGATCGCCTCGATCAGCCGCCGTTTCTGCCTGGTGATGCCGCCGTCACAGACGGGGCAGCGTGTGTTGTACCAGACGGTAAGCGCAGGCTTGGGCATGGCTTTCAGACCGCGATCCGAGGGACGGAACCGACTATCCCCACAATGCCGTCGACCCGCAACATGGCGAAGCGCCGCGCTTGATCCGAACTCGTAGCCGAAGCGCTCGAAATCCCTGATATAGAGCCGCCGCACGATGGCTTTCGCCTCGTCATCATAGACGGCGCGATAGTCGACCGGTTCGCCGATATTCGATTGGGGAAGCTCGCCGGGAAGACCGAGCCGCTCGGCCAGGACATTGAACTGCTCGGCCAGTGCTTCGAAGCGCAGGACTTCGTCGACGATGAGCTTTCCATTCCTGTCCGAAATCCAGCTTGTCTGGTCCACGCGCGCCAGCCGGTTCTTGCGTTCAAGATAGCGTAGGAACGCCTTGAAGTCCCAGCGCTGCGCCTGGCGATGCCGGCGCCGCGAGGTTTTCCGGCGCAGATGCTGGTAATTGGAAACGACCAGCGCGAAAGGGTTGCGCACCACGGCGAATTTGTAGGCGCCGTCATAGAGCTGGGCCGGCAATTTGCGCCGCAGCCAGGCAGCTCTGTCATGCTGCTTGAAATTGGCCTTCTCCGGCGCCTCCGGCACCGGCAGCCGCGACAGCAGACGCCGCCATGGCGTCGGCTTCGGCTGCAGGCACCATGGCCGCAGCGCACGGGTGATCGAGGTCCCGGCCGTCTTCGGGATGTGGATGAAAATGAAGTTCTTCTCGAGCGAGAGGAGCATTTCTCCTCAATATCGGCAGCTCAGGCGCCGTCAAGCGGCACCCGCATTGATCACCCGGAAATGCCTCTGACCTCGTTACTTCAAGCTTCCGTCGCCTTATCCAAGCGAGGTGACGATCTCGCGATAGGCAAATTCGGGGAAAGCCTTGAGCGTTCGCGTCCTGACGCTGCCACCCGCCCCCAGCATCAGCGCAAAACGCGCCAACACTGCATCGTCGGGCGCCTCGACCACGGCCACCATGTCGCATTCGCCCATGGTGAGGTAAAACGCCTTGAACGATCCGCCCATGTCAGCCAGCTGCTTCTTGGCGGCATCAAGCCGCTTCGGCGACTCGCGCACGTTCCTGGCGCCCTGTTCGGTCCAGTTCATCAGCAGGATGTAGGTTGTCACGGCACACCTCCCTCCGGCGCCAGGGAGCACGGCTGAGGACCTCAGCCGGGGCGGGGCATCCGGTTTGTCGCCCAGAACATGCATCCGACCTCCGAAGTATCGGCCCGCAGCGAGTTTCGTGCAAGGACTGCCGCGCCAGCCTCATTGATGCGTGAAGGTGACAGCGTTATGGCTCAATAGAAGTTGGCGACCGAGGCGGCATCATCGTTAAGGGGACGCGGCCGAACGTGCCGTTGTAGAGCAATTCGATGAACCACTTGAAACGAAAAGGGCGCCTCGATGGGCGCCCTTAATTTCTTTGCAATCGGCGAGTGTCAGCTGTCGAGGAAGCTGCGCAGCTTGCGCGACCTGCTCGGGTGCTTGAGCTTGCGCAGTGCCTTGGCTTCGATCTGGCGGATACGCTCGCGGGTGACCGAGAACTGCTGGCCGACTTCTTCCAGCGTGTGGTCGGTGTTCATGCCGATGCCGAAGCGCATGCGCAGCACGCGCTCTTCGCGCGGCGTCAGCGAGGCGAGCACGCGCGTGGTGGTCTCGCGCAGATTGGCCTGGATCGCCGCATCGATCGGCAGGATCGCCATCTTGTCCTCGATGAAATCGCCCAGATGCGAATCCTCCTCGTCGCCCACCGGGGTTTCGAGCGAGATCGGCTCCTTGGCGATCTTCAGCACCTTGCGGACTTTTTCGAGCGGCATTGCGAGCTTTTCGGCCAGTTCCTCAGGCGTCGGCTCGCGGCCGATCTCGTGCAGCATCTGGCGCGAGGTCCGCACGATCTTGTTGATCGTTTCGATCATGTGCACCGGAATGCGGATGGTGCGCGCCTGGTCGGCGATCGAACGCGTGATCGCCTGCCGGATCCACCATGTCGCGTAGGTCGAGAACTTGTAACCGCGGCGGTATTCGAATTTGTCGACCGCCTTCATCAGGCCGATATTGCCTTCCTGGATCAGGTCGAGGAACTGCAGGCCGCGATTGGTGTACTTCTTGGCGATGGAGATGACGAGGCGCAGATTGGCCTCGACCATTTCCTTCTTGGCGATCGCGGCTTCGCGCTCGCCTTTCTGCACCTGGTTGACGATCTTGCGGAATTCCAGGATCGAGATCGCCGTTTCGGTGGCGAGGTTCTGGATCTCCGAACGCAGCTCCTTGATCGCGTCCTTCTCGTTCTTGGTGAATTCCTTCCAGCCGCGCGAGGTCAGATTGCCGATCGAGCGCGTCCAGTTCGGATCGAGCTCGGAACCCTGATATTCCTTGAGGAACTCCTCGCGGCGCACGCCATAGCTTTCGGCGAGGCGCAAGAGCTTGCCTTCGTTCTGCACCAGGCGCTTGTTGATGTCGTAGAGCTGCTCGACCAGCGCCTCGATGCGCGCGGTGTTGAGCGACAGCGACTTCACCGCCTTGATCAGTTGGTCCTTCAGCTCCTTCAGCCGGCGGTCCTGGCTGGGCGACAGCGTGCCGGCCGCGGCCAGCCGGTTCTCGACCTGCTGGTCCTGCAGCTTGCGCAGCTTCTTGTAGGTGTCGGCGATGACGTCGAGCGTCTCCATCACCTGCGGACGCAGTTCCGCTTCCATCGCCGCCAGCGACAGGCTGGCCTCGTCCTCATCTTCCTCGTCGTCATCGACCAGGCCGCGCGTGTCGGTGCCGACATTGGTGATGTCGTCTTCGTCTTCACGGCTGCCGCGGCGTGGCTTTTCCTCGGGCTTCGGGGCCTCCTCGATGCGCTCCACCACCGGCGCCTGTTTGGCTTCGGGGCCGGCATAGGTGGCTTCGAGGTCGATGATCTCGCGCAGCAGGATCTTGGATTCGTTGAGCTCGTCACGCCAGATGATGATGGCCTGGAAGGTCAGCGGGCTTTCGCAGAGGCCCGCGATCATCGTCTCGCGGCCGGCCTCGATGCGCTTGGCGATCGCGATTTCGCCCTCGCGCGACAGAAGCTCGACCGAGCCCATTTCGCGCAGATACATGCGCACCGGATCATCGGTGCGGTCGGTCGGCTCTTTCTTGGTGGTCGTGGCGGCGACAGCGGTGCCGGTCTGCTCGGCCAGTTCGTTGGCGTCTTCCTCGGCATCGGCATTGCTGTCGGCGGCCTCGGGCTCCTCGCCCTGGTCGTCGTCCTCGACCACGTTGATGCCCATGTCGGACAGCATCGCATTGATGTCTTCGATGCGATCCGGATCGGTCTCTTCCGACGGCAGCACCGCATTCAGTTCGTCAAGGGTCACATAGCCGCGCTTCTTGGCGGCCTTGATCATCTTTTTGACAGCATCATCGGAAAGGTCGAGCAGCGGGCCATCGGTGGCGCCTTCACGTTCGGTCTCGACCTCTTCCTTTTCCTTTGTCGCCATAGTCTTTATCTTCTCCTAGCGGCCGAACATCGAAGCCGCGTAAGCTGCCGCACCGGTCAAATTATGCGCTCGTGACGAAACGCGCTTCACCGGGCCGGTAACCGCATCAACTCTTTTGTTTGGTTCATATCGTGCCCCAAAACCGGTTTTCACTTTTGGGCGACATGCATTAAGTCCAGATTAACCCTGATATCTGTGGCAGGCTAACAGCCTGTCCAGTGATCAGCACCTCACATCGCTGCATTTCCCATCGACGCCGGCACGGGTTAAGGTTTCGAATCGTCCTGATTCCGTCATTCTGCCAGAAGGTCAAGCGCCTCTCGCATGATTCGCATCAAAAAAGCGAATCAATTACCCGACTTAGAGGCGTCGATTCGACGCGCAGCACGTTTCAACTTCACTCTTGCGCAGGTTTCAACCTACACGCGTCCAGCCTTGCCCGAGGACACGCCGAACCCTTCGATCAGCGCTTCCGTTGCCTGCACATCACGAAATTGCGCCTGAATCTCGACGAGATGCCGGTAGTTTTCGTCTGTGGGATCGCTGGCGAGCGCTGCTTCCGCCTGCTTGAGCTCCTTATGTAAGGTGCGCGCGCTGCGCTGCAAGTGCAGTGCCTGGTTGAAGGCGTCACGGGCATCGTCAAGGGCGGCGGTTTCCAGCGCCGGCCATTGCCGGGCGCGTTTGATCAGCGTCACCGCCCGCTCCCAGATATCGCGGCAGCCGGCGCGCTCGATCGTGGCGATCACCGCGTCGCGGTCATTGGCCATGTCATGCGCCATGGCATCGAGGATGGCGGCGTGCAGCCGCTGCAGATCGGTGTTGGCGAGATCGAGGAACTCGACATGGGCGAAATTCTCGTCGATCAGCGCGGGATGGTTGACCAGCGCCACGATGATCGTCGCCTCGCGCACCGACATCATCTCGCCGCCGCGCTTGACCATGGCGGAGCGGCCGAGGCTTTCAGTGATCGCGGCGCGCGCGCCGACGCCGCCGCCTTTCGCGAACTGCCCGCCGGGTGCGGCCGTTTTGCCCTGCCCCGGTTTCCAATCCTGACGGCCCTGCCGAACAGTGCGCTGGGCGCTGAAGAAGTTCAGCATGCGCTCGCGCATCCACTGCTGGTAGTGGTAGCGCTGCCCCTCGTCGCGGATGCGGCTGGTCAGGTCGCGCAGAGTCTTTTCCAACCCATCTCGCCGCTCGGGCGTGTCGAAGACGCCGCCTGCAGTCTCGCGCATCCACAAAAGGTCGGCCAGCGGCCGCGCTTCGGCGAGCACGGCGCGAAAGGCGTCCGGCCCTTCAGCCTTGACCAGATCGTCGGGGTCCTTGCCCTCGGGC
This sequence comes from Mesorhizobium sp. CNPSo 4688, assembly GCF_057784295.1. Taxonomy (NCBI): domain Bacteria; kingdom Pseudomonadati; phylum Pseudomonadota; class Alphaproteobacteria; order Hyphomicrobiales; family Phyllobacteriaceae; genus Mesorhizobium; species Mesorhizobium sp. CNPSo 4688. The sequence goes on from NZ_JBWLUY010000007.1 coordinate 135,084, forward strand.
AACAGGGCAAAGTGCACCGTGCGCCCAGACTGGACCGACGGCAGCACAAGATCTGCGGCGCGCCACGCCGCCTTCAACCCAGCCTGGTCGCCGTCGAAGCAAAGCATCGGCTCCGGCGCCATGCGCCACAGAAGTTCGAGCTGGTTTTCGGTGAGCGCGGTGCCGAGCGGCGCCACGGCATTTTCGAAACCGGCCTGCGCCAGCGCGATGACGTCCATATAGCCTTCGACGGCAATCACCGTGCCGCCCTTGGCCAGCGCTTTGCGGGCGCGGGCGAAATTGTAGAGCACATTGCCTTTGTGAAAGAGCTCGGTATCGGGCGAGTTCATGTATTTGGCCAGCGCATCGGGCGCCAGCGCGCGGCCGCCGAAGGCGATGATCTTGCCGCGCGAATCCGGGATCGGAAACATGACGCGGTCGCGGAACCAGTCGTAGGAGACCGGAATGTCGTCGCCGTGGCGCACCAGCCCGCAGGCCTCGATGTCGGCCTTGGGCACGCCCTTGGCGGCGAGATGCTCCTTCAGCGCGTTGCGGCTGTCCGGCGCATAGCCCAGCCGGAACGATTGCTGCGTCGCCGGTGTGAGTCCGCGGTCCCTGAGATAGGCGCGCGCCTTGGCGCCTTCCGGTCCCTGCAGCCGCTCCTGGAAGAAGGCAGTCGCCATCTCCATGACGTCGGTCAGGCTGGCGCGTTCCTTCTCGCGCTGTTCCTCCCGTTCGTCGCGCACCGGCATCGGCACGCCGGCCATCTCGGCGATCTTCTCGACCGCTTCGGGAAAGCTCAATCCGTCGAGCTCGGTCAGGAATTTGAAATGATCGCCTGACACCGAACAGCCGAAACAGTGGTAGCGGCCCTTCTTGTCCTCGCAGTGAAAGGACGGGCTCTTCTCGCCATGGAAGGGGCAGCATGCCCAGTAATCGCCGCGCGACGCGTTGGTCTTCTTCCTGTCCCACGCGACGCGCTGGCCGATAACCGATGAAATCGGCACACGGTCGCGTATCTCGTCGAGAAAGGCGGGCGGAAAGCGCATCGGGGAACTCGTTTCCCCACCATATAATCACGCCGGCGAAATCCGACGACCCCGAATACCGGCCATACCCGGTTTCCACAGACAAAAAGAAAGGCGGCCGTATCGGGCCGCCTCCAATTCCCTCATTTCCGACACGCTCTGTCGCGCGCCAACGCGCCCTTGAAATCGACAATATTTTATTACCCGGCTAAACTAATCGAGCTATTGTCAACTGCAGCCATGATCATGATTCGCACCTCCACGTTCACTGCTGTTCGCGTCGCCGCTGCTCGTCGAATGCGGGCGTCGACATGAGCGGTTCGGTCGTTCTCCTGCATCTGGCCGGCGCAGTGGCGCTGATGCTGTTCGCCACCCGCATGGTGAAAACAGGCGTCGAGCGCGCTTATGGCGACGTGCTGCGCCACAAACTGCGCGCCACCATGCGCAATCCGATCATGGCGGTTCTGGCCGGCTGTGGCCTGTCGATCGCACTGCAAAGCTCCACCGCCGTCACGCTTCTCGTCGGCTCCTTCGCCGGCGCCGGCATCGTCTCCGGCATATCGGGCCAGCTTGCGGTGCGCGGCGCCGAGATCGGCTCGGCGCTGGTGGTCAAGCTCTTGACCTTCGATCTCACGCTGCTGGTGCCGATCTGCCTTGTCGCCGGCACCGTCATGTTCATGGCCACCGAGCGGCGCGACTGGCGCCAGTCCGGCCGCATTCTGGTCGGCATCGGCCTTTTGCTTCTGTCGCTGGAGATGATCGGCCAGGCGTCCGAGCCGCTGCGCCAGAGCACGCTGATGCCGCTCATCGTCAACTACTTCTCAGGCGACTTCGTCACCGCCTATCTGCTTGCAGCCCTCATCACCTGGCTGTTCCACTCCTCGATCGCCGCGGTGCTGCTTTTGGTGACGCTGGCCGGCCGCGGTTTCATCCCGCCGGAACTCGGCATCGTGCTGGTGCTCGGCGTCAATCTCGGCTCGTCGATCATCGCGCCGCTGCTCACCCGCAACGCCGAGCCTGGCGTGCGCGTCGTGCCGATCGGCAATCTCTTGATGCGCGGCATGGGCTCGCTGGTGATGCTGATCCTGTTCATGACGCTGAAGCCGCCGGTCGCCTTCCTCGGCATCACCGTACCGGACCAGATCGTCAACGCCCACATTCTGTTCAATGTGCTGATCCTGCTCGCCGGCCTGCCGCTGGCCAGTCTGGTCTATCGCGTTTCGGAGAAGATCGTGGCGATGGACACCAAGTCCGAACCGGCCGCAGCTCTCGACGTCATCGAGCTTTCCGCGCTCAACGACAGCGCGCTGGACGCGCCGAGCCAGGCGCTGGCCAATGCCACCCGCGAGGTGGTGCGGGTCTGCGAAACGGTCGAGATCATGCTGAAGCGCATCATCGAACTCTACGAGAGCGCCGACGCCGACAAGATCAAGGCGCTGGCCGCACTTGACGACCGTGTCGACAGGAAGCACGCGGCGATCAAGCTCTATCTGGCCAAACTGACCAGGAACTCGCTCACAGAGGACGAGGCCCTCCGCTGCCAGGAATTGATCGGTGCCTGCGTCAAGCTCGAGCAGGTCGGCGACATCATCGTGCGCAACATGCTGGTGCATGTGAAGAAGAAGCTTGAGCGCGGGCTGGAGTTCACGCCCGAAGGCTGGCGCGAACTCAGCGCCTTCCATGCCTCGGTGCTGGCCAATGCCAGGCTCGCCTTCAATGTGCTGGTGTCCCGCGACCCCGAGGCCGCGCGCCAGCTGGTGCTGGAAAAGGACCGACTGCGCGACCGCGAGAAGGAAACCAGCGCCAGCCATTTCGTGCGCCTGCGCGACGGCACCGCCAAAAGCGTCGAGACCAGCTCCATCCACCTCGACACCATCCGCGACCTGAAACAGATCAACTCGCTGCTGGCATCGATGGCCTACCCGGTGCTGGAAGAGCGCGGCCTGCTCGGTGGGTCGCGGCTGAAGGCCAGCTGAGCCCGAACAAGCGCCTGCTGCGGCGAAATTAGTCTTTGCGCGCCCAGCCCTCCCTCGGCTAAGCATCGGGTCAGTCCACCGGGAGGATAGTCTTTGGATACCCATTCGCGCAGCTTTGCCAAGGCGCTATCGTGGCGCGCCACCGGCACCATCGACACGATGATCATCTCGCTCGTCATCACCGGCAGCATCAAGCTTGCTGCGGCCATCGGCGCCACCGAGGTCGTCACCAAATCCTTGCTGTATTACCTTCATGAGCGGGCGTGGCTGAAAATCCCCTACGGCAGGAAGAACGTCGCTTAGACTTGGCGGGTGCCGCCAGCTGGGATGCGCCGGATCAAGAAAACCTAAAGCGGCGTCGACAATTTCTGCATTGCCGGCAAGCGCCATCCATGATTTGAGGCGACCTCGTCTCAGGATCGCTTCCGCGCCATGCTTCCGCTCATAGCCCTGTTCATCGCCGCCTTCGCTTTCGGCACCACCGAATTCGTCATCGCCGGTGTATTGCCGCAAGTGGCCGATGGCCTCGGCGTTTCGATCCCGACCTCCGGCTATCTCGTCTCCGGCTATGCCGGCGGCATCGCGGTTGGCGGGCCGTTGCTGGCGCTCGCCACCAAAGGCATTTCCCGCAAAACCCTGCTGCTTTGCCTGACCGTCGCCTTCACCATCGGCCAGGCCGCCTGCGCGCTGGCGCCCAACTTTGCCTCGATGCTGCTGCTGCGCATTGGTGTGGCCGGCGCACATGGCGCCTATTTCGGCGTCGCCATGGTGGTGGCCGTCGGCCTCGTGCCCGAGGACAAGCGCGGCATGGCTGTCGCCGTCATTCTCTCCGGCCTCACCGTCTCCAACGTCATCGGCGTGCCGGCCGGCACCGCGATCGGCAATCTCTGGAGCTGGCGCGCCACCTTCTGGGTGATGTGCGCCCTGGGCCTTGTGGCGCTCGCCGCCATGGCCACCCTTTTGCCGCGCAAAACGGGCGCGTCGAGCCCGCCAGCCAACCTTGGCCACGAGGTGCGCGTGCTGGCCCGCCAGCAGGTCTGGACCTCGCTCATCCTGATGCTGATGCTGATGATCGGGCAGTTCGGCCTGTTCACCTACATCACCCCGACGCTGCTTGAAGTGACCCATCTCGACGAAAACCTGATCCCTTGGGTGCTGCTGCTCAACGGCGTCGGCGCCACCGTCGGTGTCTTCCTCGGCGGCAAGCTTTCCGACTGGAAGCTGATGCCGTCGCTGATCACCATGCTTGCCCTGCAGGCGGTGATGCTTGGCGTGATCTATGCCGTCAGCCCCTACCCGCTGCCGATGATCATCGCCATCGTCATTTGGGGTGGTCTGAACTTCGCCATTGGCACGCCGATCCAGACCCGCATCCTGGCCTGGACGGCGGACGCCTCCAATCTCGCCTCCTCGCTCATACCGTCGGGCTTCAACGTCGGCATCGCGCTCGCCGCATCGCTGGGTGCCGCCATGCTCAACGCCGGTTACGGCTATCGCAGCCTGCCGGTGGTGGGTGCTGCTGCGATGCTGGTCGCGGTCGCGGTGGCGCTTGCCTCCTACATCTGGGAAGGGCGCAGCCGGGCAGCCCCACCGCTGCCAGCCGCGGCCGAGTAGCGGCACCAGCCGCCATTGGCGGCATCAGACCGGAGCGGGCGCGTATCCGGAGCTGCCCGCAAGGATCGAGACGAGGCTGCGCAGGCCCTGTTCAAGCCTTTCCCGGCTGGATGCTGCACCGAGCGCCAGGCGCACGCCTTTGGCTGCATCCGGCACAACGGTAAACTCCTCCGCCGGACTGAGGGCCAATCCTCGGCGTCGTGCGAGATCGGCGAGTTCCAAGGAGCTCAGCTCCCCGTCGAGAGGATACCACAGATGCAGGCTGGATGGCGCCGCGGCGAAGCCTCGGGGCAGAATCATCCGCGCCGCCTCCAGTCTCGCTTGCGCTTCGGCGCGCACTGCGGTGGTGATCTCGCCGGCGAGGCCGTTGCGTATCCATTCGCAGGCGAGGCCCGTCATCAACGGCGGGGCCATCATCGTGGTCCCGCGGATGGCTTCGGCAATCGGCTCGATGGCGTCAGTGCCCGATCCGACGAGGAACGCGGTGCGCAGGAACGGCGAGACACATTTCGCCATCGTCGCGACATGGATGGTCCACTCGGGCGCCAGGCTGAGAAAGGAAGGCGGAGGTGCTGCAACCAGCGGGCTGTACGGGTCGTCCTCGATGATGGTCAGACCCAGCCTCCCCGCCACCCGCGCCAGATCGCGGCGTCGACCCTCCGGCATGATCAGCGCCGACGGATTGTGCATCGTTGGATTGAGATAGAGGATTCGGGCGCCGTGCCGGCGCACCGCCTCCTCGAGATAGTCCGGGCGCATTCCTTGATCGTCACATCCCACACCGGCCAGCTCACGCTTCGTTGTCCTGGCAAGCGCTTTCAGGCCCGGGTAGGTCAGCGCATCGGTGACTATGGTGTCACCCTCGCGGGTTTGCGACAGAACAACGGCTGCGAGCAAAGCCTGCGCGCCTGAACCGACGACCACACGATCGACCGGCAGCCTGTCAGCCGTTGCGGCGAGCCACGCGGAACCCGCGGCGCGCTCGGCGGGCGAGCCAGGCCCGGGATGGTAGGACAAAAGCGCCTCCGCGCTCGAACGGCGCAGCAATCCGTCTATGCCGCTGCGGATCAACGCCGGCAGGCTGAGGCCTGCGGGTGCCGGCGGGATGTTCATGCTCAGATCCAGGATCGGTTCCTCGGCCTCTCCCGGCGTGACGAAGGTGCCCCGCCCCGCGGCGGCGTCGATGAGATTGCGGCGGCGGGCCTCGGTGAACGCTCTGGTGACTGTGGTCAGATCGACCCCCAGCAGCCGGGCCAATTCACGCTGCGGCGGCAATCTGTCGCCCGGCTGCAGGCGCCCGCTGGAGCGGGCGACGGCAAGCGCGTCGACGATCCTGAGATAGATCGGCCCTGGCCCCTCTCCCAATACGGAAAGCCATCCGAGCTCGCCGTCGCCAATCATCCTGCTACCGCCTTCATTCTCGTATCCATACATTTTGTCGCATTGTATGCATACAACTAGGATACTAGTATGTATCGCGAACCTCAAGGCCGGATGAGAGGGCCCTTTGATGAGGTCGGTTGGAGTGACCATCATGCACGATCACGCGCACTATCCCCCGCTTGTGCCATGGCAAGTCGGAATTCGCGGCCGCTGCCCGCGGTGCGGAGAAGGCCGGCTGTTCAACGGATTTCTGACGCTCGCGCCAAAATGCGAGGTTTGCGGGCTAGACTACTCTTTCGCAGATCCGGCCGACGGCCCTGCCTTCTTCGTGATCTGCTTTGCCTGCGTCCCCTCTGTGCTTTTCGCCGTCTGGGCACAAGTGACCTTTGAGCCGTCCATGTGGTTCCATGTCTTCGTTTCGTTGCCGATCGTTTTTGCCACATGCATCCCGCCCCTGAGGCCGCTCAAAGGCTGGCTCGTGGCAAGTCAGTTTTACCACAAGGCGGAAGAGGGCAGGCTGGCCAGACCCGGCGAATAACGTCTGACCCGCGCCCCTACAAATCGATCCGGAACAACAAGCTCTCGGCGCCGCCATATACGGCGTCCTTGATGAACGGGCCAACCAACCGGCCGCCATTGGCCAGCACCACCTTCTGCGAGGCAGGATTGTCGAGGTCGGTGGTGAGCTCGACATATGACAAGCCGACTGCCCTCGCCTCGGGGAGCATCAGCCGCAGCGCTTCGGTGGCATAGCCGCGGCCGCGCTTCCAGGGCACCACGGCATAGCCGATATGGCCGAGCACATGGGACGGCAGCGCCGACGTACCGGGCTGCCAGCGAAAGCCGATGGAGCCGGCGGCCTCGCCGTCCCAGATCCAGCGTCGGAAGCCGGGCAGCCGCGGCACGGTCGTGCCATCGGGCAAGGCGATCGGCGGCCCTTTCGCCTCGGGATCGTCGAGGCTGGCAAGGAACGCCACCGGATCCGCCTCGATGGCGGCGAGCTGCTCGCGCGTCGCTTCCATCAGGCGGACATTGTCCGGCGACCAGCCGCGCTCGAGTGCGGCCTTGTAGGACGGCAGATGTTCAAGCGCGGGTTTGACGATTTCGATCATGACGACAGACCACTTGGCGCCCAACCCGCAAGCTCGGCGTGGCAGCAGAGAACCTCTACTGCAGCAGGCCTTTGACGATGCCGCTGGCCTTGCCGAAATCCATCTGGCCGGCATATTTCTGCTTCAGCGCGGCAATCACCTTGCCCATGTCCTTCTGGCTGGCCGCACCGGTGGCAGTGATTGCCTCGCGCGCTGCCGCATTCACCGCGGCATCGTCCAGCTGCGTCGGCAGGAAACCGCGGATGATCTCCATCTCGCCGCGCTCCTGCGCCGCCAGTTCCGGCCGCTTGCCGTCTTCGAACGCCTTGGCCGACTCCTCGCGCTGCTTCACCATCTTGGCCAGTATCTGCAGGATCTCCTCGTCGCTGGCCGGCTCCTTGCCCGAACCGCGATTGGCAATGTCACGGTCGTGGATGGCGGCCTGGATCAGCCGCAATGTCGGCAGCCGGTGCTTGTCCTGCGCCTTCATCGCGATCTTCAGGGATTCGGCGATTTTTGCGCGCATGATGCTTTCTCCTTCGAACGGCGCGGACAATAACCGCGGCGAACTCGTAAAGCAAACGCGCCAAGCCCCTGATATCGTTCAACGAAACAAATGCCTGCCGATTTGGCCCGGCATCATTGACCACTCTGGCGCCTTCCCCTATGTACTCGGCCTTGCATAAGACAATGAGTTCATGTCGCCCAAAAGTGCCTAGCAGTTTTGGGACAACGACATGAACAGGCAAAGAATGATGCGCGCAGGCTCGAGAGATCGGCCGCGCCGTTTGCTGCGCAGAACCATCGAAGCGCGCAACCTGACAGGAGCGCCGCCATGGCCGAGATGACGCCCGCGTTGACCCCCGCTTGGGCAACCGAAAATCCGACCGCCCTGCTGGTGCTGGCGGACGGCACCGTCATCGAAGGTCGCGGTCTTGGCGCCACCGGTTCCGCCGTTGCGGAAGTCTGCTTCAACACCGCACTGACCGGCTACCAGGAAATCCTCACCGACCCGTCCTATGCCGGCCAGATCGTCACCTTCACCTTCCCGCATATCGGCAATATCGGCACCAATGACGAGGACATCGAGGACTTGAACCCGGTCGCCCGCGCCGGCGCCGTCGGCGCGGTGTTCAAGGCCGACGTCACCAACCCGTCCAACTACCGCGCCGGCACCGGGCTCGACCAGTGGCTGAAGAAGCGCGGCATCGTCGCGCTCTCCGGCATCGACACCCGCGCGCTGACCGCGCTGATCCGTGAAAAGGGCATGCCCAACGCCGTCATCGCGCATGCGCCCGACGGCGTCTTCGACCTCGACGACCTCAAGCGCCGCGCCGCCGCCTGGTCGGGCCTGATCGGGCTCGACCTCGCCAAGGAGGTCACCTCCGGCCAGTCCTCGGTCTGGCGCGAAACGCCTTGGGTCTGGAACGAAGGCTTTGGCGAACAGGCCGAACCGTCCATGCACGTCGTCGCCATCGACTACGGCGTCAAGCGCAACATATTGCGCCTGCTTTCGGGCCTCGGCGCCAAGGTCACCGTGGTGCCTGCCAGCACCGGTTCGGAAGAGATCCTCGCCATGCAGCCGGACGGCATCTTCCTCTCCAACGGCCCCGGCGATCCGGAAGCCACCGGCGACTACGCCGTGCCGGTCATCCAGGACCTGCTCAAGACTGACATACCGGTGTTCGGCATCTGCCTCGGCCACCAGATGCTGGCGCTGGCGCTGGGCGGCAGGACCGCCAAGATGCACCAGGGCCACCACGGCGCCAACCACCCGGTCAAGGATCACACGACAGGCAAGGTCGAGATCGTCTCGATGAACCACGGCTTTGCCGTCGATGCCGACTCGCTGCCGGAGGGCGTCGAGGAAACCCATGTCTCGCTGTTCGACGGCTCGAATTGCGGCATCACGTTGACGGGACGCCCGGTGTTCTCGGTCCAGCATCATCCCGAGGCTTCGCCAGGCCCACAGGACTCACACTACCTGTTCCGCCGCTTCGTCAATTTGATCCGCGAAAAGCGTGGCGAGGAATTGCTGGCCGAGCGGGCCTGAGCCTCTACGCCACCGGCCGGCCTTCGCTTGCCTCCAGAATGGCGAACCATTGCTGGCGGTCGAGGTTGATCTCCAGCCCCTTGACAATGGCTGACAGCCGCTCCGGCTTCATCGTGCCCAGCACCGGCACCAGCCGGGCCGGGTGGCGCAACAGCCAGGCGATGGCCATTGCCGCGAGATCGCCCACGCCGGTTTCAGCCGCAACGCTGGCAAGCGCTGCCCTGACCCGCGCCTCGCGCCCTTCCTTGCCGGTGAACAGCGAGCCGCCGCCGAGCGGCGACCAGATCATCGGCGCATAGCCGAGGCGCTGCGCATGATCGAGGCTGCCATCGGCCAGCGCATTGGTTTTCAGCACCGACATTTCGATCTGGTTGGTGGCCAAGGGAGACGGCAGCCGCGACAGCGACACTCCGCCCTTGGTCAGCTTTATGCGGCTGTCATGCCTCATACCTGCGCTCCATCCTCAGCGACGCCGGTAGCGGCGCTTCTCGCTGTCGTCGGCCGCGCCACTTTCGTCACAAAGACGATAACTGCGAGCGTGAGGAAGCATGCGCCGAGCAGATAGGGCGCGCCGCCGAAGGTCACGGGCGCATTCGGCCCCGTGAACCAGGAAAAGATCGCGGTGTAGAGCAGCGGCGTGATGATCGAGGTGATCGAGAAGATAGAGGTCATCGCGCCCTGCAATTCGCCCTGCGCCGAAGGTGGCACCTTGGCGGCGGCGAGGCTCCTCAGCGGCGGATCGGCCAGCGCTTCGAGGCAGCCGACAACGATCACCGCATAGATCATCCAGCCTTGCGAAGCGAAGGCGTAGCCGAAGGCGCTGGCGGCCGTGAATGTGAGACCAATGACCGCCGTCCTCCATTCGCCAAGTTTTGGGATCACGCGCGGCAGCACCGTCGCCATTACGATGGCCCCGCACAGACCGAAGGCGCCGAGCGAGAAGCCGATCTGCTGCTCGCTCCAGCCATAGCGGTAATTGGAGACGAACGACCACACCGCCGGATACATCATGTGGCCGAGCGTCATCAGGAAGAAGGCGAGCCCGATCCAGCCGATGCCCTGGTATTGACGCATCTGCATGAGCGTGCCGACCGGGTTGGCGCGTTTCCACTCGAAGCGCCGGCGGTGCTTTTGCTCCAGCGTTTCCGGCAGGAAGAACAGCGCGATCAAAAAATTCACGGAGGCAAGCCCGGCGGCGAAATAGAACGGCACGCGCGGCCCGAACGTGCCGAGCAGCCCGCCCAGCACCGGCCCGATGACGAAGCCGACGCCGAAGGCGATGCCGAGCAGGCCGAAATTCTTCGCCCGGTTCTCGTCGTTCGAAATGTCGGCAATGAAGGCCGATGTCGTGGAATAGCTGGCGCCCGAAATACCGGCCAGCACGCGGCCGATGAACAGCATCGGATAGGACCAGGCGATGGCGCAGATCAGATTGTCGATGGAGAAGGTAAGCACGGAGGCAAGCAGGATCGGCCGCCGTCCGAAGCGATCGCTCAAGCCGCCCATGATCGGCGCGAAGAAGAACTGCATCGCCGCATAGACGAAGAACAGCCAGCCGCCCTCGATCGCCGCTTCGCTGATGCCAACGCCGCTCAACTCCCTTAGGAAAGCCGGCAACACCGGCATGATCATGCCGAAGCCGATAATATCGAGCAGCAGCGTGGTGAAGACGAGCGCAAGGCCCCGCCTGGCGGTTTTGGGGTCGATCATGATGGTGCCTGCTCCCTGGGCCGCCTTTGGGGCGAAGGCGGGCGCCCGTTATAAGCGAGGCGTCACTCTGGAACAATAGGAGAACGCCTCAGGCGTTCTCATGCTGACATCTGTTGCCGGTGATAAATCGGCCAGTCGACAACGGATACGCTTTCAACCGCTGTCGGCTGAAACTTGCGAGCGCCTCAGATTGGGCCCGTCAGCGTGTTGCAATCCGACAGCTTGCCGCTCTTGTAACCGCGCGCCAGCCAGGTCTGCCGCTGTTGCGAAGTGCCGTGGTTGAAGCTTTCCGGAACGACATAGCCCTGCATCTTCTTCTGCAGCGTGTCGTCGCCGATCTGCTTGGCGGCGTTCAGCGCCTCTTCGATGTCGCCCTGCTCCAGAATGCCCTTCTGCCCGGTGAAGTGCGCCCAAACGCCGGCGAAGCAGTCTGCCTGCAGCTCGATGCGCACCGACATCTGGTTGGCTTCCGCCTCGCCCATGGACTGACGCATCTGGTTGAACTTGGGCAGGATGCCGGTGAGGTTCTGCACATGGTGACCGACCTCATGCGCGATCACATAGGCTTGGGCGAAATCGCCCGAAGCGCCGAACTGCTGGTCGAGCTGCTGGAAGAAGGTGGTGTCGAGATAGACCTTGTGGTCGCCGGGACAATAGAACGGGCCGGCTGCCGTCGAGGCGGAGCCGCAGGCCGAGCGGATCTGCCCGCTGAACAGCACCAGCTTCGGATCCTCGTATTTCAGTCCCTGCGACTGGAAGATGCCGGTCCAGGTCTCTTCGGTCTCGGCCAGCACCGTCGCCACGAACTGCTTCATCTCGTCGGAAGCAGGCGTGCCGGCACCCTCGTCCTGGCCGCCGCTGTTGTCGGTGATCTGGCCGCCGCCACCCGGCAACACACCGCCGCTGTCGCCTGTACCCAGGATCTGCGATGGATCGAAGCCGAAATACCATCCGGCCAGCACCACGAGGATGACGAGCAGGATGCTGCCGCCTCCACCGGTGCGGCCGCCGATCGGGACGCGAAACTGGCCAGGGCTGCCGCCGCCGAAACCACCGCCGCCGCTGTCGCTGCGCTCGTCCTCGACATTGTCACTCTGACGGCGGCCCTTCCAGAGCATGGCAACTCCCCGTGATGCAAAATTCCCGGCAGGCCGATGATATGGCCCGGTCCGACCCAACAAACGAATATCCCAATGGTTGCACCAAGTCACAGTATTTTTCGCGCCGCCGGCATCGCGGCTTCGCGCTCTGGTCGAGGCGGCTTGCGCGCTGTAGCATCCGGTTCGAACGGGGGTATCAGGGGCTTGCGGACGATCGGCCGATTTCTGTTGCTGGCGGCGCTGCTGTGCCTCGGCCCGTGGCCGGCGCGCGCCGTGACGCTCGATTCCAGCGTCGCCGTCACCGACCCCGACACATTGCAGGCGCTCGAGCGTGGTGGTCTTTCCATCAGCCGCCTGCTCGGCCCGGCGCTGGGTCTCACCCGCGAGGTCGACAATCGCGGCCTGTTTTCGGTGCGCGCGCTGACCCCGGTGCGCAACGCCGTCAAGCAGGAGATCGCCGACGAGCCCGCCGGCAGTCCCGACCCCTATGTCGCCGCGCTGGCAAAGTCGAAGGACCCCAGCCAGAAATTCAACCCGAAATACATCGACGACGACGGTTCGACGCTGGACCTGACCGGCGTCGTCAACCGCATGGACCGGGGCTATCTCGGCCACACCGAATGCGGCGAGATCAGGCTGATCTACCGTTTCCATTATTCGGTGGCGGAGAAGGCGGCCAAGGGAAAGACGGCACAACGCATTTCGTCGCGCCTGCCGCTGACTATGAGCCTGGTCTTCAACGCCAAGCCCGGCGAGGCGCGGACGCGTGCCTCAAGGGATCGTCCAAGCGCCACCGCCGTGTCGTGTGCCGATGTCGCTAAGCGCTGGCTGGCCGCCGGGCAAAAAGACCTTCCACCCGATCAGCTGGCGGCCTGGCTGCGCTCCGATGAAGGTCCGCTGTCGAACGCCATGCTGAACTCATCGCAGATCATGCGGCTCGAACTCAACATGCAGGTCCTCCGGCTGTCGGCCTCGAGCCGGCGCGATTTCGGCGGCCACGCCGAATATCTCCTCAAGATTTTCAAATGGAACCCGGCGACGTCCACCTTCCTGGAATCGAAGATGGAGAACCAGATCGACAGGAAGGTCGTGCTGGCCGACCGGCCGGCCTTCGCCAAATGGCTGCTGACCGACCGCAACATTTACGACCTCGATCGCGGCCGGCTGGTGATCGACGATAAATTCCTGGCGACCAGCGCCGTCTCGGTCGCACCCGGCGGCATGAGCCGATCACAAAACAACATCGCCTATGGGCTGCTCGACGATGCCGATATCGACAAGGCGCTGCAGGACTATGTCGCCAGGGGCAACGCACTGCGCAGCGTGAAATCGGTGGCCGGCTTCAATCTTCGCCTCAATGAGATGACCTGCACCGGCTGCCACCAGACGCATGGCATTGCCGGCTTCCACTATACCGGCGCCGATCCTTCCAGCGAGCCGCGCCGCAACGCTGTCTTCGTGCCGGGCTCGGCGGTGTTCTTCGCCGATCTGCCGCGCCGGCGCGCCATCGTCGAGGACTTCGCCGCCGGCGGCCATCCGGATTTCTCCCGCGGCTTCGCCGCTCGTCCGGATGCGAAATTCGCGGAGGCGCTGAAAGGCACCGACCTCTACAATGGCTGGGGCTCGATCTGCTACAGCGGCGAGGATGCAAGCTTCAAGGACTGGAGCTGCGGCGAAGGCCTGCGCTGCGCCGGCGTGCATGAAAGCACTATCCATCCTGGCTTCGGCACCTGCGTCAGCCAGGCGGGCACGCAAGTCGGCGATCCCGTCGAGTTCGGTGAGATCAAGATGTCAAAATGGGGCAGCGACCAGTATTGCCGCCTGTCGCCCGCCACCGCAAAGGCCTGCGCCATCGATCCGGCGCGCGATAAGAAACCGCCGATAAAACTCGCCGGCTATGGCGCGGCGCGCCAGCGCTACGACAATCCCGAGCAGAAGACCGGCGGCTTTCCCGGCGGCATGCTGCGCAAGGCCAGCTGCGAAAAGCTGCCCGACGAGGCAAGCTGCGGGCGGCTGGCCAAGACCGGCTTCAACGACTGCATCGCCTCGGGCAAGGACCACAAATTCTGTACCAAGGAATTCACCAAGACCGCCGGCCTGCGCGCCTGCGACAAGGCGCATCCCTGCCGCGAGGACTATATCTGCACCGCCGGCTATGACGATCTGGCCGAGGCCAAGCCCGGCAAGGGCACCTGCATTCCGCCCTATTTTATCTTCCAGTTCCGCGTCGACGGCCATCCGCGCAGCTGGGTACAGGATGTGAGCGAAGAATAGGCCGCGCGTTGCCGCTTGCGATCTCAGCTCTTCTGCTTGGCGCCCGCACTTTTGCCATCGGAACTTTTGGAGCGTTCCTCGAAACGCGCTGCGCCCTTCTTCAGCGGCCGGCCGGTTTCGGCCTCGGTCTTGCGCTCGTCTTTCGCGGCTGCCTGTTTCAATCCCTTTGCAGCCTGCTTGCCCTTCGCGGTCGGTGCTTGTTCAACGCCCATGGTTTCCTCCCTTGACGCGCACCATTCGCGCGCGACGTCAGGAGCAACGTGCGTCGGATGCTGAGGTTCCGGTGGACTTTGGTCCGAGGCACGCAAGCCTTAGCGTAGCGCGATCATCGCCTTGCGAAACGCTTCCAGCGTCTCGGCGCTGACATGATGCTCGATGCCCTCGGCATCGATGCGCGCCGTCTCGGCGCTGACGCCCAGCGAGCGCAAAAAAGCTTCCACCGTTTGGTGACGGATGCGGCTTTCCTCCGCCACCTTGCGGCCAGCATCGGTCAGGAACACGCCGCGATACGGTTTTCTGGAGACGAGCCCGTCGGCGCACAGCCTGGTCAGCATCTTGGCCACCGTCGGCTGGGCGACGCCAAGGCGCGCGGCAATATCGACCTGGCGCGCTTCGTTGCCGTCCTCGATCAGGTCGGCGATCAGCTCGACATAGTCCTCGACCAGCGCGCTGCGACGCGCTTCGCGCGTCTGCCGGAAGCCTGCGGAATGGACATCGGCATCCGGAAGCGGCTCTTCGCGTCGAACCGGTTTGTGCTTCAGCGCCAATACGTGTTTCCTCTTGGCTTCGACAAATCAATCCGCCTTTGCCATTCATAGCACAGGCTTAACTGTTCCAGCCGTTTATTTGCATTCCATGGCAGGCGCAACCGGCGTTTGCGATCACCCCCTGCACGTCCATCGGTTGCCCCATAAGAAGCACATACAATGAAATATAGCATATTGCATAATGTTGAGCCCTGGCATAGATAGGGTGATATCAACCATCCATCCAGTGGAAAGCCCCCTATGTCCGAAGCCGACGCAACCGTGGGATCAGCCTGGCGATTTGACAGGCCTGAGGACAATCCGCCCAGCCTGCGTGAGGTCAATTCCACGATCGCGGTGCCGCAATCCGGCGTCTGGTTCCGCCGTCTGTTCGCCTTCATGGGGCCGGGCTACATGGTTTCGGTCGGCTATATGGACCCGGGCAACTGGGCGACCGACCTCGCCGGCGGCGCCCAGTTCGGCTACACGCTTTTATTTATCATCATGCTGTCCAACCTGATGGCGATCCTGCTGCAGGCGCTCGCCGCCCGGCTTGGCATCGCAACCGGCCGCGACCTCGCCCAGGCTTGCCGCGCCTACTACCCGCGGCCGGTCAGTTTCGTGCTGTGGATCGCCTGCGAACTCGCCATCATCGCCTGCGACCTCGCCGAAGTCATCGGCACGGCGATTGCGCTGCAGCTTCTGTTCGGCATTCCGCTCATCGGCGGCGCCATGCTGACGGCGCTCGACGCCTTCATCGTGCTGTTGTTGATGAACAAGGGTTTCCGCTATCTCGAAGCCTTCGTCATCGCGCTTTTGATCATCATCTTCGGCTGCTTTGCCATCCAGATCTTTGCCGCCGCCCCGCCGGTCGGCTCGATCCTGCATTCGATGTTCGTGCCGTCGACGGAGATCGTCACCAACCCGGCCATGCTCTACATCGCCATCGGCATCATCGGTGCCACGGTGATGCCGCACAATCTCTATTTGCACTCCTCGATCGTGCAGACACGCGCTTATGAGCGGACCGAAAAGGGCAAGCGCGACGCCATCAAATGGGCAACGACCGACTCGACCATCGCGCTGATCCTGGCGCTGTTCGTCAACGCTTCGATCCTGATCGTCTCGGCTGTCGCCTTCCACGGCACCGGCCACCAGGATGTCGCCGAAATCGGACAGGCCTTCGAACTGCTGTCGCCGCTGCTTGGCCTCGGCATCGCCTCGATCCTGTTTGCGGTGGCGCTGCTGGCTTCAGGCCTCAACTCGACGGTGACGGCCACACTGGCCGGCCAGATTGTCATGGAAGGTTTTCTGCGCCTGCGCATTCCGCAATGGGCTCGCCGGGTGCTGACGCGCGGCATCGCGATTGTCCCGGTGGTGGTGGTCACCGCCCTCTATGGCGAAAAGGGTACCGGCCAGTTGCTGGTCTTCAGCCAGGTGATCCTGTCGATGCAGCTTCCCTTCGCGGTCATCCCTCTGGTGCAGTTCGTCTCCGACAAGAAGAAGATGGGCAACCTTGCCATTCCGCGCGGCGTGGCGGCGCTTGCCTGGGTGGTCGCGGCGATTATCCTGGTGCTCAACTTCAAGCTGCTCTACGACACCGTCTTCGGCGTCGGCTGAGTTTCGAGTAGTTCGCCGTTTCGCGGAAATCGCGACCTGCTCTATCTCTTTGTTTTAACGCAATTCCCAAGGGAAAGCGCTACGCGCTTTTCCCGGGAAAACCGCTTCACACTTTTCCTGGAATTGCTCTAGATCGCGACAAACTGGCGGCTTGCGCTATCTTGTTTGTCACCATGACAAGTGTCGAAGACGCCAGGAAATTCTATGCGCAGTTGATGGCAGCCAGTGCCGGCTCGGCCGATCCGCGTCTCGAACAGGCTTTCGCTACGGTGCCGCGCGAGGCCTTTCTCGGTCCCGGACCGTGGACGGTCGTCGCCGGCAGGGCGCTGATCACCGGCAACGGCAAGATCATGACGCCGAGCGCCGATCCCGTTCACATCTATCAGGACGTGCTGGTGGCGCTCGATGCCGAAAAGGGTATCAACAATGGCGAGCCCTCCCTGCACGCCATGTGGATCGGCCGGATCGCCCCCAGACCGGGTGAGGCCGTCACCCATGTCGGCGCCGGCACCGGCTACTACACCGCCTTGCTGGCACGGCTGGTTTCGCCTGGCGCGGTCACCGCCTTCGAACTGGAGGCCGACCTTGCCGCCAAAGCGACAAAGAACCTCGAAACCTATGACAATGTCAGCGTCATTCACGGTGATGCCGTCACGAGCAGTCTGCCGCCTTCCGACATCATCTATGTCAACGCTGGCGTCATCGCCCCGCCGGTTGCCTGGCTGCGAGCGCTAAAGCCCGGCGGCCGCATGATCTTTCCCTGGCGCCCGGCCCAGAGCGTCGGCCTTGCCGTGACGGTGACCCGCACCGACAAGGGCTTTGCCTGCGACCCGTTCATGCGCTCATGGTTCATCCCTTGCGTCGGCGCCTCGGTCGCCAACTCGGCGGCGAAAATCCCCGACCTCCAGCAAGCGGCGCGAAGCCGCTCCATCTGGCTGACATCAGACAGGGCGCCGGACCGCACCGCCACCGCTGTCATCGGCGACGTCTGGTTTTCATCGCAGGCGCTTGGCGGCAGGCGACAGCGGCAATAGGTATTTTGCATCGGCGAGCAGCGATTTTTACCCGGGCCTGTCGGACTGCCGCCTGCCCGTCCGTCCTTGGATCGAAGTCCGGCCCGACGGCGCGGACCAAAGAGAAGGAAAAATCCAATGAGGAAGATCATCGCCGCCACCTTCGTCAGCCTAGACGGCGTCATGCAAGCGCCAGGCGGTCCGGAAGAGGATCCGGTTGGCGGCTTCAAGTTCGGCGGCTGGACCTTCCATTATTTTGACGAGGTGGCCGGCGTGGCCATGGAAGAACTCTTCTCCAAACCCTTCGCGCTGCTGCTCGGCCGCAGAACCTACGACATCTTCGCCGCGTACTGGCCTTACCAGAAAGATCCGATCGGAGATGCCTTCAACCCTGCGACCAAATATGTGGCGACACATCGACCGGACAGCCTGACCTGGGAGAACACACAATGGCTTGGGGAAGACATCGTCGCGGCGTTGCGCCGCCTTAGCCAAGAGGATGGGCCTGACCTGCTCATCCAGGGTTCGGGCGAGTTGATCCAGACTTTGCTGGCCAACGGGCTGATCGATGAAATCCGGCTGATGATCTTCCCGTTATTGCTGGGCAAGGGCAAGCGGCTGTTCGACGGTAGCGCGATGCCGGCCGCCTTCAAGCTGGTCAAGTCGCAAGCGACGACCACCGGCGTCATCATGGCAACCTACGAACGATCAGGCGAGATCAAGGTCGGGTCGTTTGCCACGCAGGAACCGTCCGACGCCGAATTGGAGCGGCGCAAGAACTGGAAGTAGCGGGACGGGCTTGGCACCTTTCCTCTCCCTCCGGAGGGGGGAGAGGTGGCGCTGCGAAGCAGCGACGGAGTGGGGGAAGCCGCTCGTCAATCGTGCAGTCACCGCAAGACAGGCACAACCAAGCGCGGCAAGAAGACTCAGGCCAGCGGCAATCAGCCGGAAGCATTGCTCGATAAAAGATCGACCCCCACTCCGTCCCCCGATCGACGGGGGAGAGGAAACCAGGCGCCTAAGCCGCCACCGCCCGCCGTACCAGCCCATCCCTGATATACCGCGCGAATTCCTGCGCGGCCGGCGCTGCGCCGTACTTGGGCAGGTGCAAATTGATCGCGAAATTCGGCAGCGGCGGCAGCCCTGAATCGAAAGGCAGAATGTCGAGGTCGGCAGGCACGGTGGAGGCGAGCCAGGCGGTGACTGCGAGGTCGGAGCGCACCGTCGCGGTCGTGGCGTCGATGTTACCGTTTTCGAACACGGTGCGCCATTCCAGCCCGTGCTCGTTCAGCGCGGCCAGCACCGCCGGGCGGAAGCCGCAGGTGTCGGCGACGATCGACACCGGCAGCGGTCGCTTGGCGCGGGCAACGCCGCCCTTCGCCCCGACCCAGACCAGCCGGTCGATGACCAGACATTCGCCGGCCGACGAACCGACCCGTTCCTCGATGACGGCAAGATCGATGGTGCCGGCCGCAAGGGCAGCAGTAAGGTCCGGCGAGGCAGCACAGAGCAGCGATATCTCGACCCGCGGATAGGCCTCGGCATAGACCTTCAGCACCGGCGCCAGCAAGGTGCCGACAAGGTCATAGGGCACGCCGAGCCGCACCTTGCCGGCAACTTCCGTGCCCACCATCTCGGTCCAGATTTCGTCATTGAGGCCAAGCAGCCGCTTTGCCTTGCCGAACAACCGTTCGCCGGGCCGTGTCAGCCGCAAGCCGCGCCGGTCGCGCTCGAACAGGCTGCAGCCCAGCGCCTCCTCCAGCCGCTTAACCTGCTGGCTGACGGCGCCTTGCGTCAGGTGCAGCGCGTTCGCCGCCGCCGTCATGCTCGCCTTGTCGGCGACGGTGACGAAGGTGCGGATTAGCGCCATGTCGAGATTTCGGATCATGGCCTGCATTATATCTGCTAATGCCGGGCATCGCAAACATTGCATTTACTGAAGTAGGCACGCCGCTACGATGGAGCCCTCACCGAGGAAGCCCGTATGCTCGAGCCCATCATTCCCCTTGTCGTTTTTGCGATCATCGCGACCGGCACGCCTGGCATTGCGACCACACTGTCGACGGCCTCCGGTGCACAATTCGGCTTCCGCCGTTCCGTCCCGCTGATGACGGGCAGCGCCACCGGTCTTGCCACGGTGACGGGAGCCGCGGCCGCCGGGCTCGCCGGCCTGCTGCTCGCAGTGCCATCATTACAGCTGGCGATGAAACTTGTCGGCTCGCTCTATCTCGTCTGGCTGGCGATCAAGATCGGCCGCGCCGGGCCGCCCAATCTCGATGTCACGATGGCCAAGCCCACCAGTTTCCTCAGCGGCGCCGGCATCCAATGGTTGAACCCAAAGGGCTGGGCGATGGGTCTGGGCGCAGCGGCATCGTTCGCAGCACTTGCCGACGGACCGGGACAACTTGCACTGCTGCTCGGCTCGACCTTTGGCCTGGCGGCCGCTGTGATGTTGTCCATCTGGTGCGTCGCCGGCATGGTGCTGGCACGGCTGCTCAAGACCGAATGGCAATGGCGCGCGCTCAACATCGTGCTGGCGCTGGTGCTGGCGGCCTCGATCATTCCGATGTGGCGAGGGGCTTAGCCGTAGAAGTCGCGCCAGTACCCCCACCCGGACCCTCGGTCCGACCTCCCCACAAGGGGGAGGTAGGGAGCGCACTCACCCTTCCCCCTGTGGGGAGGGTCGCGAACGAAGTGAGCGGATGGGGGTTCGCGAAGCGAACCAGCCCTACTCAAGCAGCGTAGCGCGCCGCCGGCTTGTCGGCGTGCAGGCTGCCGTAGAAAGCCTGCCTTGCGCCGAGGAAGGTGTCGAGCTTGGCCGCATCGGCAAGCGCCGGCACGGTGACGGCTTCACCCCTGGCGAGACCCACAAGGGCCGCATCGACCATATCGTCGGCGCTCATGATGATTTCCTTCGGCAGCTGGTCGATATCGCTGCCGGCAAGCTCCCAGAAATCGGTGCGGGTCGCACCCGGCAGCACTGCCTGTATCTTCACATTGGTGCCGGCGACCTCGCGGTGCAGCCCTTCGGTGAAGTTGACGACATAGGCCTTGGTGCCGCTGTAGATACCGCCGAACGAGGTCTCATAGGCAAGCACCGAGGCGATGTTGACGATGGCGCCCCGGTTGCGCGCCAAAAGCCCCGGCAGCACGGCGCGGGTCAGGCGGGTCAAGGCGATGACGTTGACCTTGATCATGCGCTCGGCCTCGTCGGCGTCGGCGGTTGCCACCACGGCCTGGCCGCCAATGCCGGCATTGTTGACCAGCAGCGTCACGCTGTCGTCGGCTGCGATCGCCTGCTCGACGCGGCGCACATCATTGTCGTCGGCGAGATCTGCGGCAATCACGCTGACCTTGCGCTTGTAGGCATAACGCAGCTTTTCAGCCAATTCCTCGAGCCGGTCGGCGCGCCGCGCCACCAGCACCAGATCATAGCCCTGCCCTGCCAGCCGGTCTGCATAGACCGCTCCGATGCCCGCAGATGCGCCGGTGATGACTGCGGTGCCCTTGTTGTCCTGTCCACTCATTGTTGTGTTCCTTTTTAGCTGCCCGGCGAGATGGGATGTCCCCCGCTCGCCGCCTGATTTCCAATTAGTGGCATATACCACTATCAGGGAAATAGGTATATGCCACTATCTTGTCAACGGAGGCGACAGAAACTATTTCTGCGGTAGGCCGGCGGCGCTTTTGCCGGCCAAGGAGTCATGATGACCAAGACTGCGATGCCGGGATTCAGCCCTTGCAACAATGCCACGCTGCGGCGCGCCGCGCGCAAGCTCAGCCGCTTCTATGACGATGTGATCGCGCCTTCTGGCCTGAAGGGCACGCAATACGGCCTGCTCTACCAGATCTATGTCGGCAGCGAGCCGGCGATGGGCACCATAGCCGAAGAGATGGTCATGGATCTGTCGGCGCTCGGCCACACGCTGAAGCCGCTGATCCGCGACGGCTATATCGAGACCTTCGCCGACAAGGACGATCGCCGCATCAAGCGGGTGCGGCTGACAACCCAAGGCCTCGCCAAGCTCGAAGAGGCGACGAAACTGTGGAGCACTGCCCAGCAGCGCTTCGAGGACATGGTCGGCAGGCAACGGGCGGCCGATCTGCGCGCCATGCTGGATGAAGTCGCGGAGCTGGATTACGAAGTACCGCCGGCCGCCCCTTCAAGCTGAAGAAGCGGCCGGCGATCATATCTGGAAACGGCATTACTCCGCCGGCACGGCGACCGGTCGAGCCGCCCAGCGGCCGGCCAGCACCACACCAAGCCCGATCAGCGGGAAGATTGCGGCGACGAGGCCGAGATCGGCCGGCACGCCGTAGCGCAACACCGCACCGCCGACCACCGCGCCCAGCGCCACGCCGAGATAGAGCGCCGAGGCGTTGAGCGACAGCACGATGGGGGCTGCGTCGGGCGCCAGCTTGATGATGCGGCTGGCCTGCGCCGGTGGGAACGCCCAGCCGACCATGCCCCACGGCACCATCAGGGCCATCAGCACCGGCCCGGCGATATGCTGCGGCAGGAAGGTCGGCACGACAGAAAGCATGACCAGCATGGCCGCGCTGAGCGCCAGCGACCAGCCGACGGTGCGCGTCGCACCGAACCGGTCGGCCGCCTGGCCGCCGGCAATGTTGCCTATGACGGCGCCGACGCCGAAGGCGAGCAGCATGCCGGGCAGCGCAATCGGGTTCAGGCCGCCGCTCTGGATGGCAAGCGGGGCGATATAGGAAAAGACCGAGAAGGCGCCGATCAGGGCCAGAGCCGTCGTCAAAAGGATCGGCATGACGCCGGGGCGCAGTGCGGCGGCCAGCCGCCGGCGCAGCGGCAGCCTGGTGCCGACAATGCCGCGCGGCAGCCTGTACCACAGGATGGCGCCGACCAGCGCGCCGAGCCCGGCAATGGCAAAGAAGGTGCCGCGCCAGCCGGCTATGGTAGCCACCAGCGCGCCGAGCGGTGCGCCGAGCGCAACCGCCACCGTGGTGCCGCCGACGACGACGGCAATGGCGCGCGCCCGGTGATGGTCATCGACCAGCGCCACCGCCGTGCCTTGCGCGGTTGCCGCAAACAGGCCCGACGACAGTGCCATGATGATGCGGGCAATGAGCAGCAGTTCGAAGGACGAGCTTAGTGCTGCCACCAGATTGCCGATGACGAAGAACACCAGCGTCCACAGGATGACGCGGCGCCGGTCCCATTCGCCGGTCAGCGTCGCCAGGATCGGCGTGCCGATGGCATAGGCGAGCGCGAAGGCGGTGATCAGCGTGCCGGCGAGCGGAATGGAGATGCCGGCATCGCCGGCGATATCGGGCAGCAGGCTGGAAATGACAAAGCCTTCGGTCGAGATCGTGAACGATCCGAGCGCAAGCCAGAAGAGGCGCTTGTCCATTGCGTGTGTCCTTAGTTCAAAACTTATTGAACAATTGGACATAGCAGGGCATGATGTCAATGAAGCCAGGCGAAAATAACTGAAGCCTGCTGACAGCCCTGTGTCAGGACAGCCATTGGGCCAATCGCGAAACGGAGAAACACTGTGCATGCCCCGAGGAAAGATGGACGCGTTGAAATCGCCACCGACTGTGCTTAGTTTCGGGCCATGACCTTGCCGCACCCCAACACAGACCAGATCAGCCTGCCGATCGTGCTCGGCGTGCTTGGCGACCCGACCAGGCTCGCCATCGTGCGCTATCTCGCCAGCAAGCAAGGCGTGCCGCTGAACTGCAGCCAGTTCCTCGACCTCGGCTCGAAGACCAATCTCAGCTATCACCTCGCCAAACTGCGCGAGGCCGGCGTCACCCGCGCCGAGGTGGTCGGCACCAACCGCATGATCACGCTGCGCCGCGCCGATCTCGACGCCCGCTTCCCCGGCCTGCTCGACAGCGTCATTGCGGCGGCTGGCGACGACCCTGCCCTTCCGGCGGTCGGAGGCCACGACATCGAACTGCCGGCTTGAGGCTGCAGGTTCGCAAGTAAGGTTTCTGCCGCTCCTAGCGCTGCCAAAAACCGATATGCGGGGCGAGAAGCTCCTCTTCCATCTCGGGGAAGGGACCGTGAACCTCGACCGGCTTCTGCCCGGAGGCGAGGACTGTGCGCGACGAGAGGTTCATCGTCGGATTCTCGGCGTGGTCGCCAGTCAGCGCGAGAAGCTTGGTCTCCTCGTAGCCGTAGACCAGCCGGCCGATATTGGCCCAGTAGAGCGTTCCGGTGCACATCGCACAGGGCTCGCCGGTTGTGACCAGCGTGCAGGACCACAGGAATTCCGGCGAATAGGCGTCCGCCGCACGCCGGGAGAGTTCGGTTTCGGCGTGGCGGACGGTGTTGATGTTGCCTTGCTGCATCAGGATGCGATCGTCGGGACCGACGAGCACGCAGCCGAAAGGATGATGCCCGTGCGCGGCAGTCTCGCGCGCCACGTCATTGGCGGCGCGGAGGTGGGCAACCATCTGGTCGCGGGTCATCGCCTGGTCCCTCCCAACGGCTTGGAAAGGTAGCAGATGGAGTGCTTCCGCGAAAGCCACGGGTGGGCTCCCGGCTGTCTCCACCGCTCTCAAGGGCTTGATACCGAAGGCACGGGCTTGATAACGAAGACGGGCCGCAAAGCCTCCAACGCGGCTGCACCAGGGAGCCCGCCGCATGCGCATCGCCGTTCTCGCCGACATCCACGGCAACGTCCTGGCGCTGGATGCCGTGCTCGACGACCTCAAGCGGCGCGGTGGCGCCGATCTCACCATCAATCTCGGCGATTGCGTCTCCGGCCCGCTCTGGCCGCGCGAGACGTTCGAGCGGCTCGAAGCGCTCGACCTGCCGACCGTGCGCGGCAATCACGACCGCCGCGTCGCCGTCGATCCGGCCGACGAGACGATGTGGGCTTCCGACCGCTACGCGCAGGAGCGGCTGACGGAGGCGCAGCGCGAAGCCCTGTTCGCCTTGCCCTTCACGCTGGAGATCGTTCCCGGCGTGGTCGCCTTCCATGCCAGGCCCGACCATGATGAGAAATATCTGCTCGACGCGATCGTCGATGGCCAACTGGTGCGCGCACCGCTTGCGACTATTCAGCGGCGGCTGAAGCCGCTCGACCCCACCTGCCGCATCGTGCTGTGCGGACACAGCCACCGCCCAGAGCTGATCCGCATCCCCGACGGCCCGGTGATCTTCAACCCCGGCAGCGTCGGCGCCCCTGCCTATGACGACGACACGCCGCCGGCGCATGTTGCGGAGCAAGGCAGCCCGCATGCACGCTACGGCATCGTCACCTTGGATGGTGAAGGACCCGACCGTTTCGAGACCATCGCCGTCGACTACGACCACGAAGCGGCGGCCATTCAGGCTGAACAGGCGGGGCGGCCGGAATGGGCGCATGCGCTCAGAACCGGCTTCATGCCCAAATCCTCTGGGCAAGGCTCCGTTTGACGCACAGCCGTGCCCTGCGCCGCCCTCCCGGCACCAAACATCGGACGCATTTTCGGACTTACATGGCGCCGTATCGTCCCTTATAAAACCGCCTCGGCATGCGGCAGGACCTGCCGCGGCAAAGGCACAGAGTATCAGTGCACGGCCAATGATGAGGCGCATCGTTACGCTCCGAACAAGTTTGCATGCGCTGATTGCCGCTCCGCTGCTGACGGCGGCCTGGCCGGCTGTTGTCCCGGCCCACGCCGAAGAGGTGCCCTTCATCTCCATCGTCACCGGGCTTGCCCCCGACGATCTGCTCAACATCCGCGCCAAGCCATCGCCGATGGGCAAGACCGAGGCGCGGGTGGCTGCCGGCGCGAGCGTGCGCAACCTCGGCTGCAACGACATTGACGGACATCCCTGGTGCAAGGTTGTTTCAGACAATCCCAAAGTCACCGGCTGGGCGCCGGCGCGCTATCTCGTTCCGGTCAATCCGGCGACCGTAGCCGAATCCGACCAGCCGGCGGATGCGTCCACTGTCGCCACGACCAACGATGCCGGTCAGACGCCGGACGCCACGACGTCGCCACCGCCGGTCCCGCCCGACCTTACCGAGCGTCTCGGCGGCACGGACCAAGACGCACCGAAATCCATCGCCGCGATCGGCAGGACCGCGATGGACGATGCCTATGGCATGGCGTTCGCGGCGATCGAGCCCTCCCCTGCTCCGCCCGCGCCCGGCATCCCCTGCGCGCGCCATGTCGGCGAGCCGATGACCCAGTGCCAAATAAGCGTCGCCCATACCGGCGGCGACAGCGCCGTGACCGTGACCTGGCCGGACGGCGGCGCGCGCATCATCAGCTTCCATGGCGGCTTGCCAGTCGGCTCCGACTCTGCCGACGAATTCCGCTTCACCCGCGAAGGCAGCTTGAACATGATCCGCATCGGCACCTCCGAGCGCTTCGAGATCACCGACGCCGTGGCGACCGGGGATTAGGGTTCGGCGCCGTCGCAAATGGATTCTGCCACGACTGACCATTTGTCGACGCCGGCGCCCGGTAAGATGCGATTTCAAACTTGAAGCGATTGCCCCGGTTGTGAAGCCGCGCGCAATCCCGCATTTTCGGGGTTACATCCGCCAAAACTCTTCCCTATAAGGCCCTCCTAGCCTGATACCAGAATCGCAAGCACAACCGGCCGGGTCTTCCCGTCCCGGTTTTTCGTGCAAGCCGCTCGCCGAACGGAACTCATAACGATGCCAAGACGCACCGACATCAAGTCGATCCTGATCATCGGGGCCGGCCCCATCGTCATCGGCCAGGCCTGCGAGTTCGACTATTCCGGCACCCAGGCCTGCAAGGCGCTGAAGGAAGAAGGCTTCCGCGTCATCCTGGTCAATTCCAATCCGGCCACCATCATGACCGACCCGGAACTGGCCGACGCCACCTATATCGAGCCGATCACGCCCGAGGTGGTGGCCAAGATCATCGCCAAGGAGCGCCCCGACGCGCTGCTGCCGACCATGGGCGGCCAGACCGCGCTCAACACCGCTTTGTCGCTGCGCCGCATGGGCGTGCTCGACCGTTACAATGTCGAGATGATCGGCGCCGACGCCACGGCTATCGACAAGGCCGAGGACCGCGCTTTGTTTCGCGAGGCGATGAAGAAGATTGGCCTGGAAACGCCGAAGTCGATGCTGGCCAACGCCACCGACGTCAAGAACACCGACCGCAAGATGCATGAGGCCGAGCGCGCAGCACTCAAGGCCGAGGCGCCTGCCGATCTCGATGCTGCGCTCGACGCGCTGGAAACACGCTGGAATCTCGGCGAAGGCGACCGCAAGCAGCGCTACATCAGCCATGGCATGGCGATCGCCGCCCAGGCGCTCGACCATGTCGGCCTGCCCGCCATCATCCGCCCGTCCTTCACCATGGGCGGCACCGGCGGCGGCATCGCCTACAACCGCGCCGAATTCTACGACATCGTCCAGTCCGGCCTCGACGCCTCGCCGACCACCGAAGTGCTGATCGAGGAAAGCGTGCTCGGCTGGAAGGAGTATGAGATGGAGGTTGTCCGCGACAAAGCGGACAATTGCATCATCGTCTGCTCGATCGAGAACATCGACCCGATGGGCGTGCACACCGGTGACTCCATCACCGTCGCCCCGGCGCTGACCTTGACCGACAAAGAATACCAGATGATGCGCAACGCCTCGATCGCGGTGCTGCGCGAGATCGGCGTCGAGACCGGCGGCTCCAACGTCCAGTTCGCCGTCAACCCGGCCGACGGCCGCCTCGTCGTCATCGAGATGAACCCGCGCGTCTCTCGCTCGTCCGCCCTGGCCTCAAAAGCCACCGGCTTCCCTATCGCCAAGATCGCGGCAAAGCTCGCCGTCGGCTACACGTTGGACGAGCTGGAGAACGACATTACCGGCGGCGCCACCCCCGCGTCCTTCGAGCCGTCGATCGACTACGTCGTCACCAAGATCCCGCGCTTTGCCTTCGAGAAATTCCCCGGCGCCGAACCGGTGCTGACCACCGCCATGAAATCGGTCGGCGAAGTCATGGCCATCGGCCGCACGTTTCAGGAGTCCTTGCAAAAGGCGCTGCGTGGACTGGAGACCGGCCTCACCGGCCTCGACGAGATCGAGATCCCCGGCCTTGGTCATGGCACTGCGCCCGCCAGCCACGTCGACGACCGCAACGCCATCCGCGCCGCTTTGGGCACCCCGACCCCAGACCGGCTGCGCATGGTGGCGCAGGCGATCCGCATGGGCACCTCGTTGGAAGACGTGCACGCCATGTGCAAGATCGACCCGTGGTTCCTCGAACAGATCGCCGGCATTCTCGCCATGGAAGCCCGCATCCGCGAGCACGGCATTCCGCAAGACGCCGTCAATCTGCGCATGCTGAAGGCGATGGGTTTCTCAGACGCCCGCCTCGCGTCGCTGACGAAGACCGACGCCGAAGTGATTGCGAAGACTCGCGAAAAGCTCGACGTTCATCCGGTTTATAAGCGCATCGATACCTGCGCCGCCGAGTTCGCCTCACCCACCGCCTACATGTATTCCACCTACGAAGTGCCTTTCGCCGGCGCACTCGCCAACGAGGCGCAGGTCTCGTCGCGCAAGAAGGTCGTCATCCTCGGCGGCGGTCCGAACCGAATCGGCCAGGGCATCGAGTTCGACTATTGCTGCTGCCATGCCGCCTTTGCGCTACGCGACGCCGGCTATGAAGCGATCATGATCAACTGCAACCCCGAGACCGTGTCGACCGACTACGATACGTCCGACCGGCTCTATTTCGAGCCGCTGACGGCCGAGGACGTGCTTGAGATCCTGCGCGCCGAACAGGCCTCGGGCGAACTGGTCGGCGTCATCGTGCAGTTCGGCGGCCAGACGCCGCTGAAGCTGGCCGACGCGCTGGAGAAGGCCGGCATCCCGATCCTCGGCACGTCGCCTGACATGATCGATCTCGCCGAAGACCGCGACCGTTTCCAGAAGCTGTTGCACAAGCTGAACCTGACCCAGCCGAAGAACGGCATCGCCTATTCGGTCGAGCAGGCCCGCCTCGTCGCCGGCGAGCTTGGCTTCCCGCTGGTGGTGCGCCCCTCCTACGTGCTCGGCGGCCGCGCCATGCAGATCATCCATGACGAGGGCATGCTGCAATCCTATCTGCTCGACACCGTGCCCGGCCTTGTGCCGGAGGACATCAAGCAGAAATACCCCAACGACAAGACCGGCCAGATCAACACGCTGCTCGGCAAGAACCCGCTTTTGTTCGACACCTATCTCTCGGGCGCCATCGAGGTCGATGTCGACTGCCTCTGCGATGGCACGTCAACCTTTGTGTCCGGGATCCTGGAACACATCGAGGAGGCCGGCATCCATTCGGGCGATAGCGCCTGCTCGCTTCCCGTTCACTCGCTGCCTTCGGAACTGGTCGACGAGCTGGAGCGCCAGACGGCGGCGCTTGCCCGCGCGCTCAATGTCGGCGGGTTGATGAACGTGCAGTATGCGATCAAGGACGGCACGGTCTATGTGCTGGAGGTCAATCCGCGAGCGTCGCGCACCGTGCCCTTCGTCGCCAAGACCATCGGCCGGCCCATCGCCAAGATCGCCGCCCGTATCATGGCCGGCGAAAAGCTGGAAGACGCCTTCGCCCATTACGGCGCCATGCCAGACCCACGCAACCCCGGCCACATCGCGGTCAAGGAAGCCGTCTTCCCCTTCGCCCGCTTCCCCGGCGTCGACATATTGCTCGGCCCGGAAATGCGCTCAACCGGCGAGGTCATGGGCCTCGACCGCGATTTCGCGCTCGCCTTCGCCAAGAGCCAGCTGGGCGCCGGCGTCGACCTGCCGCGCTCCGGCACACTGTTCGTCTCGGTGCGCGACGAGGACAAGAAAGGCATATTGCCGGCGGTCAAGCGCCTCGCCGGCCAGGGTTTTAAGGTTCTTGCCACCTCGGGCACCCAGCGGTTCCTCGCCGAGAACGGCGTGGTCGCCGAGAAGATCAACAAGGTGCTCGAGGGACGCCCCCACATCGAAGACGCTATCCGCAACCGCCAGGTCCAGATCGTCTTCAACACGACGGACGGCCAGAAGGCGGTGTCGGATTCCAAGTCACTGCGTCGCGCCACGCTGATGCAGAAGGTGCCGTATTACACGACGCTGTCGGGTGCTGCCGCGGTGGCCGAGGCGATTGCGGCGCTGAAGGCAGGGAGCCTGGAGGTTCGGCCGCTGCAGGAGTATTTTGCTTAAAGGATTCTCTCGCGGGAAGGCACTAACAGAGCAAATTCATATCAACGGGGTACCAGACGGAGTTAGCTTAGCCTATCACCCTAGGGTGTTTCAGTTGCGGCGAAAGCCACAATTTCGCCGGTGACAAAGGGCCGTGGACGGCCAGTCTCTTCAGAGACATTTGGATTAGCATTTTCTTAGTTGTGAATATCGTGTAGTCATTCACGAACCTAGACTGGACGCTCGAGAAGGGCTTGCCGACTCGTGCAGTTTCCCGGAGCACAGAATGAGTGCGAAGAATGCGCCAGCTCGCCATCGCAGATTTCTTACTGCCGGCTTTTTTCCTCCGGAATTACCAAGATGTTTCTATAGTGAAAAATTTGGAAAGTACAGAAATTACCTATTATTGAATTTTGAAAAGATACCAAAAATAGGGAAACAAAAAGATCCAGCGTATTATTACTACAAAGGGAATAGAACTTCATTCAATTATCCAAGATTTACGAAACACCACAGACGTCACTCGTTTATAAATCCAGTTTCTTATTTTTTCCTTTCAAAAATACTTTCGGATAAATATATAGAGCTCAGGAAAATCTCAAAGAGGTCAAAAATATCGGTATCTCCATCGGTATTTGACTGGAGTGGCGACAGAGCTCTAAAAAGACCAGTATTTGAGTCAAGAGAGTATTTCCTTTCGAATCTAAATGCCAGGTTTGCATATATAATAAATAGCGACTTAAGTTCATTCTACCATTCAATATATACTCACGCGATCGCTTGGGCGGTGCATGGGAAGAATTTTGCTAAGAAGAATAGATCCTACAAGCATGTTGGGAACCTCATTGATTTAATTTCACGAAACTCTCAAGATGGCCAAACCATAGGCCTACCAGTAGGCCCTGATACCTCGCGAATGATTGCCGAGTTGGTCGGCTCGGCTATTGACCTTCCAGTTCAGAGCAGTCTTGGAATTGCGCCGAACTCAGCGATGCGCTTTGTTGACGACTTTAGCGTCGGAACACACACAAAGGAACGTGCCGAAAGTGTGATCGCCTCGATACGCAGAGCGGCAAACACATTTGAATTGGATATTAACAACGAGAAGACATTTATTTCGGCAAGTAGCTCATACTACGTTTGGGGCTGGAAAAGCTACATACGATCGATAATTCCAAAGCCACCATACGATGCTCAATCCATCGATTTATTTCTATACAACCTCAACAGAACTTCTGGTGAAAATCGGGAGAGCAACGTCGCGAAATTTGCCCTCCAGAACGCCCGCCGCGCGTTTCTGGAATGCGATTCTTGGAAGCAGGTGGAGATGTATCTCATCTCCATATATCGGGAAAACCCGACGATTATTTCTATTCTAGTTGAAATATTTATAATACGACATCTCACAAAAGGCGACGTAACCATCAATCTAATCAAAGACTTGGTACAATCAAGCCTCCCGGTTTTATGTGAACAGCAGAAAGCCGGTGAAGCCATCTGGCTGCTGCACTTGGCCATCTCTCTCGGAATCTCTTTGAAGGCGAAGGTACTGAAACCCTTTCTGACGGAGGAAGACCCTCTGATCGCTGTACTTATAGCTGACGCTCGATCTAAAGGCCTAGTGGATGGAAATCTCAGTTTTTCTCACTGGAATACCTTTCTAACGGTGGATGGCCTGAACAGCCACATGTGGCTGTACGCGTATGAGACCACTCTCAAAGCTATAAATGGGACAGCAAAGCAAAAACATGTAACTGATCACGAATATTTTCGTCATGTATTCAAGAAAAAAATTGAATTTTACCGATCAAATTTAGATTACTACAAGTTAGCTCCTCTTTTGAAAAAGATGAAGAAGGAGAACTTGGCAAAAACTAAACTTGTCGACGATTTCGAGTTAGATTTGTCATTCGACATAGACGAGATTGATTTCGATGATGATGAGGTTTTTGTCGATGCGTATTGACTTTCGTTTACCTCAGCACCGGCCCGAATACCGATTCCAATATGCGTCCAATTTAAACATATAGTTTTGGCCTCCCCTCACCCCACCGCCACACACTCGATCTCGATATCGAACTCCATCGGCCATGATGCCACCGGCACGAAGGTCCGCGAGGGCGAGTTTTCGGGGAAATGCCTGGCATAGACACGGTTGATGGCGTTGTAGAAGCCGGCATTGGCGGCGTAGATGCGCACCATCAGCACATTGTCGAGCGAGCTTCCCGCCGCTTCCAGGCAATGGCGCAACGCCTTCAGCGACGCCTCGGTCTGCACCTCGATGTCGCCCTTGACCAGCTTTCCGGTCAAAAGATCGAGCGGCGGCATGCCGGACACGAAGACCAGCCCTGCGCCCTTGGTCACCAGCGACAGCGGCACGCCCAGCGCCCGGACCGCCGCCGACAGCACCGGCACTTCGATGATTTCCTTGGTCATGATGATTTCCCTTTGTTTGGGAGCGAGCTTATCGCCACAACGGCGGAACGCCAGAGCGGCTCTTCCCTTCCCCCCTTGTGGGGGAAGGTGGATCGGCGCGCAGCGCCGAGACGGATGAGGGGTGCTCCAGGGAACACAAGCGTGTCACTCCGCTGGAACACCCCTCATCCGTCGCCTGCGGCGACACCTTCTCCCACAAGGGGAGAAGGGGTAGCTTGACTCACCCCTGCCCCGGATACGGCGTGCCGTCCTTGTGCAGGAACCGCCCATCCGAACTCGGGCTCATCATGTCGATGTCGGAGCAGGTTATGACATCGTCTAGAGAGCGCGAGCCGACTTCGAGATAGCGCGCCGTCGTCGACGAGCGGTTGATCATGTGATGGCCGTTGCCGCTGTTTTTCGCAAAGGTCGCGCAGTCGCCTGCCCTGAGCAGCGTCTCGCCGCCATCCTCGACCAGCACCAGCTCGCCTTCCAGCACATAGACGAGCTCGTCCTCATGGCTGTGCCAATGCCGCTGGCTCGACCAGCCGCCGGGCGGCAGGGTCATCAGGTTGACGCCGAAATCGGTCAGGCCGCCGGCATCGCCGAGCCGCCGCCGCGTGCGCTCGGCGCAAGGGGCATCGAAGGGCGCGGGGTAGCCGGAGCCTTTGCGGACGGGCACGGTGGATAGGTCGATCTTGGGCATTCACTCCTCCTCGATTCCGCATCGAATCTACGTCACAATCGCCCGCGCACAGGGCGGGCCAACAGATGTCAGCGCTGCCCCTCATTGCCCTGCCGGGCATTTCTCCCCGTATAGTGACGGGGAGAAAAGGCTTGCGCCCAAGGTTTCGCCAACTGCCAGCGTTGCAGGAAGGGTGCCGGCGTTGCGGCCAGCCCCTTCTCCCCGTCACTATACGGGGAGAAGATGCCGGCAGGCAGATGAGGGGCAGCGCCGGCGCCTGGTGAACTGAAACGATGCCGGGGCAGGAGCGCCCTGCGCCACCCTCAGTGACAACACCCATACTGCAGTTGCTCATTCCAATCCGGCCGGCCCTCCGGCGTGAAATCCATCAGGTTCCACAGGATCTCGCAGGTCCCGATGGCGCGCGGGTCTTGGCCGGCATCCGTCGGCGCGAAGCCGAGCTCCGACGACCAGAAATGCCTGATGCCGTCGGCATCGCGGTGGAACACCGACAGCACCGGCAGTTGCGCGCCGTCTTCGGCCTCGGCGTAATAATCGCGCTTGAAGCTGTTGGAGGCGCTGGAGAGGAGCCGCATGTTCACCCAGCCGCGGTCGCGGCCGAGCGCCACGACGTTTTCCAGCGGGGACTTGGCCACCACAGCGAAATTGAAGCCGGCGGCTTCGAGATGCCCGACGGCGCCGTCGAACTGGTCGAGCAGCGCCGTGCAGGACGGGCATGGCTGGTCCTGCCTCGCCAGCTTCGCCGTCTCGCCGCTGGCCGCCACATCGCGCGTTTCCTGCGGATGGCGCGGGAACATCATGTTGTAGAGGATCAGCGAATCCTTGCCCGGCGCAAACAGTTCCGACAGTTTTATCCGCGCCGGCTTGCCGTCCGGGCCAAGCCCGTCGAAGACATAATCCTGCGGCACCAGCCCGCCTGGCGGCAAAGCGCGTCTGGCGACGGCCACAGCCTCCATGGCGCGGCGCAACTCGATTTCTTTCTGCAGGAGTTTTTCACGCGCGGTGCGATATCTGGCGGATTCGTTGGGGAAGGTGATCATGATCGTCTCCTTGGCCGTCGCGCCGGCGTCCCGGCGCGGATTGCTTTACGGCCCAAGGACGTTTCACGGCGATCGGTTCCGACATTTTTGATCCGGGAAACGTGCCCGCCTTGCCGTATTCTTCCCGTCAGCTAGATCTCCAGGGATCAGGGGAGCACACATGCACGAGCAGACCACCGAAGAGATCGACCTGCGTTGCCCGCAGATCGTCGCCGACAACGCAGCCAAGGGCCTCAGGCTGCGAAAACAGTTCGGGCGCGGCGGCACCGAGATCGGCGTCGCCCGTGCCACCGAATTGAAGAACCGCGAAAAACTCGCGCCGTCCACCATCCGCCGCATGGTCAGCTACTTCGCCCGCCACGAGGTCGACAAGCGCGGCAAGAACTATGGCAATGAAGACAATCCGTCGGCCGGCACTATCGCCTGGCTGCTGTGGGGCGGCGACGAGGGCCGCGCCTGGGCGCTCGAGCTCAAAAAGAAGATCGGCAATGCGCCTGATATTTGAAGGCTGGCTGCAGACGACTGGCGGGCCCCAAACCCCCGCCTGGGACCCGCCAAGGAGTGGCTGAACACATGCCGGTGCAGCCGCCCCACATCTGCCAGTCGTCGATCCGCCATCGGACGAAAGGCATGGATGGTGAGGTAGCATCCGGTTGCAGCGGCCTATGTGAAGCAGTTCACAATCCGAAGGATTTCAACAGCCGCTTTAGCCTTCCCAAGGGACTTGAATCATTCCCAGCCGCTCGTAGAGCCTGAGGGCGGCGGCGTTCTCGACCGTGTTGGTCTTGAGGTCGACATGGGGCGCGCCTCGATCGCGAAAGGCGTTGAAAGCCTGCCACATCAGCGCTTCGCCAATGCCTTTGCGGCGCGCTTCGGGGTGAACGGCGAGGTCCTTGACGAAGGCCCTCGTCCAGCACAGCGCTGCCGCCGCCAGCCGTCCCTTGGCGTCGATGACCAGGAAACACAGCGCCGGGTCGAATTCGGCATCGCCTGAGATACGCGGCCACCATTCGTCGAAGGGTCCGTCGGTGCCGTCGTCGAACACCTCGCTCAGCAGCGCATGCAGGGGTTGCGCGTCGCCATGTTCGAAGCAGCGCATGGCAAAGCCGTCCGGCCAGTGCGGTGCAACGAGTGTCTCGTCGAGGATCTTGCGCAGCCGGATGTCGTTTGGAGCCGGCGGCCGCGGTTCAGGCATGGCGCTCAGGCGTCGGGCTGCAGCCGGCGGCGCTTGCGGTCGACACCGAGGCCGGTGGCCTCGAGCAGGCCTTTGCGCTTGGCGTCGAAATAATAGCCGGTCTGGTAGAGCCAGTCGGCCTTCTTGGCGTTGCCGTCGGCACACAGCCAGGCGCCGCGCAGATATTTGACCGCGTATTTCAGATTGGTCTCGGCGTCGAACAGGCCCTTGGCCGGCCCGTCATAGCCCATGCCGCGCGCCGTCGCGTGCTTGATCTGCATCAGCCCCCAATGGCCGTTATTGTAGGCCTTGGGATTGTAGGTGCTTTCGCGGTTGACGACATGGCGCACCAGATCCACCGGCACCTCATAGAGTGCGGCGTATTTCTGGATCAACTGGTCGATGTCGCCGCGCATGCCCGTGGCATGCTCTTCTGCCGGCGTGGGGTTGAGCGGCGCGGCGGGGAACTGCACCAGGGCAGCCGGATTCTGCGGCCCGACATAGGCGACCTGCTGCACGCCGGGCAAGGTCTTCTGGCCACCTGCGGCAGTCGCCGGCATGACAAGCCCGGCGGTCGTATACCTCTCAGCGGCAACTGGCTGCCCGGCTTTGGCAGGCGCCGGCGCCTGCCAGGCATTGGCGGTCATTGCGGCGGGCATGGCTGCCACCGTCGGCGTCGCGCCGGCGAAGGCCGCGGTCGCGGCAGCCGGTTGCGCGGCGGCATCGGGTGCCGGCGTGGCGGGCGTCGTTTCGGCCGCCTGGACGGGTGTAACCCCTGAGGATTGCGGCAGCACTGAAACCGTGTCGGGCAGCGGCACGGTGAAGCCGGCATCGCTGCCGGCGACGGTTGCCGTTTCGGTCAGCGCAGGCGTAGCCTTCACCTGCGAAGTCGACTGGCAGCCGCTGAGTGCGGCGGCTCCGACGATCACACAGATCGCAATAAGGTTGAATTTTGCTGGCAAGCCGCGCGGGTCCGGTTTGTCGGGTTGTTAAGAAGTCCTTACACCAGCGATTCCTGGTGAGCAATCGGGGCTATCCGGTGGTTTTCGGGTGGCGAGAGCAAGGCCCAGATGCCATATTGTTCTGCATATGTACCGGTCGTTATGCCGGTTTTCGCCACTTTGCGGAAAGGAGCGCATCATGGAAACGACAGCTTCGATCACAGCCGGCCACGCAGTGTTAGAAACAGTGATCGGCTTCATGGGCATCGCCTGGAGCGAAAAGGGCCTCATCCGGCTCTGCCTGCCGGAAAAGAGCCGCGAAGCGGTGGAGCGCCGGCTGATGCGCCATGCCGGTGTTGCCGCCAATACCGAGCAGCCGCAATGGGTCGTCGAATTGATCGCCTCGATCAAGGCCTATGCCTCAGGCGAGGATGTCGATTTCTCCGGCGTGCCGGTCGATCTCGACGGCGTCGACGACTTCCGCCTCGCCATCTACGACGCGGCGCGAAAGCTTGGTTATGGCGAAACAACCACCTATGGCGAACTGGCCAAGCGCGCCGGCCAGCCCGGCCTGCCGCGCGAAACCGGCTCCGCGCTCGGTGCCAATCCCGTACCGCTGGTCATCCCCTGCCACCGCATCCTGGCCGCGGGCGGCAAGATTGGCGGCTTCTCCGCGCCCGGCGGCTCCGCCACCAAGGAAAGGATGCTGGCCATGGAAGGTGTGCGCGTCGGCCCGCCGCCTCCGGCGCAGGTCTCGTTCGGGTTCTAAGGCGCTAACCATCATCGCATGCCCCCCAAGGGTACGTTGAGATTCAGGTCAGGCCGAGTCGAAAATGGCTGATATCGAGAACCGGAGCGGAGCGTACTTTTCGTACGTGAGCACCGGAAGCGCAGGTATCAGCCATTTGCAGGCCGGCATCACCTGAATATCGACGTGCCCTAATGACGGCGCAGAAAGCGGCGATGAAAATGGTCGGTCTCGATCCGCTTGCAGAGATAGACCGGGCAGGATTTCGTATCGGCGCTCGGCACATAGGCGCGCTTCCTGATCTCGCCGAAATTGCAGAACGCCTGGCTCTGCACATAGCGGTCGAAGAGCGGCAGGCCCGGCACCCGCGTCGACTGATAGCGCAGGATCACCGCGCCCTGGCGGGCGATCGTGCCCTGCACCCTGTCGCAGCTCATACGAGTGGGGTCGTAGCGCGAAATCGCCTGCGCTTCGGCGGCCGCCAGCGTCAGGCAGACAGCCAGCAGAATGGTTTTCACGACGGTTTTCATGGTTGCCTCCCAAAACCGGACTAACGCCGTGAGGCGCCCCGATCTTCCCGATTGCTCAACGCTTTCATGCGATTGGGGCGGCCGTTGGGCGGCGCCATTTTTCGAGACATCTTGTTTTTGGTGCAAAACCCGCCTATATCAGGTCCATTGATATTTCGGCCGATCGATCCGGGCCTCGCGATCTTCGCGTTTGCTGACGTCTATCTCCAAAATCTCGATACACACCGGCTGAACCTCGGTTCGGTCAAACCAAAGCAAATGCGAGGACTATTTATATGGCAACTGGTACGGTCAAGTGGTTCAACGCCACCAAGGGCTTCGGCTTCATTCAGCCTGATTCGGGCGGCGCGGACGTTTTCGTCCACATCTCCGCTGTCGAGCGCGCTGGACTGTCGACCCTGGTCGAAGGCCAGAAAATCAACTTCGAGATCGAGCAGGACCGCCGCACTGGCAAGTCGTCCGCTGGTTCTCTGAGCAAGGCAGCCTGATTTTGCGAAAAGCGCGCGCCGGACGAGAGTTCGGGGCGCGCGGCAAGTCACGGATGTACTGACAGTCGCGCGAGAAGCGCGCTGGAGTGGAAAGACCCGACCATCTGGATCAGCAGATAGCTGCCAGCCCGGACTTAAAGCTCCCGATCAGGCTACCGAAAATGGGAAGGCGGGATTTATCCCGCCTTTTTGTTTGTCTGGGGTTAAGTACCGGCCAAAGGCCGCAAGCCCGACCGGGCGTCGCGCCCGTTGGCGCGCCCCGTCCGGAGCGAGCCGCGAAGCGGCGGCAAGCGTGAGGACAAAATCACCTCCGCAGATGCAACGGCACCACCTTGTTGTCAGCACGCAGCAGCGCCTCGATCGACAGCGGCTGCTGGTTGAAGATCGTGCCGGCCAGCGCCGGGCGGCTAAGGTGATACCCCTGCAGCAGGTCGACACCACCATCCAGCGCGACCCGAAGATGCGTTGCCTGCTCGATGCCTTCGACCAGCACCTTGGCACCGCGATCGTGCAGCGACGAGACGAGCGGCCGGAAGAAGCGCTCGGCGGCAGCGTGGCGGCAGAATTCGGCGAACCAGCCGCCGTCGATCTTCACAATGTCCGGTTGAAGCAGGCTCATCCGCTCGGCGGTCGAATGGCCGGTGCCGAAATCATCGATGGCGACGCGAACGCCGTGGCGCCGTATCTCGCGCACCAGCGGGGCCAGCACATGATCGTCGGCGGCCTGCTCGGTGATTTCGCAGACCAACATGCCGGCATGCAGGTCGAGATCGCCGAGATGCCGGGTCATCAGCCGGATCTCGGCCAGCGCCCGCCCGAGATGATCGTTGATCATCGGGTTGTAGTTGAAGAACAGGTCGAGCCCATCGACGCCGATGTTGCGGAAGTTTCTCAGATGCAGCATCCGGCACATCGTCTCGACAAACAGGCGGTCGCCCGCCGCGATGCTGTCGAAGAACACGGCCGGCGCAACCGGCATGGCCGCTCGGTGCGGTTCGACCAGGGCCTCGACCGCGACCGCCGCCAGAGCGCCGCCGCGTGGCGCAAAGATCGGCTGGTAGGCGCTCTTCAGCCGGAACGCGCCATAGAGGCCGTATTCGATGCCGACCTCGTCGGCGAAGATCGCTTCGCCGACATCGCGCCGCCGCTCGCGCTGCCCGGTCATGGCCCGGTCCTGCGCCCGAACACCCGGCCCGGCCGTGCTGAAGCGGTTCGGCCGGCAGGCGCCTTGACTGGCTCGACCGCCGCGACAGGTGGCTGCGCATCCTTGCCGAAAACGCGAAAACTGGTCGGCGCCAGTTCCGGCTTCGCCAGCACGAAACCCTGCACCATCGAGGCGCCCGATTTCTCGGCGAGTTCAAGTTGCCAGCCCTCCTCGATGCCCTCGAACACGGTGCGGATGCCTTGCTGTTCGAAGTTCGTCACCATGGTGGTCAACAGGGCGAAGCCGGCGCCTGACTCCATCAGCTGCGTAATCCAGTGCGCATCGAATTTGACGATGTCCGGCTTGAGTTCCTTGATGCGATTGATGTCGGATTCATCGGCGCCATAGTCGTCAACGGCGATGCGGAAGCCATTGGCCCGCAGCGCCTCGACGAAGCTGTAAAGCGTTTCCTGCGACGCCGACCTCTGCTCGGTCACCTCGCACACGATGCGGCGCGGATCGATCCCCGCCTCGTGCAGCACCAGGCGCATGTCGCGCAGTGCGTTGTCGACGATGGAGCGCTCGGTGAACACCGACGGGTCGAAATTGACGAAGATCGAGGCCTCTTGCGGCAGGCAGGCGCCGGCGTTGAGCAAATGCAGCGTTCGCGTCAGTGCCTCGATATGCAGGCGGTCGCCGGCCGGACAGGTCGAGAAGAAACTCATCGGCGATTGCGGCTCGCCGTCGCGAAACGGCCGGATCAGCCCCTCGAACGCCGCCACCGACAATTTGCCCTCTTTGAAGGCGAAGATCGGCTGGAAGGCGCTTTGCAACGTATAGATACCCCAGACACCTGACGAGGTGCCGTCATCGTTACGGATGATGTGGGCAAGCCCGATGCTGCGTGACAAGGGTCCCTCGCTCCGCGAGACAGGCGAAATGGCTGGCGATCCTGCCGTCAAAGGTTTTAGCGGCCGTTGATGAATTTATTCTTGCCGGGGATGCGCTCCATGGATTGCTTCACACAACCGGGTGTAAACTTGGCGCAGGCGGCGTCCCAAAGCCGATCTTCACACCTCCTTGACCCCTGGCTCATCCGACAATGCTTGCACTTGGCGGGTTGATGCGACATGAGAAGCGCCGCAGCTGTTCTCGCTGCGCCGACCCCTCTGGAGATATCTGGTCATGGCCTTTCTTGCCGACGCCCTTTCCCGCGTGAAGCCTTCCGCCACCATCGCGGTGACGCAGAAAGCCCGCGAGCTGAAAAATGCCGGCCGTGACATTATCGGCCTCGGCGCCGGCGAACCGGATTTCGATACGCCCGACAACATCAAGAATGCGGCGATAGAGGCGATCCGCCGCGGCGAGACCAAGTACCCGCCGGTTTCGGGCATCGTGCCGCTGCGCGAGGCGATCGCCAAAAAGTTCAAGCGCGAGAACAATCTTGACTACAAGCCCGAGCAGACCATTGTCGGCACCGGCGGCAAGCAGATCCTGTTCAACGCTTTCATGGCGACGCTGAACCCGGGCGACGAGGTCATCATCCCCCGCCCCTACTGGGTCAGCTACCCCGAAATGGTGGCGATCTGCGGCGGCACCTCGGTGTTTGCCGACACCTCGATCGACAATGGTTTCAAGCTGACGCCAGCCGTGCTGGAAAAGGCGATTACGCCGAAGACCAAATGGCTGCTGATGAACTCGCCGTCGAACCCGTCGGGCGCCGCCTATACGGAGGCCGAGCTGCGCGCGCTGGCCGACGTGCTCTTGAAACGTCCGCATGTCTGGACGCTGACCGACGACATGTATGAGCACCTGACCTATGGCGATTTCGTCTTCAAGACGATCGCCGAGGTCGAGCCGAAGCTCTATGAGCGCACGCTGACCATGAACGGCGTCTCGAAAGCCTATGCCATGACCGGCTGGCGCATCGGCTATGCCGCGGGTCCCGTCCAGCTGATCAAGGCAATGGACATGATCCAGGGCCAGCAGACCTCCGGCGCCTGTACCATCGCGCAGTGGGCCTCGGTCGAGGCGCTCAACGGTCCGCAGGATTTCGTCGCCAAGAACAAGGCGATTTTTCAAGGGAGGCGCGATCTTGTCGTGTCGATGCTCAACCAGGCGCGCGGCATAAGCTGCCCGTCGCCGGAAGGCGCCTTCTACGTCTATCCGTCCTGCGCCCAGCTGATCGGCAAGAAGACCAAGGCCGGCAAGGTGATCGATACCGACGAGGCCTTCTGCTCCGAACTGCTCGAAGCCGAGGGCGTTGCGGTGGTGTTCGGCTCGGCCTTCGGCCTCGGCCCCAACTTCCGCATCTCCTACGCCACGTCGGAGACGCTGCTGGAGGAAGCCTGCACACGCATCCAGCGCTTTACGGCATCGCTGACCTGATCAGGCCAGTCTGAAACAGAAAAACCCGGCGTCACCGCCGGGTTTTTCTGTTGGCGCCTCATGCCTCTAGTTCCGGCATAGGCGGTAGCGAAGCGTTGGCGCATTCGATTTCGCTCGCCATGCGCTCAGCCGCCATATTGTTCAGAGGTTACCGCTTCCATCCAATCGGCATGGACGCCGTCAAGCGCCTCCTGCATGGCGACATGGCTCATCGTCGTTTTCGGACCCGCTCCGTGCCAGTGTTTTTCGCCGGGCTCGAACGAGATGACGTCGCCGGCCCTGATCTCCTGGATCGGGCCGCCCCATGTCTGCGCAAGGCCGGCGCCCGCGGTGACATAGAGTGTCTGTCCGAGCGGATGCGTGTGCCAGTGGGTGCGCGCGCCGGGCTCGAAGCTGACCAGCGTGGCGCGCAGCCGCGCCGGCGCTTGCCTCTCGATGATCGGCGTCTGCAACACGCGGCCGGTGAAATACTTCTCCGGCGCGATGATGGTCGGCACGCTGCCGCAGGAGATTATCTTCATCTGGCGATCCTCAATCCGGCAAACCCTACCCCCCTGCCTACCACCCCAGCCGCGGCCAGAACAGGCCGGCTCGGCCTCGATAGGCCTGATAGTCGCCAGCCAGCGGCGTGCGCGAAAATTTCTTCTCTTCGTCGAGCGCCGCAAACACGTAAAGGATGGCGATCCCTGCGACCGGCACCACCGCCCAGATCGACCACGTCGCGATCCCCCATCCGATCCAGAAGATGATGTAGGACGTATAGAACGGGTGGCGGACATAGCCGTAGGGGCCGTCGGTCAGCAGGCTGTGCGGATCGTCGGGCGCGAAGGCGAAGCGCAGCCGCGCCTTGCGCGACGTGGCAATCGCCCACCAGAACAGGGCAGAGCTCGCCAGTTCGACGGCAAGTCCGGTGAGCTTTGCCGAAACCGGCTGCGACTGGATCCACAGTATGGCGAGAAAGAACAGCGCAGTGGCGATGACCGCCGCCGATATTGCCATGGCGCCTGGAGACATGGCCTGCGGTTGGAAATGCGCCCGCATCGACCAGACATACTGGCCAAGCGTCGCGATGCTGCAGATCGAGACAAGAAGATCGAGAACTGGTTCCATTGTCGGGATTCCGCGGGGTTGCCATGGAGCCGGTGGGCACGCCGATGGTCGATTTCTAGAAATCCTTTCTTAACCACATGTTTAAAGAACATATAGAGCCCGCGATGCGATGTTGGCCTTCAGGCAATCTGAAGGTCTAATCCAGCATGAGCATCACTGACCGAACCATCCGCACGCCGCAGGCCGATTTGCGCCTCAGCCAGTCGTCGGGATCCGGCATGCCCATCGTCATGATCCATGGCTCAGGTTCCTCGCGCGCCGTGTTTGCCCGTCAGTTCGACAGTCCGCTCGCCGATGCCCATCGGCTGATCGCCTTCGACCTTCCCGGCCATGGCGAGTCATCGGATGCCCGCGATCCGGCAACCGCCTACACGATTACCGGCCTGGCCCAGACCACCGCCCGCCTTCTCGACGCCCTGGGCATCGACCGCGCCATCATCTTCGGCTGGTCGCTCGGCGGCCATGTGGCGATCGAACTTGCCAGCTTCCACCATGCGGTGAACGGCCTGGTTCTGACCGGGGCACCGCCGGTGCCGAGAGGACCGCTCGGCATGCTGCGCGGCTTTCACGCCAATTGGGACATGCTGCTCGCCTCCAAGAAGGTCTACTCCGAACGCGACATCGAGCGCTTTGAGGCGCTTTGCTTCGGCGACACCGCCAGTCCGTCATTCCGTGAAGCCATAAGGCGCACCGACGGCAGGCTGCGCGCCGGCGTGGCGCGCAGCATGTTTGCCGGCAAGGGCGCCGACCAGAAACAGGTGGTGGAACACGCTCCGTTCCCGGTCGCGGTGATCAATGGAGAGCATGATCCGCTGGTGCGGCTGAGCTACTTCGAGACGGTGGCCTACGCCTCGCTATGGGAACAGTGCCATGTCATCCCGGACGCCGGCCATGCACCTTTCTGGGAACGCCCAAACCTGTTCAACCCGCTGTTGTCGCGCTACGCCGAAACGGTGGTGAAGCAGAGTGCAGCCACGCCGGCGCGGCGAAGCCAGGGCCGCTGAAAACTTCCCGACATGTTTCTAATCCCGCTTCTCGCCCTCTCCGCCTGACGGCGGCGCACGCCGATTTCTATTTTCCTTGCCCTGCCGCCTAACCCGTGGGACGATGGGTTTGGGCAGGTGGCAAAATGAAAACAACCCCGCCCGCGACGGTCGAACAGGCCGGCCGCCGCTCACGACAGGGTGCGATCGGCGCAAAACCGTTTCCACTTTTGCTGATCGCACTCCAAGGGCAACGCCTGAGTGGAGGTCAGCCATGGGTACTCGCGCCGGAGGACGACGCACGGGACCGAAATGCATTGCCATAGTCGGTCCCTTTGCAAGCGGTAAGACGACACTTCTCGAAGCCATCCTCGCCCGTACGGGCGCCATCCCCCGCCAAAATCCCGTTTCATCGGGAAGCACCGTTTCCGATCATTCGCCCGAGGCGCGGGCGCACGCCATGAGCGTCGAGGCTACCTTTGCCACAACCGAATTCATGGGCGAGCAGCTCACCTTCGTCGACTGTCCCGGATCGATCGAATTCTCCTTCGAGGCCGAGCCGGTGCTGGCCGCCTGCGACCTCGCCGTGGTTGTCGCCGAGGCCGACGAGAAGAAGATCCCTGCCTTGCAGCTGATCATGCGCAAGCTCGATGATCTCGGCGTGCCGCGCATCCTGTTCCTCAACAAGGTCGACAAGGCAATTGCCGGCGTGCGCGACACGCTGAAGATGCTGCAGCCGACGAGCGCGGCGCCACTGCTGCTGCGCCAGATTCCGCTGCGCAAGGACAATGTGGTGATCGGTTCGATCGACCTGGCGCTGGAGCGCGCCTACATCTACCGCGAATATGCCGAAAGCCAGGTTGCCGAAATACCAACTGACGACAAGGCGCGCGAGCTTGAGGCCCGCTTCTCCATGCTGGAGACGCTTGCCGATCACGACGACCAGCTGATGGAGCAGTTGCTGGAGGAGATCGAGCCGCCGAAAGACGCGGTCTTCGACGACCTCGCCGCCGACCTGCGGGCCGGCGCCATAACGCCGGTGCTGATCGGCACCGCCGAAAGGGGCAATGGCGTGCTGCGTCTGTTGAAGGCGATCCGCCATGACGCGCCGGATGTAGAGGCGACCCGCAAGCGCCTCGGGGTGCCGGACGGCAATCAGACGGTGGTCCAGGTGATGAAGACCATCCACACCGCGCATGGCGGCAAGCTGTCTGTGTCACGCATCCTGTCGGGCCAACTCGCCGACGCCACAGAGCTTTTCCTGTCGAACGGCGAGACCGCGAAGGTCTCCGGCATCTACAAGATGCTCGGCAAG
Source organism: Mesorhizobium sp. CNPSo 4688 (assembly GCF_057784295.1). Taxonomy (NCBI): domain Bacteria; kingdom Pseudomonadati; phylum Pseudomonadota; class Alphaproteobacteria; order Hyphomicrobiales; family Phyllobacteriaceae; genus Mesorhizobium; species Mesorhizobium sp. CNPSo 4688. Next base: position 179,778 of record NZ_JBWLUY010000007.1, read on the forward strand.
GACCAGTCCAAGCTCACCGCCGCCAAGGCGGGCGACACGGTGGCGCTGGGCAAGCTGGACGAGGTCAAGACCGGCCAGACGTTGAGCTCCACCAAGGGCGGCATCAAGCCGCTGATTACGCTCGCGCCCCCACAGCCGGTCTTCGCCTTCGCCCTGCGGCCGAAGGAGCGCAAGGACGAGGTCAAGATGTCGGCGGCCATCCAGCGCCTGGCCGAGGAAGATCCCTCGCTCAGCCTGCGCCACAACCAAGACTCCGCCGAAACCGTGCTGTCCGGCCATGGCGAGATGCATCTGCGGGTCGTGCGCGAGCGGCTGGAAGGCAAGAACCAGATCCCGGTCGAAGGCCACGCGCCTGCGGTCCCCTATCGCGAGACGATCCGCAAGACGGTGCAGCAGCGCGGCCGCCACAAGAAGCAGTCCGGCGGCCATGGCCAGTTCGGCGATGTGGTGATCGAGATCAAGCCGCTGCCGCGCGGTTCCGGCTTCCAGTTCTCGGACACCATCACCGGCGGCGTCGTGCCCAAGACCTACATCCAGTCGGTCGAAACCGGCGTGCGCGATTATCTGAAATCCGGCCCGCTCGGCTTCCCCGTGGTCGATGTTGCCGTCAATCTCTCCGACGGCTCCTACCATGCCGTCGATTCATCCGACATGGCCTTCCAGATGGCAGCCAAACTCGCGATGAAGGAAGGCATGGCGGCGTGCTCGCCGGTGCTGCTCGAGCCGTTAATGAAGGTCGAGATCGTCACGCCGTCCGAAGCCACCTCGAAGATCATCGCGCTGATCCCGCAGCGGCGCGGCCAGATCCTCGGCTACGACGCACGGCCCGACTGGCCGGGATGGGATGTCGTTGAGGCGACCATGCCGCAGGCCGAGATCGGCGATCTGATCATCGAACTGCGCTCGGCGACCGCCGGCGTCGCCAGCTATCGCTGTGCCTTCGACCATATGGCCGAGCTTACCGGGCGGTTGGCCGACGAGGCGATGAACGCCAACGGCAAGGCTGCCTGACAGGCGGTGGCTGATTCGCACAAAAAACGGCGCCCGGATGATCCGGACGCCGCTCTTATTGCGGACCGTCTTCTTGGAAGGAAAACGGCAGGTCCGCCGCATGTATCCGCCGCGCCCGACGGCACTGGCAGACGAATAGGTTCGGACGCGGTAGCCGCCTGAGCCCGGATCTTCCGAGTGATGCCCCCATCTCTCGGACGAACCACACCGCGTCCTATGATCTGCTTAAACGATGAATCGCGCCTGCGATATGTTACCTGAGGTTACATGTCACTGTTACGCGGCAATTCCGGTCGGTTTTTCACCGGTTGCGGCAGGCCTGAAAACAAAAAAGCCGGATCAATGAAGATCCGGCTGAGTTTGATTGGAAGTGCCTGTTAAGGCTAACCTCCAGAGGGGAACACTCGAGGGCGCTAATGGGAGGAGAACGCGCCCAGGAGATGATCTATATATGTGCTCATCATGCCCAAGAAACAAGCATCTATTTTGCAACACACGCATGCAAAAAGGCGCAGGCTGTGGTCTAACCCATTTTAGGGCACGATAGGACCAGGAAAAGACTTCAAATGGCCTGCGCGACCGGCCCATAGCTGTCACAGAACCGTAACCGGACCGATTTTTGCGCCAAAGCGCGAAAATGACCAAATGACACGGAATCAGGCAGAGCGCGTTTATTTTTTCGGCATCGGTCGGAATCAGAACATCAGGCCGTCGGCAAGGGAGACCTGAAATGCGGACACCTCAGGCGATCGCCGGCAGCGCGGTCTTCTTCATCGCAGCGCCCTGCGTCGTCGCCGGTGTGGTGCCCTGGCTGCTGACGGATCACTACCATGTGCCGCTATCGACTGTGCCCGGTTTCGTTCCGCTCGGCTGGCTTCTGATCGTCGCGGCCATCGCCCTGCTCATTCATTCCTTTGCCCGCTTCGCGCTTGAAGGCCTCGGCACACCGGCGCCGGTCGCGCCCACCGAGAGGCTGGTGATCGGCGGCGTCTACCGCCATGTCCGCAACCCGATGTATGTCGCGGTGCTGTCGATTATCCTCGGCCAGGCGCTGCTGTTTTCAAGCTGGACCGTCATCGCCTATGCCGTCATCGGCGCGATCGTCATGGGCTCCTTCGTGAAGCTCTACGAAGAGCCGACGCTGGCCCGCCGGTATGGCGCCGAATACGAGACCTACCGCCGCAACGTCCCCGGCTGGCTGCCGCGGCTGACGCCGTGGCGGAAATAGCTACAGAGCATCGTGAGGATCAAAACGACCAGCTACGCGCTTTCGCGATGATGAAATCGCGGAACACGTGCAGCTTGGCCTGGTTCTTCATCGCGTCGGGATAGGCGAAATAAGTGTCGAAGGACGGCACCTCGGTCTCCGGCAGCAACTGCACCAGATCCGACTCCTTGGAGATCACATAGTCGGGCAGCATGGCGATGCCCGCGCCGCCCTGCACGGCGCGCTTGATCGACAGGATGTCGTTGATCTGCAGCGTCGGCACCCTCTGCCCGCCTTCGAAATCGCCGATCGTTTCCAGCCAGTTCAGTTCCGACAGATGCGACGGCACCGGCACGCCGAAGGTGACGATGCGATGGTTCTTCAGATCCGCAACCGAGGTCGGCTTGCCGTGTTTGCCGACATAGGCCGGCGAGGCATAGAGGTGGAAATGCACGGTGAACAGGCGGCGCTGGATCAGATCGGGCTGCTGCGGCTGGCGCAACCGGATCGCGCAATCGGCCTGGCGCATGGTGAGGTCGAGCTCTTCATTGGCCAGGATCAGCTGTAGGCTGATTTCGGGATAGAGTTCGATGAATTCCTGCACCCGCTCGGTCAGCCAGCCGGCGCCAAGCCCGACAGTGGTCGTCACCCGAAGCACGCCGGACGGCCGGTCCTTGGCTTCGGTCAGCCGCGACTTGATGGTCTCCAGCTTCATCAGCACGTCATGCGCCGTGCGGAACAGCATCTCGCCCTGCTCGGTCAGCACCAGGCCGCGCGCATGGCGGTTGAACAGCGGCACCCCGACATCATGTTCGAGCGCGCTGACCTGGCGTGAAATCGCCGATTGCGACAGATGCAATGTCTCGGCGGCATGGGTGAACGACCCAGCCTCCGCCGCAGCGTGAAACACGCGAAGCTTGTCCCAGTCCAACGCCATTGAGTTCCCCTCGTTCTGTTTTTGGCGTCTGAATGAAAAATCAGGCTTTTGAACGGCTTGCTCTGCCGTCTTGATAGATTTTATTCCGCCGCTTCGCGGAGCACCTCGATGCCGGCCAGGTACTTCTCCGCCTCGAGCGCGGCCATGCAGCCGAGCCCGGCGGCGGTCACCGCCTGACGGTAGATGTCGTCGGTCACGTCGCCGGCGGCAAACACGCCGGGCACGTCGGTGCGGGTCGAATTGGGCGCCGTCCACAGATAGCCGTTCGGCTTCTGCTTCAGCTTGCCGACAAACAACTCCACCGCCGGCGCATGGCCGATCGCCACGAACACACCGTCGACCTTGAGATGGCTGATCTCGCCCGTCACCGCATTCCTAAGCTTCAGCCCTTCGACCGAAGGTGGCAGCGGCGTCTTGCCGGGCCGGCCGGTGATCTCGTCGACGATCGTGTCCCAGATGACGCGGACATTGTCCTTTTTCAGCAGCCGCTCACGCAGGATGCGCTCGGCGCGGAAATCATTGCGCCGGTGAATGACCGTCACGCTCTTCGCCAGATTGGAGAGGTAGAGCGCCTCCTCCACCGCCGAATTGCCGCCGCCGATCACCGCGACATCCTTGCCGCGGTAGAAAAAGCCGTCGCAGGTGGCGCAGGCCGACACGCCGAACCCCATGAAGGTCTGCTCGGTCGGAATGCCCAGCCATTTGGCCTGCGCGCCGGTGGCAATGATCAGCGCGTCCGCCGTGTAGGTGGTGCCGGAATCGCCCTTGGCGCGGAACGGCCGCACGTTGAGATCGACCTCGGTGATGATGTCGTTGATGATGTCGGTGCCGACATGCTCGGCCTGCTTCAGCATCTGTTCCATCAGCCACGGACCCTGGATCGGATCGGCGAAGCCCGGATAGTTTTCGACATCGGTGGTGATCATCAGCTGGCCGCCCTGCTGCAGGCCGGCGACGAGCATCGGCTTCAGCATGGCACGCGCGGCATAGACCGCGGCGGTATAGCCGGCCGGGCCGGAACCGATGATAAGGACAGGCGCATGTTTGGTGGTCATCTAGAGCCTCTGCGGGGCAGACAATCGAGTGTGCCTTGGAAAAAGACGTGAAATGTCGCTGGTAATGTAAGGGTTGCCAACCACGCCAGCAAGACGAACGGGCCGTCGTCCCCGGAAAGCTTCGGCCCACAGACATATTCGCGCAATCGCCGCTTTCGTTACCGCCCTAAAATCGCCTGACCAAGGGCTGGCATCGCCACAAAAGTCGTTTAATGACAAGATCGCGAAAGATTCTTGCGCTTAAGCCGAGACGACCATGCCCCTGAAAGCCGACCTCGACGCCATCGACTGGAAGATTTTGCGCGAGCTTCAGGGCGACGGACGCATGACCAATGTCGAACTGTCGAGCCGCGTCGGCATTTCCGCCCCGCCCTGCCTGCGCCGTGTCCGGCGGCTGGAGGAAACCGGCATCATCAGGGGCTATCGTGCCTTGCTCAACGCGCCGGCACTTGGCATGGACGTTGTTGCCTTCTGCCTGATCGGCCTGCATCACCAGGCCGATGCGGAGCTCAAAACCTTCGCCGAGCGCACCCGCGGCTGGCCGATCGTGCGCGATGCCTGGATGGTATCGGGCGAATCCGACTTTTTGCTGCATTGCGTGGCGAGCGACCTCGGCACCTTCCAGACCTTCGTCATCGAACAGCTGGCCTCGGCGCCCAATGTCGACACGGTGCGCACCGCGCTCACCATCCGCCGCGTCAAGGATGAGGGGCTGGTGGCGTTTTCGACCTAGGCCAAAAAACTTCCTTAAAATCGTTATAAAACAACTGGATAAGGCCGAAACCTGAATCGATTTGGCAGATCAAGCCGAGAGCGCTTCGATCGCCGCCAGCAGTCCGTCCCGATCATTGCAGTTGCGCAGCGGCAGAACCTCAAATCCCGGTTGCTTGCTTCCCACGCCATCCACCAGCCAGCCGCGTGGCAGGCCGGCGCGCTGCCCGGCTTCCATATCAGCCGGCTTGTCGCCGACGATCAGCGAGCGTTTGAGATCGACGCCAAGACGCTTCTGCGCCTCGAACAGCATGCCCGGATTGGGCTTGCGCATCGGGTGGTCGGCGACCGCCAGCGGCCCGCTGCCCGCCTCGTGATAGGCACAGGCCAGGACCATGTCGACGAAAGCATTGCCGTCGGCAAGCAGGTCGAGAACCCGGCCGTTGACGGCGGCAAATTCCTTCCAGCCGAAATAGCCGCGTGCAATGCCGGACTGGTTGGTGACGACCACCACCGGAATGTTGCCCCGGTTGGCTGCCGCGATTATCGGCACGATGCCATCGCGCAGCACCATTTTGGCGGGATCATCGGGATAACCCGTATCGACAGTGATGGTGCCATCGCGGTCGAGGAACAATGTCGGCGCATTGGCTGGAAACAGCCGAGAACCGACCCGCTCGACCCACAGGCCGGGCTCAGCCAGCGGATACGGCGGCTTGCCGTCAGCCATCGCTGAGACGCGCTTCGACCACTTCGCAGAGATAGTGATAGAGGCAGAGATGCCCCTGCTGGATGATTGGCGTCGAGGTCGAGGGCACGTTGAGCAGGATGTCGGTGAGCGGCTTCAGCTTGCCGCCGGTGTCGCCGGTCAGGCTGATCACCGTCATGTCCATCATCCGCGCCTGTTCGGCAGCGGCAAGAATGCTCGGCGAATTGCCGCTGGTCGAGATCGCCAAAAGCACGCCGCCGGCGGCGCCATGCGCCTCGACCTGGCGCGAAAACACCGTGTCGAAGCCGTAGTCGTTGCCCCAGGCAGTCAGCACGGCGGCATTGGCCGGCAGCGCGATGACATTGTAGGCCTTGCGCTCCCTAAGGAAGCGGCCGACCAATTCGCCGGCAATGTGGATGGCGTCGCTGGCCGAACCGCCATTGCCAGCGATCAGCAAAGCCTTACCGGACGAAAGCGCGGTGACGATAGCCACTGCCGCCCGCTCGATCTCGCCGGTCAGGTCGCGCTCGACCATCGCGTTGATCGCGGCCGCCGAGCGGACAAGATAATCGTTCAGTCCGGACATGAAATCCCTCAGTTGGTGGCGCCACCGGCGCGCAATTTGCCGATCGTGCCGGTGGTGCTCTTGCCGGCGACGAGATCGACCAGCACGACGCGACCGCCGGCCTTCTGCACCACATCGGCGCCGACAACGGTTTCGACGGTGTAGTCGGCACCCTTGACCAGAATGTCGGGCAGCAGCGCCTCGATCAGCGCCAGCGGCGTGTCTTCTTCGAACACGACGACAGCGTCGACGGAAGCCAAGGCGGCGAGCACGCAGGCGCGGTCATGCTGGTCGTTGACGGGACGGCCCGGCCCTTTCAGCCTGCGCACCGAGGCATCGCTGTTGAGGCCGAGCACCAGCCGGTCGCACTGGCTGCGCGCCGCATGCAGCAGGCTGACATGGCCGGCATGGAGGATGTCGAAGCAGCCATTGGTGAAGCCGACGCTGAGGCCCTCATCCTTCCACGTCGCGACCATGCGCGCGGCCGACGCGGCATCGAGGATGGCGTCCTTGTGGGCGGTCGGGCCGTGCGAGCGGAACAGCGCGCCGGTGAGTTCCTCGACAGTAAGACGTGCGGTGCCGCGTTTGCCCACCACCACGCCGCCGGCGGCATTGGCGATGGAGGCGGCCATGACGCGATCGGCGCCCGCGGCCAGGGCCAGCGCGAAGCTGGCGATCACCGTGTCGCCGGCGCCCGAAACGTCGAACACTTCGCGCGCCTGGGTGGCGATGTGGCGCGCCTCATCTGCGCCGACGACGCTCATGCCCTTTTCGCTGCGCGTGGCGACGACAAAGTCGAAGCCGTGCGCCGTAATCAATTCGCGAGCCGCAGCCACAATCTCGTCATCGGCGAAAACCGGATGACCGACCGCTACACCAAGCTCCTTGCGGTTAGGGGTGATGGCGGTCGCGCCGGCATAGCGCGCATAGTCGCGCCCCTTGGGGTCGACCAGCACCGGCTTTCCGGCGTCGCGGCAGATGGCGATCAGTTCGGCCGCCACACCGTCGAGCAGGATGCCCTTGCCGTAATCGGACAGGATGACGATGTCGGCGCGAGAGAGCGCTTCCCGGAAATGCCGGATCAGGCCGGCCCGCTCATCTGCGTCGAGCGGCTTGATCTCTTCCTCGTCGAAGCGCAGCACCTGCTGGTTGAGCGCGCTGAAGCGGCTCTTCGACGATGTCATGCGGCCGCGCGCCTGTGCCAGGCCAGCCGTGTCGGCTCCAAGCTCGCCAAGCATGCGCACCACATTGTCACCGGCCACGTCGGTGCCGATCACCGACACGGGGATAGCCCTGGCGCCCAGCGAAACGATATTGGCGACGACATTGCCGGCACCGCCCATCGTTGAGGTCTCGCCGCGCCCGTGCAGCACCGGAATCGGCGCTTCCGGCGATATCCGCTCGATGACGCCATTGACGAAACGGTCGAGGATGAAGTCGCCGACCACCAGCACGGCGACGTCGCCAAAGCGGGCAATAGCGCGGTGCAAAGGTTCGGGCGAAGGCGGATTGTGCTTGATCATGTCACTGGCAATGCGAGGGAAAGGCCGATCTCAATCACGCTGAAAATTGTCAATTTACGGGCCGGATCGTTCATGGCGAAGCCGATATACCGCAAATCCACGCAGCGCAACGTCAGGGCAGCCGTCAGGTCTTCTGCAGGGCGACGTGGACGCCCAGTCCAACCAGCACCGCCCCGCCGGCCCGCTGCATCATCCGCTGCGCACGGCTCGAACGCCGCAGCCGGCCGATGACCGCACCGGCCAAAAACACGCAGACGATATCGGCAGAAGAAAACATCAGATTGACGATGGTGCCCAAAACGACGAACTGCAGCCAGACCGGAAGCGCCGCCGAAGCGTCGATGAACTGCGGCAGGAACGCCATGAAGAAGATCGCCGTCTTCGGATTGAGCACCTCGACGGTGATGCTCTCGAAAAAGGCCCGTCGCGCCGATTTCCGCTCGATCGCCGGCAATTTCGCATCGCCCTCCCCGCGCTTGCGAAACAGCGAGACACCGAGCCAGATCAGGTAGAGCGCGCCGATCAGCTTGACCGCCATGTAGAGCGGCGGCACGGCGTGGAACAGCACCGACAGGCCGGCGGCCGCGGCAAAGACATGGAAATAGCCGCCAAGATGGATGCCGAGCGCCGCCGTCAGCCCTGACCAGCGCCCGCGCGCCATGGTCTGCGCGGCCGCGTAAAGCATGGCTGGACCCGGGATATAGGCGAAGATCGCCGTGGTGACGAAAAACGCAATGAGCAGTTCGGTCGACGGCATTTTTGTCCCTCACTATGCGAGCTTCGACTGAGGCGGGAGCCTTGCAGCCCCCAGTGGCGCAGCCGCCTGCTTCATCGACAGCCCGGCTGGGCTCCCTTATAAGGGCCGGAATCGCAAGCAACCAGAGGCCTTCATGATCATCGTCACGGGCGGCGCCGGCATGATCGGCTCCAACATCGTCGCCGCACTCAATGCCGAGGGCCATGACGACATCCTGGTCGTCGACGACCTCACCGACGGCCACAAGATTGCCAACCTGGCCGATCTCAAGATCGCCGACTATCTCGACAAGGACGAATTCCTGCCGCGCCTGGAAGCCGGCGACCTCGGCCGCATCGAGGCTGTGTTCCATCAGGGCGCCTGCTCGACCACCACCGAGTGGAACGGCAAGTACATGATGGAGGTGAACTACGCCTATTCGAAGCGGCTGCTGCATGCCTGCTTGGCGCTGCGGGTCCCCTTCCTCTACGCCTCCTCGGCCTCCGTCTATGGCGGCGGCTCCGAGTTTCGCGAGGATCCAGCGCTCGAGCGGCCGCTTAACGTCTATGCCTATTCGAAGAAACTGTTCGACGACTATGTCAGGCGCACCGTCTTCGATACCGATCATTCGCCGGTGGCTGGCCTGCGCTACTTCAACGTCTATGGGCCGCGCGAGGCGCACAAGGGCGCCATGGCGTCCGTCGCCTTTCATCTGTTCAATCAGGTCGGGCGTGGTGAAAACCCGAAACTGTTCGGCGCCTATGACGGGTTCGGGCCAGGCGAGCAAAGCCGCGATTTCATCCATGTCGGCGACGTCGCCGACGTCAATCTGTGGCTTTGGAAGCGGGGCTCAAGCGGCATCTTCAATTGCGGCACCGGCCGCGCCCAGCCTTTCCGCGCCATTGCCGAAACCGTCATCGACACGCTTGGCAAGGGCGAGATCGAGTTCATAGAATTCCCCGTCCATCTCAAGGGCAGCTACCAGAGTTTTACCCAGGCTGATATGTCCCGCTTGCGCGCAGCCGGCTATAACGGGCAATTCCGCAGCGTGGAAACCGGCGTCAGAGACTATGTCGAATGGCTGAAAGCCCAACGATCCTCGTGATCGGCCCACGCTGGGTGGGCGACATGGTCATGGCGCAGTGCCTGTTTTCGGCGCTGAAGGAACTCCATCCCAACGCCGCCATCGACGTGCTGGCCCCGGCCTGGGCAGCCCCTTTGGTCAAGCGCATGCCTGAACTGCGCCAGCAGATCGACTTTCCTCTGAAGCCCGGCGCACTCGAATTCACCATTCGCCGCCGCTTCGGCCGCCTGCTGCGCGGCCGCTACGACATGGCGTATGTCCTGCCGGGGAGCTGGAAATCGGCGCTGATCCCGTTCTTTGCCCGTATTCCACGTCGCTTCGGCAATTTGCGCGAAATGCGCTATGGCCTGCTGACCGACATCGTTCCGCTGCCCGACAGCGTCAAGCGGCGAACCGCGCAGGCCTATTTCGGTCTTGCCCAAGGCGGCCATTTTCGGCCACCGCGGCTCACCGTCGATGCCGGCAATCAGAAAGAGCTTCTTATCCGCTTCGATCTGCAGCCGGGAAAATTCGTGGCCATGATGCCCGGCGCCGAATTCGGTCCGGCCAAACGCTGGCCGAGCGAAAGCTATGCCGGCCTTGCCCGGGAGATGATGGCCAAGGGGTTCAAGGTGGCGCTGTTCGGCTCGAAGAACGATCGCGACGTCACCGCCGAGATTGCGGCACTGGCGCCCGGCGTCGTCGATCTCGCCGGCAAAACGCGGCTGGAAGACGCCATCGACCTGATCGCGGCGGCCAGGCTGGCCGTGTCGAACGACAGCGGGCTGATGCATGTCGCGGCCGCCGTCGGAACGCCGGTCGTTGCCGTCTACGGTTCGACCTCGCCGGAAAACACGCCGCCGCTTGCCGAGCAGCGCGAACTGATCTGGCTGCATCTATCCTGCTCGCCCTGCCACCAGAAGGTCTGCCCGCTCGGCCATCTCAACTGCCTGAAGACGCTCGATGTCGCCAAGGTAGCGGCCGCGGCCGACCGGTTGCTGGAAGTCCCGGCCGCCGCATGAAGGTGCTGATCGTCAAGACGTCATCGATGGGCGACGTCATCCACACCTTCCCCGCCGTCGAGGATGCGCGCCACAACCGCCCCGATATTTCCTTCGACTGGTGCGTTGAAGAGGCCTTTGCCGGCATCGTCGCCCTGCATCCTGCGATCGCAACCATCCACAAAGTGGCGGTCCGGCGCTGGCGCAAGCAGCTTTTCGACAGCGGTACATGGCGCGAGATGGCCGGCCTGCGCCGGGAACTGCACGCGAGCCAGTACGATCTGGTCATCGATGCGCAAGGGTTGTTGAAGTCGGCCTTTGTCGCCATCCAGGCCGGCGCGCCGGTTGCCGGTTTCGACCGCGCCAGCGCGCGGGAGCCCTCGGCAACGTTGTTTTACAAGCGCAAATACGCCGTGCCGCGTGATATGCACGCCATAGAACGCACGCGGCGATTGTTCGGGCTGGCGCTTGGCTACGAGCCGGATTTATCGGCGCTGGAATCAGGGATTGTACCGCCGCCTCGCGGCCTGGCCGACATCGACGGCAAAACAGCTTTCCTGCTGCACGGCACCAGCCGCGAGGACAAGAAATGGCCGGCCGAAGACTGGATCGGAGCCGCTCGCCTGCTGGTTGGGCGGGGGATGACGCTGGTCACCACCTGGTCGAACGAGCGCGAGAAGGCCGTGGCCGAGGCGATCGCGCAAGCGGTGCCGGCAACAATCGTGGTTCCGAAATCGCCTCTATCCGATATCGCCGCGATCCTCGGCCGTTCGACACTGGTCATCGGCGCCGACACCGGCCTGACCCACCTCGCCAGCGCCTTCGGCCTGCCGACGGTCGCGGTATTCCTGGCGACGGAGCCGGGGTTAACCGGCCCGCGCGGGCAATATGCCTCAACGCTGCTGGCCGCATCAGGGGAGCGCTTAACGCCGGCTGAGGTTGTGGCGGAAGCTGAAAAGCAACTGGCGCTCAAATCACGAGCGCCGGCTTAGAACCTTTCGGAATTATCTGAGGTGCTAAATAAACTGCACCTGGACGATCTCGTAGCCCCGTGCGCCGCCGGGCGCATTGACCTCGATGGCGTCGCCCACTTCCTTGCCGATGAGCGCGCGTGCGATCGGCGACGAGATCGAGATGCGGCCCGATTTCACGTCCGCTTCCTGGTCGCCAACGATCTGGTAGGTCTTCTTTTCCTCGGTGTCCTCGTCGACCAGCACCACCGTGGCGCCGAACTTGACCTTGTCACCGCTGAGCTTGGTGACATCGATCACTTCGGCCCGCGCGATATAATCTTCGAGCTCGTTGACGCGGCCCTCATTGAGGCTCTGCGACTCCTTGGCGGCATGATATTCGGCATTTTCGGACAGGTCGCCATGCGAGCGCGCTTCGGAGATCGCCTCGATGATGCGCGGCCGCTCTTCCTGCTGGCGCCAACGCAGTTCTTCCTTCAATGACGCGAACCCCTCGCCTGTCATCGGGACCTTGTTCATGATGCCTAACCTTTCCTGCCGCCACCCCCGCGTTTCGGGGAAAGCCTTGTCGATGGGTACAAAAAGAAAACGGGTCCGGCAGCCTCGGGCTAACGGAACCGTTTCACCGCAATTTCCCCTAATATAGCGATCTTCGCGCGCTTTTCACGCTGAAAAAGCGGGCTTTTGAAAAATCATGAGCCGATTGTGCAGTTGCCGTCGCGGAATGCGCGTTGTGTTGCGGCCAAGACAACAAAAAGCCGGCTGCGATTGCTCGCAGCCGGCTTGAGAAGCCATTGGGGTGGGGTCAGCTTCTCATGAAATGGTAAATCTGTTCGGCCAGCATGCCGTATTCGCGCGAGCCTTTGCCGGTGCGTTTCTCGATCTCGGCCAGCTGCTCCTGGGCGCCGACCAGGTCGCCGATCTGCAGATGCGCCTCGCCGAGATATTCGCGCACCAGCGTGTAATCGGGATTGATGCGCAGCGCTTCCTCGTAATAGCCCAGCCCGACCGTGACGCGGCCGGAATGGCGGTGCGAATAGCCGAGATAGTTGAGGATGCGCGGATCCTGCTTGTTGGCGGCCAGGCTGAGCACGGCGATCGCCTCATCATAGCGCCCGGCCATCGCCAGATCGTGGCCGGCCTCATAGATGTTGTCGTCGTCGAGCATGCCGTACTTCGGCGCGACGCATTTCTTGAGCTTCTTGTCCCAGACCTCGCCCTTCTTGCATTTCGTGCTCCCGCCGTCGCCGCCTCCGCCGCCCTCGCCGGCGGTAAATGCTGGCGCCGCAAACAGCGGCAGAGCGACAACAGCTAGAACTTGAATCAGCAAACGTCTGCGCATCGAAGCCTCCTTGAGGGATAATGATGAAATGCTAACGCCAGGCGGACGCCATTTCATCCCGGAAAAGCCGCGCCGCGAAAACTATTTGCCAAAACCGCTTCAAAAGACAGGCGCGCGAGTCGGAATCCCGCCGGCGGTGAGCGGAGCAGGCGCCGAACGGACGTGACGCGCGCTGCAAATCCGCTATCATCCGGGAAATGACCAGCGGAGTGCGAGAGAGTGCAACAGCGCCGTGAACGGGAATGGGAGCTATCGATCGGCCCGGACACCGTGCGCCTGTTCATTCTTAAAGCAAAGGGTCTGAGCGCTGCCGTCAACGAAGACTATACCGACGGCGCCGAGCATGAGGTCGAGTTCGACGGCGACACGCACGACAATCACCACCATGACGGGCTTGCAGAGGAGAGCTCTGAAAACCTCACCGAGGAAGAGCTGCGCGAACTGATCAACGACCTCAATGTCGACGAGGCGGCCGAATTGATCGCGCTGGCTTGGGTCGGCCGCGGCGACTATGACGCAGCGGAGTGGTCCGATGCGGTGGCCGCCGCGCGCGAGCGCGCCAACAAGCGCACAGCAAAATATCTGCTCGGCATGCCGCTTCTGGCCGACTGGCTGGAAGAAGGGCTGGAGGCGATCGGCGCGTAACGCCGGGGTAACCGATCGTGATCGGGCGCATGCGCTTTCTGGGCAACCTCCGCTAGCCCACGCCGTTTAGGACCGATGGCGGCGCTTGTCTTTTCCAGAATGTGCGGGTTGGCGCTGGCCATGGTGGTGGCCGGATTGCTTGTTGCGCCTGCCGATGCGAAGCATAGACGGTCTCAAAAGCCTTCTTGGGTTGAGCAACTGCTGACGGGCGACCAGCCGTCGAAGCCGCGCAGCAAGCATCGCCTGAAATCACGTAGCAAGCGGCTTGTCGCGCCGAACCAGGCAGGGCCAAAAACGCCGGGTCCGCAACCCTCGCCTGGCGATGTTCCGGTGCCCGAGGCTCGGCCCGCGGAGGCGCAGAAGACCGACGCCGCAAAGACCGAAGAGCAGAGGACCGAGGGCCAAAAGGCCAGTGCTGCGCCCAACCGGTCCAATGACGATCGGTTCAATGAAGAAAAGTCCCGTCAGAAAAAGCAGGCTCGGCCCGGGCCGTCAGCCCCGGAGTCGCCGGCCACCCAGCCGTCAACCAATACGGAAAGCGAGTCTGAGCCGCCTGCCGGGGTGCCGGTTCCGACACAAAGGCCCGACGTCGCAAAGCCGGAGGTTGAGCCGCCCGTCGTCGCCCCGCAGCCGCCCGAAAAACCCGCGGATGCAGACAAGAAGATGCTCCCCGACCCCCGCTCGGCCGATCTGCCGGATGCAAAAATGCCGGCGGAGGAAGTTGCCTGTCGCGAGCGGCTGACGGCGCTTGGCGTCGAGTTCGAGGAGCACAAGGCGGAAAGCAATCCCGAAATCGGCTGCTCGATCCCCTATCCTATCGTGTTGAAGTCGCTCGGAAAATCCATCGCCATCGGGCCGACGACCGAGCTCAACTGCCCTATGGCCGAGGTCGCCGCCCGCTTTGCCGCCAATGTCGTCCAGCCGGCGGCAAAGGCTGAATTCGGCGCCGACCTGAAATCGATCAACCAGGCATCGGCCTTTGTCTGCCGGCCGCGCAATGGCACGCGCAAACTGTCGGAACACGCCTTCGGCAACGCCCTCGACATCGCCAGCTTCACCTTGTCGGACGGCAGGAAGATCGAAATCGGTCCAACGCCGCCCGAAAAGGACGGAAAATTCCTCAACGCGGTGCGCAAGGCTGCCTGCGGGCCGTTCAAGACTGTGCTCGGACCGGGCGCGGACTCTGATCACGCCCTACATTTCCATCTCGATCTCGAACCGCGCCGGCACGGCGGCACCTTCTGCCAGTGATCGTCCGCCTGCCGCATTTCAGCCGCAGGCGTGAATGCGGCCGCTGAGTTTTCCTTTACCCTTGATCGTTAAAATGCCGGACATCTAGGGACAGGGATTCCGCCCATGGCCGGAATATTTCGCGCCGCCGCGATGGTCGCGCGCCAATCGAAACGCGCAGCGATGGTGACCGCCGGCCTTGCGCTGGCCGCCGTTTCTGCCTGCAACACCGGCAGCGTGCTGTCGCTGCAGCCGGCCGTCGATGTCGGCGCCCAGACTTCTGCCGTGCCGCAGTATGAAGGCATGCAGAAGCTTGTCCCGTCCAATCCCTACATGACCGCCGCCTATCCGCGCATGGACGAGCCGATGTCGGAGCCCGAGCAGATGCCGGCCAGCGAAACCGACTGCCGTGGAGAATTGCGGCGCCTCGGCGTCGTCTACACCGACATCCAGCCAATCCATGAGGGACAGTGCGGCATCGACTATCCGGTCAAGGTTTCGGCCATTGGCGGCATCCAGATGAAACCAGCGGCGACATTGACCTGCGACATGGCCGCCAGCTTCGCCGCCTGGACGAAGAACGAACTGGTTCCCTCCGCCCGCTGGCGCTATTTCTCCGGCGTCAAGACCATCCACCAGGGCTCGAGCTATTCCTGCCGCAACATCGCTGGCGAAGGTGTTTTGTCCGAGCACGGCAAGGGCAACGCGCTCGACGTCATGAGCATCGAGCTTAACAATGGCGACGACATCGACGTGCGCAAGCCCGGCCTGTTCGCCTTCCGCACCCGTGGCTTCCTCAACAATGTGCGCGCCGACGGCTGCCAATATTTCACCACCGTGCTCGGCCCCGGCTACAATTACGACCACCGCAACCATTTCCATTTCGACATCAAGAACCGCAAGAGCGGTTACCGCGCCTGCAGGTAGCCGGCTCTTTGCCAAAGCCCGGTTACGCCGCATAAGGTGACGCCTCGCAAGCAGGCGGCGACAGGTGGGACAGAAAAGCCTCAGACGACGCGCAACGATCTGGCTTGCGGCTTTCGTGGCCGCCTGGCTGGCGCTCGCCTATGTCGCCGCACCTGAATTCTGGACATTCAGGGATCGCGGCTTTCGCAAACAGACCTTCGAGATGGTGACGCACACGCCGCAAGGCATTCCTGGCGACCCGATCAATGTCGGCCTTGTCGGCAGCGAAAAGGAGCTTGTGCATGCCTTCGCCGTGGCCGGCTGGGACACGGCCGACGGCGTGACGCTGAAGACCGCGATCGAAATCGGGGAAAGCGTGCTGTTCGATCGTCCCTATCCCGACGCCCCGGTCAGCCGGTTGCTGTTCGAAGGCCGCGCCCAGGACCTCGCCTTTGAAAAGCCGGTCGGCGACAGCGCCGACCGGCGTCATCATGTCCGCTTCTGGCGCACCGATGCGACCGGCGACGATGGCCGCCCGCTCTGGCTGGGCTCGGCCAGCTTCGATCGTGGCGTTGGGCTGAGCCACGACACCGGCGCCATTACCCACCATATCGGCCCCGACATCGACGCTGAGCGCGATCTCGTGATCCACGACCTGACTGCGGCCGGCATGGTGATCTCGGTGAGCGATATCCCCGGCATCGGCGCCACCAAAGCCGGACGCAATGGCGGCGGCGATCCCTATTTCACCGACGGCAAGGCCATCGTCGGCGTGCTCAGGCAACTTCCCTGAACCACTGTCATTTTTCAAAAATCAACGCGGACTATTTTCCAGCGGCCTGCGGCAATGCTATTGACCCCTGATGCTATACGTCGAAATCGCTATCGTGGTCGTCCTCATCTGCGTGAACGGCCTTCTATCGATGTCCGAGCTTGCCATCGTTTCGTCGCGCCCGGCACGGCTCAAGGCGATGATCGACCGCGGCGTCAATGGCGCCGGGCGGGCGCTGGCGCTCGGCTCCAACCCCGGCAAATTCCTGTCGTCGGTGCAGATCGGCATCACCTTGGTCGGCGTGCTGTCGGGCGCCTTCTCTGGTGCCACGCTGGGCGACAGGCTGTCCGTCTTCCTGGCCTCGACCGGCATCCGCGAGAGCGTCGCCGACCCGCTCGGCGTCGGCATCGTCGTCGCCATCATCACCTATTTCTCGCTGGTCGTCGGCGAACTGGTGCCCAAGCAGATTGCGCTGCGCGATCCGGAACGCGTTGCTGCCCGCGCCGCTCCGGCGATGACCATCCTTGCCACTGTCTCGGCGCCGCTCGTCTTCCTGCTCGACATTTCCGGCCGCGCCATATTGTGGCTGCTCGGCCAGCGCGGCGAGAGCGAGGAAAAGGTCACCGACGAGGAGATCAAGATGCTGGTCGCAGAGGCCGAGCATCACGGCACCATCGAATCCGACGAGCGGCGCATGATTGCCGGCGTCATGCGGCTCGGCGATCGCGCCGTGCGCGCGGTGATGACGCCGCGCACCGAGGTCGACTGGATCAATCTGCAGGCCGATGAGAGCGCCATCCGCAAGCTCTTGATGGACACCCAGCATTCGCGCCTGCCGGCCGGCGATGGCGGCGTCGATGTCATGGTCGGCGTCGTCCAGACCCGCGACGTGCTGGCGGCGATGCTTGCCGGCCGCCCGCTCGACCCACGCAAGCACGTGCGCGCCGCCCCCATCGTCTATGACCAGGCCGACGCGTTGGACGTGCTGCAGAAGCTGAAGGATTCCGACGTGCCGATGGCCCTGGTGCATGACGAATACGGCCATTTCGAAGGCATCGTCACCCCCGCCGACATTCTCGAAGCCATCACCGGCGTCTTCCGCGCCGACCTCGACGCCGGCGAGGAGGAAAACGCCGTCAAGCGCGAAGATGGTTCATGGCTGCTCGCCGGCTATATGCAGGCCGACGAGATGGCCGAAGTTCTCGGCATCGACCTGCCGGAGAACCGCGACTACGAGACCGTCGCCGGCTATGTGCTGTCGCACATGCACCATCTGCCGGCGACCGGCGAATGCGTCGATGCGCAAGGCTGGCGGTTCGAGGTCGTCGACCTCGACGGCCGCCGCATCGACAAGCTGATCGCCACCCGCCTGCCGAGCGGCCATCGCGAAGTGGTGCGCTGACAACAGCGCGGCTTCAGACCGCAGCTTCGATCGGTTCGGCAAGTCTGGGATTGGAACGCGAGGCGATCAGGCAACTGGCAACGATCAGGGCGGCGCCAGCCAGCGTGGTCCAGGTCGCCGCCTCGTCGAAGAACAGCCAGCCGAACACGATCGCCCAGATGAAGGCCGAATACTCGGTCGGGATCAGATATTGCGCTTCGGCGCGCGCATAGGACCAGCTCATCAGGTATTGGCCGGAGAGCGACAATGCCGTCACGCCGGCCAGGGAAAGCCAGAGATTGCCCGGCAGGGCGACGGCGAGCCAAGGCGCGGCGGGAAGAAGGACGGCGGCAACGCACAGGTTCTGGAACAGCATGATCTCGACTGGTTTGGCCACCAGCGCCTGCCGCCGCGAGAGGATCAGATTGTAGGCGTAGAACACCGTCGATGCGAGCACAGCCACCGTACCAAGCAGGGCATCCCCGGTGTAGTTCCCTTGTCCGAACTGTCCGGCCATGATGATGACGACACCAGCGATGCCCGCCAGCGACGCCCAGATCGCCTGGCGCTGTATGCGTTCACCCAAGAGCAGCGCGGCCAGCAGAAGAGCAAACAGCGGCGCGACGAAACTAAGCCCGATCCCATCCGCCAGTGGCAGCCTGGCAAGGCCCCAGAAGAACGACAGCAGGACGATACCGACGACGATGGCGCGTAGCGCGTGCAGTCTGAGCACCGAGGGCGTGGGAAGCGAGCGCGGTCCCGCCGCCCAGGCCGTGCCCGCGACCACGGTCGCAAGCATGCTGCGCCACAGCACCGTGTTGTAGACGCCGACGGCGATGACCAGCACCTTCATCGCCGCATCCATGGCCGACAGAAGGAAGATCGCAAGCGCGCAGACCAGCACCGGGATCATGGGGGAAACGACGCCTGTCAGGCTGGGTGATTTCACGGGTCCGCTCATATGATGGATCGCGGCCGATATATCAGGGCAAAACGGCAGGGCCAGATGGCAGCCCTGTCCATATGCCGGTCCAAGGCAAGTTTGCCTCAGTGCGCGTCCGGCGGCGGCGCCTTCGGTGTGACGTTGCGCAGGAACGGGACCAGCGCGGTGGCGATGACGAAGGCGACCATGATGACCAGGAACGCATCGGCATAGGCCATGGTGGAGGCCTCGCGATAGGCCAACTGCCAGAGCTGCTTCAGCGCCGCGGCATGACCATCGTCGACAGCACCCGGCAGCTGCCCATAGCGCTGCCCGACATTGTCGAGGAGCCGCATCGCCGCCTCGTTTTGCGGCGTCAGATGCGAGGCAATGGTCAGAAAATGGAAGTTGGTGCGGTCGTTCAGGATCGCGCCACAAATGGCAATGCCGACGGCGCCGCCCAGATTGCGCATCGTATTGAACAGGCCGCTGGCATATTTCAGCCGCTCCGGCGGCAGGCTGCCGAGGCCGAGATTGACGCTTGGCGCGACGGCGAAGACCTGCGGAAAACCACGAAAGATCTGCGGCAGAAGCAGCTCGGCCGCACTCCACTGGCTGGTGATGGCGCTAAAGCTCCACATCGAGGCGCCGAAAGATGCCAGCCCGAACATCATCAGCCAGCGCGTGTCGAAGCGCTTGGCGAGGAAAATGTAGACGGGCACGCCGACCATCGAGGCGACGCCGGTGGAAAACACCGCCACCCCGGTCTGGAAGGCGTCGTAGCCGCGGACATAGCCGAGGAACAGCGGCGTCAGATAGATCGTGGCAAAGATGCCGATGCCGGTGACGAAGGAAAGGAAGCAGCCGATGGCAAAGTTGCGGTTGCCGAAGGCGCGAAAGTCGACCACCGGCTGCGCATAAGTCAGGCTGCGGATGACGAACAGAACCAGGGTAACGCTGGCAATGATGGCGCCGTTGCGGATCGTTGCGTCGTCGAACCAGTTCCAGCGCGTGCCCTCCTCCAGCACATATTCGGCCGTGCCGAGGCTGACCGCCATCAGCACCATGCCGATATAGTCAGCGCCCTTCAGCAGCGACGGATCGGCCTTGTCGATCTTGACCAGAGCCGCGACGAGGATGGTGATGATGGTGCCGGGAATGACGTTGACATAAAACAGCCAATGCCAGTTCAGCGTGTCGGTGATCCAGCCGCCGATGACGGGGCCGAGCGTTGGCGCGATCGACGCGATGCTGCCGACCACCGCCGCCGCATAGACCCGCCTCGGCCCCTGGAAATAGTGGAACGACGAGGTGAACACCGTCGGGATCATCGACGCGCCGAGCAGCCCTTGCAGTGCGCGGAACACGATCATGCTTTCGATGCTCCAGGCGAAGCCGCACAGCATGCTGGCCAATGTGAAGCCGGCTGCCGAGAAGGTGAACAGCCAGCGTGTCGAAAACACGCGGGTGAGCCAGCCCGACAGCGGGATGACTATGATTTCCGCCACGAGATAAGAGGTCTGCACCCAGCCGATCTGGTCCTGCGCCGCCGACAGGCCGCCGCCAATATCCTGCAGCGAGGACGCCACGATCTGGATGTCGAGCAGCGCGATGAACATCCCGACGCACATCACCATGAACGGCAGGATGCTGGTGATGAAAGACTGCGGGCGCTCGGACATGATGCCCTCAGCGTGACGCGGTATCGACGGTGACCGTTGTCGACAGGCCCGGCCGCAGCGCAACCTTCTGCGCCTGGTCTTGGTCGATCGTGATCCGGACCGGGACACGCTGGACGATCTTGGTGAAATTGCCGGTCGCATTCTGCGGCGGGATCACGCTGAAGATCGCTCCCGTCGCAGGCCCCAGGCTGGTGACGTGGCCTTTCAGCGGCGCATCGGGTGCAATGTCGGTATAGACCGTTGCCGCTTGCCCGTCGGTCATGTTGCGCAGCTGGTCTTCCTTGAAATTGGCGTCGACCCACAGGCCCGATGCCGGAACGATCGTCAGCAGATAGCTGCCCGGCGAGACATAGGTGCCGACTTGCGCCAGCCTATTGCCGACGACGCCGTCGATGGGTGAGCGTATCTCAGTGAAGCCGAGATCGAGCTCGGCCGTATCGACATCCGCCTTGGCGGCCGCCACCGCAGCGGTCGCTTCCGCAATCTGGGTGTTGAGCACGTCGAGCTGCTGCCTGGCGGCTGCGAGCCCGGCGCGCGAGGCGGCAACGGTAGCCTTGGCCTGACCGTCGGCGGCGAGGCTTCTCTGCGCATCCTGCTGCGTTCCGGCCCGGGTGCTGGCCAGCACTTCATAGCGCTTGGCATCCTGGGCGGTGAAAGTCGCGGCGGCGCTCTTGGCTTCGAGGTCGGCCTCGGCCTGCTCGATCACCGAATTCTGCAGCGATATCTGGGCGCGCAGATTGTCGAGGGCCGATTGCTGCTGCTGGACGGACGCCTGAGCATGCTCCAGCGCCGCCTTGAACGGCCGGTCGTCGATGCGGATGATGAGCTGTCCGGCGGCGACGTGCTGGTTGTCCTCGACAAGGATCTGATCGATGTGGCCGGCGACGCGTGGCGCCAGCGGCGTGACATTGCCGCCGACATAGGCATCGTCGGTCGAGACGAGGAAGCGGCCGGCCTGCCACCAGTCGAAGCCATACCATCCGGCGGCACCGACGACGATCACGGCTGCCAGCGTCAGCCACGGCTTGCGACGCTTCTTGGCAGGCGCGGGAACTTGCACGACCGATGGCTGCACCGGCTGCAACTCGGCAGCGGAGAGAACCTTGTTCATTTGCCCCGCGCCTCATCCGACCTATGCTCGATCACTGTGTTCTCCACCAGCGGAAGGCCTGAGCCTTCGCTGCTGAAGCGATAGCGCTGCCGCATACGGTCGGTGGCGGTCGGCCCCGTCGCCAGGGTGAAGCCCTCGCTGTCGAGTTCCCTGCCAGTCTCGCGGTCGACCAGAACCGGCTCGGCCCAGCGTCCATCCGCCCTGTCCGCCACCACCAGGCTCGGGCCTTCGGGTGCCAAATGCTTGTTGCCCCAGGCGAGCAGCGAAAGCAGCACCGGGCGGAAATCGCGCGCCTTGGCGGTCAGCACATATTCATGGCGAAGCGGCCGTTCGCAGTAGACGCGCTTTTCGAACAGGCCGCGCTCGACCAGGCTGTTCAGCCGCCGCGTCAGAATGTTGGGCGCAATGTCCAGGCTCTTCTGAAACTGATCAAAGCGCGTCAGGCCCTGAAATGCGTCCCTGAGCAGCAGGATGCTCCACCACTCGCCGACAGCGTCTAGGCTGCGCGCGATGGGGCATGGGCGGTTTTCGAAGCTTGTCTTTGCAACCATGACAGCCGTCTCTTTCATGATGAAAGTTACAAATAGCCAAGTTAGTTGCATTATGCAAGTCACTGAGGCGTGATCGCGGATAGGCACCGAAAGAAAGGGGCGAGACCGCGCGCTCGGCGCGCGTGGTCGTCGGCCAATCGTTCGGCGCCGACGACATCAACGCCCAGACCGCGCCGATCCAGGGCCCGGCTGGTCGAGAACCTTGGCCTCGGCATGCTCGCCGAACCGCGCAAGGCCAAGGCAGCGGTTTGATTGAAGGGCCGGCACCGCACCGGCCCCTGCCCGCCCACTGCCCTTCGGAGCCGAGCGTGCGTTCTTCAAGTAAAATTGTATATATATACTTTCTAATATAACGGAAATAGTGTTGCTTTGCAGTAACTGTCAGAAAAAATCGATTTTTAATAGTTCGAGCGTAGGACAAGACAAAAGTGCCAAGTTAACGTGCGGGCGCTTCGGTCGGCGCGCGCCGACCAGGCTGCAAACATCGAGATTGTATTGGCGGCCAAAGGCGGGGGCGATCCATGAAATCGAGCAATGGCACGGTTGCGTTGCGCATGGCGGGGCGGATTTTGGCGAGCGAGCGACCTTCCGCCGTTGCGGTCCTTACTGTCGCCCTTGCGCTGAGCACCGCGCCGGCTTGGGCTGATGGCGGCAATGGAGCCCCTGCAGGTGCCGGACAAGGTGGCGTGGATGGCGCGCTCGCAAGCGCCACGGGTCAGAATGCCGCCGATGGCGCGACCGCCGGTGGCGGCGGCGGCGGCGTTGACCTCACGACGGGCAATGGCGCGCCAGGCGGTTCGGGAGGGACAGCTCTGACATTCAACGCCCCAAACGGCACTCCAGGTGCGACCGGTGCCACGGGCCAGGTCATTTCCACAAGCGGGACCATCTCCACCGGCGTCAGCGGTGGGACCGGCGGTGCGGGCTCCAATGGCGTCAGTGGCGTGGTCAGGGGCGGCGGAGGCGGTGGTGGCGGCGTCGGCGTCAGTGCCACGGCCGACACTGTCGTTACTGGCAGCGGATCGGTCATAGGCGGCACGGGCGGCATTGGAGGCTCCAACTCCAATGGTGGTGGCGGCGGTGGCGGCGTCGGCGTGTTTTCGACAGCCGACGTAACCGTAGATGCCGGCGGCAGCGTCACGGGCGGTGTTGGCGGCCGAGGCAGCACTCAGTCCGGGGGCGGCGGCGGCGCGGCCGCCATCGTCCTGACCGGCGGCGGAACGGTACAGAACAGCGGAAATCTGCTCGGGGGAACAGGCGGAAGAACCCTCGCCGCGGCGGGCGGTGGCGACGGCGGAGCCGGTGTTCTCCTGCTTTCGGGCGGAACGGTCATTAACGGCACGGGGGCGACGATCGTCGGCGGGATTGGCGGTCAGGCCGGGGCGACCGGGACGGCCGGCGATGGCGGTGCCGGGATCAAGGGCGCCAACATCGCCGTCGTCAATGCGGGCACGATCAGCGGCGGTGCCGTCGGTGCAGGGGGCGGAACGCCGACAGCCGGTAAAGCCATCCAATTCACCGGCGGGGTCAATTCGCTCGAAATCTGGTCGACTTCGACCATCGCGGGCAATGTGGTTGCGTTCAGCACCGCCGATACTTTCAAGCTTGGTGGCGATACCACCGCCAGTTTCGATGTCTCCCAGATCGGCCCTGGCGCCAAATATGACGGGTTCGGGCTTTACGAGAAGACGGGAAACAGCACCTGGACGCTGACAGGGACGACGACCGCCGTCACGCCCTGGACATTGTCGGGCGGTGTCCTGTCGGTATCCGCCGACAATAATCTCGGCGACGTCGCGGGCGGCCTGACCTTCAACGGCGGCGTATTGCAGGTGACCGGCACCAGCTTCACCGGCACGTCCCGCGCCATTACCTGGGGTCCTTCCGGAGGCGGCTTCGACATCGTCGACGCCGCCAATGATTTCACGGTAAGCCAAACGCTGACAGGCGGCGGACCGCTGAGCAAGCTTGGCGCGGGCACGCTGATCCTGACCGCCGACAACAGCTACGCCGGCGGCACGACCATCTCCGGTGGCACGCTGCAGCTCGGCAATGGCGGCACGGCCGGTTCGATCACCGGCGACGTCACCAACAATGGCGCGCTCGCCTTCAACCGCTCCGACATCTACACCTTCGCCGGCGCCATCTCAGGCAATGGCTCGGTGAACCAGATCGGCACCGGCACCACGATCCTGACCGCCGACAATAACTACGCAGGCGGCACGACGATCACCAGCGGCACGCTGCAACTCGGCAATGGCGGCAACAGTGGCTCAATCATCGGCGATGTGGCGAACAACGGCACGCTCGCCTTCGACCGCTCCAACACCTACAGCTTTGCCGGCATCATTTCCGGCACCGGCGCGGTGAACCAGATCGGCATCGGGATGACAGTGCTTACCGGTGCCAACACCTACAGTGGCGGCACAACGATTTCCGCCGGGGTCCTGTCAGTGTCGGCAGACAACAATCTCGGCGATGCCGCGGGCGACCTGACGTTCAATGGAGGCATATTGCAGGTGACCGGTACCAGCTTCACCGGCACGTCCCGCACTATTGCCTGGGGGCCTTCCGGCAGCGGCTTCGACATCGTCGATGCTGCCAACAATTTCACGGTCAGCCAAACGCTTGCGGGCGGTGGTCCACTGAGCAAGCTTGGCGCGGGCACGCTGATCCTGACCGGTGACGACAGCTACACCGGCGGCACCACCATCTCGGCTGGCACCCTGCAGCTCGGCAATGGCGGCGCCAGCGGCTCCATCATCGGTGACGTCACCAACAACGCCACGCTGGCCTTCAACCGCTCTGACACCTCCATCTTTGCCGGCGTCATTTCCGGCAGCGGCAAGGTGAACCAGATCGGCATCGGCACCACCGTGCTGACCGGTGACAACAGTTACGCCGGCGGCACCATCATCACCAGTGGCACGCTGCAACTCGGCAATGGCGGCACTGCTGGCAGCATCGTCGGCAACGTGATCAACAACGGCACGCTCGCCTTCGACCGCTCCAACAATGTGACCTTTGCCGGCGCCATCTCCGGCAGCGGCACGGTGGTGCAGCAGGGCGCGGGCAGCACGACGCTCACCGGCACGAATACCTACAGCGGCGGCACAACGGTTGCCGCCGGCCGGCTGATCGGCCAGGCGGCGAGCTTCGGCACCGGCGACATCCTCGACAATGCCGTGCTCGTCTTCGCCCAGCCGGTCGACGCTACCTTTGCCGCCGCCATCAATGGCAGCGGTTCGCTCATCAAGACTGGCCTCGGCAATCTCAACCTGACCGGCACCAGCACCCTCAACGGCGCGACCACGATCCAGGCCGGCAAGCTTTCGGTGAACGGCTCGCTGGCCAGCTCCACAGTAACTGTCCTCTACGGCGGCGCGCTTGGCGGCAATGGCATGGTGGGCACCACGACGCTTATGGCCGGAGGCGTGATCGCGCCGGGCAATTCGATCGGCACGCTGACGGTCAATGGCAATTATGTCGGCGCTGGCGGCACACTCGAGATCGAAGCCATGCTCGATGGCGACGCCTCCCCCGCCGACAAGCTCGTCATTACCGGCAACACATCAGGCACAACCAATGTCAGGGTGGTCGCTCTCGGCGGCAGTGGCGCTCAGACGATCGACGGCATCAAGATCGTCGATGTCGGCGGCACCTCGGCCGGCACCTTCAGCCTCCAGGGCGACTATGTCTTCGAGGGCGACCAGGCCGTGGTCGCCGGCGCCTATGCCTACCGTCTCTTCCAGAACGGCGTCTCGACGCCGGCCGACGGTGACTGGTATCTGCGCTCCGCACTGATCCCGACCGCACCGCTCTATGCGCCCAGCGTGCCGGTCTACGAGGCCTATGCCGGCGTGCTGCAGAGTTTCAACCAGCTCGGCACGCTGCAGCAGCGCATCGGCAACCGCTCATGGGCACCGCAATCCGGTGCGGGCGGCGGCGTCGAGACCGGCAACCCGATCTGGGGCCGCATCGAAGCGGCGCACAGTGAATTCGATCCCGGCACGAGCACGACCGGAACCGACTATGATTCGGACCTCTGGAAGCTGCAGGCCGGTCTCGATGTCCTGCTTTCCGAAACGGCAGCCGGCGTGGTGATCGGCGGCGTGACCGTTCACTACGGCACGGTGAAGTCTGACGTCTCGTCGGCGTTCGGCCTCGGCTCGATCGACACGACCGGCTACGGCGTCGGCGGCACGTTGACCTGGTACGGCAAGAACGGTTTCTACGTCGACACGCAGGCGCAGCTGACCTGGTTCGACAGCGATCTCGATTCCGAAACGCTTAGCCGGAGGCTCGCCGACGGCAATAACGGCTTTGGCTATAGTCTCGGCATCGAGGCCGGACAGAAGATTGCACTTCAGGGCAACTGGTCGCTGACGCCGCAGGCGCAGCTCAGCTATTCCTCGGTCGATTTCGACACTTTCACCGACCCCTACGACGCCGTCGTCTCCAATGGCAGCAGCGACAGCCTTGTCGGCCGCATCGGCCTGTCCGCCGACTATGAGAACAAATGGAAGGACAAAGCCGGCCAGTCGAGCCGCTCGCATGTCTATGGCATCGCCAACCTTTACTACGATGCCCTCGACGGCTCCGATGTCGATGTGTCGGGCGCCACGCTCACCAGCGAGACGCAGGCGCTTTGGGGTGGGCTGGGGCTCGGCGGCTCGCTGAGCTGGGCCGATGACCGCTACGCCGTCCATGGCGAGTTGCTCGCGCGCTCGAGCCTGGAGGATTTCGGCGGCAGCTACGCCGTCGGCGGCTCGGTGGGCTTCAAGGTGAAATGGTAGTCCGGAGCCGGCCTTCCCTGGGTGCAGGCCTTCGCCTTCCTCACCTATGATTGATCCGCCGGAAGAATGGCAAATTCCGCCAAAGCCTCTATATCGATAGCCATGGATGCATCGAACGAACACGCTCTCAACGACGAGCTTCTCCAAGATATCCAGCGTCTGTCCTTCGAGTATTTTCTCAACGAGGCCAACCCTGCCAACGGCCTGGTCGCCGACCGCAACACGCCAACGTCACCCGCCAGCATAGCCGCCGTCGGGCTCGCTCTGTCGTCCTATCCCGTCGGTGTCGAGCGCGGTTTCATGACGCGCGCGGCCGCAATCGAGCGGACGCTCGCCACGCTCCGTTTCTTCTGGAACGCTCCGCACGGGCCGGAGCCCGATGCCACCGGCTACAAGGGTTTCTACTATCATTTCCTCGACATGCAGACCGGTCGCCGCGTCTGGAAGTGCGAGCTATCCACCGTCGATACCGCGCTCCTGCTGGCCGGCGTTCTGGCCGCCGGCGCCTATTTTGACCAGGAAGATGAAGCCGAACTGGAAATCCGCCAGCTGGCCGATTCGCTCTACCGCCGCGCCGACTGGCGTTGGGCACAAAATGGCGGCGCCACCGTCACCCATGGCTGGCGGCCTGAAAAAGGTTTTCTGCGCTACCGTTGGGAAGGATTTGACGAGGCGCTGATCCTCTACGTTCTGGGTCTCGGTTCGCCAACCCATTCGCTGCCGCCCGAGAGCTACGCGGCCTGGCTTTCCAACTACAAGTGGAAGACCATCTATGGCCGCGAGCTGGTTTACGCCGGCCCGCTTTTCATCCACCAGTTCTCACATATCTGGATCGATTTTCGCGACATACGCGATGCTTTCATGCGCAGCCGCGACAGCGACTATTTCCAAAACAGCCGCCAGGCGACCTACCTGCAGCGCGACTATGCCATCCGCAATCCGAAGGGACTGAGGGGCTATGGCGAGAATTGCTGGGGCGTCACCGCCAGCGATGGCCCCGGCCCGACAAAGCGTGAAATGAGGCTCGATGGTCGCCGCTTCTTCGGCTATCTCGCGCGCGGCGCACCTTTCGGGCCCGATGACGGCACGCTGTCGCCATGGGCGGCGATCACCTCCCTGCCCTTTGCACCGGAAATCGTGCTGCCAGCGCTGCGCCATTTCCACGAGATGGACCTGCATGTGGGCAATCCTTACGGCTTCGCCGCAAGCTTCAATCCGACGATCGCCGCCGCCGACGGCCGTGCATGCGGCTGGGTATCGCCGGACCACGTCGGCATCAATCAGGGGCCGATCGCCCTGATGATCGAGAATTACCGGTCGGACTTCCTGTGGCAGCTGATGCGCCGCGTGCGGGCCGTCGCCACAGGACTTCGCCGAGCAGGCTTTTCCGGCGGTTGGCTATGACGGGCGGCCGGCGCGATTAATCGAGCAAGATACTCAAGGCACCAACGGATTCGCGGAAATGAAAAAGGGCGACGCAAGCGCCGCCCCTTGGGAAGATGATTTGATCCTTGGGAGGATAAGGCTCAGGCCGCCTGGGCTTCGCCGGCAATCGCGTCGGCCTGACGTGCTGCCTTGAGCACCCGGGCCCACCAGGCGACATCGTTGACCAGCGCGGCAGCAGCCTGGTTCAGATGCTCGATCTCCTCGAGCTTCTTTTCGCCCTGGCGTACCGCCAGGAAATCGCCCCAGGCGATGTGGACGGCGGACTTGACCGGCGCCATCTGCAGCTCAACGGCGGCGAGGCGCAGGTGCTCGACAGCACGCGAGCCGCCGACGCTGCCATAGCCGACGAAGCCGGCCGGCTTCTTGTTCCATTCATTGGCGGCATAGTCGATGGCGTTCTTCAGCACAGCGGTCGGGCCGTGATTGTATTCGGCGGCGGTGAAGATGAAGCCGTCGAACTCGGCGACCTTCTTTTGCCAACGCTGCGCCACTTCGTTCTGCGATGGAGCCCAGGCGGACGAGGCAACTTCATCGAAGAAGGGCAGCGGCCAGTCGCGCAGGTCGACGATCTCGACATCGATGTCGGCATGCGACTTGGCGATCTTGGCGATCCACTGGGCGGGCACATCGGCGAAACGCGCGGCGCGTGTCGAACCGACGACGATGGCGATTTTGGGCTTGGACATGGGGCTCTCCATATATGTAAAGCTGGTATCGTTTGGATACCGGCGCTATATGAGATACTGTCAAACCACTGCGCAAGGAGGCACCGTTTTGTTACTGAGGCACCCGCACAACACCGAAGACTGCCGCGCCGTCTCGGAAATCCTGCAGCGCGTCGGCGACAAATGGACAGTGCTGGTCGTCGGCAAACTCGGCGGCGGGCCGCTGCGTTTCAATGAATTGCGCGCGGCCGTCGGCGGCATTTCGCAGAAGATGCTGACCACCACTTTGCGTGGCCTCGAGCGCGACGGTTTCGTCACCCGAAGCGTGTTCCCGACCATCCCGCCACGCGTCGATTACGAGCTGACCGAGCTAGGCCATGAGCTGCTGGTCCCGGTCGGTGCGCTGGGTGAATGGGCGCGCAAAAACACCGTGCGCGTCCAGGCAGCGCGCGAAAAATTCGACAGCGCGCACGCCTGAAACCCTTGCATCACAAGGACTTCGTCCTCGAAGACACGCATTTCAGATTTGGCCAGGTCCGCCTGGCATCCTTGGCCACGCCGTCGCGATCCAGCTGCCGCATCTCGTTCGCCGGCGCATCATCATTTTGAGGCGAATAAGCGTCTTCGCTGAGAGGCCTTCAGGCCTTTGACGCAGGGTTGCTGCAACACATCGTGCCGCACGTATCGGCCCTTGCAGTTCGCTGGTTGTCGACCGTCCGGTCGTGCTTGCAGGCGACGCTCGGAAGTTCTTTCCTGATCTCGGTATAGGCGGTGGTGCCAAGCAGACAGATCACCGCGACAAGGGCCGCCACGAGCCAGCCGTTCAGCATGTGTTGACGCATTGTCTTCCCTCCGCCATCCGCAGAATCGGATGAGAAGGCAACCATTGGATGTCGCGCAGCGCATCGCCCTCGTGGGGGATGTTACATAAGCGCGAGCTTGGAAGAATCGACTGCGTCAGCTTTCCGCTGGAATCGGCTTCGGCTTGCCGTCGCTATCCAGCGCCACCATGACAAAATCGGCATGGGTGACCTTCTCCATCAGGTCGGAGAGGTAGCGTTGTGCCCAGGCCTCGACCTTGAGCGTCATCGAGGTGCGGCCGACACGCTCGACATGGGTGTAGATGCACAGCGTGTCGCCGATCTTCATCGCCTTGGCGAAGGACATCTCCTTGACCGCCGCCGTCACCACGCGGCCCTTGGCGCGCTCGGCGGCACGGATGCCGCAGGCAAGGTCCATCTGCGCCATCACCCAGCCACCAAAGATGTCGCCGGCCGCATTGGCATCGGCCGGCATGGCCAAAGTGCGCAAGGTCAGATCGCCGATCGGCTGTCCGTCCGCGTAATGCACCATGCGCCAAATCCCCTGAAAAGATTGCCCTCGATCCCGTAGCGTCACGGCGCCGGGAGGTCAACGCGATGTGCGAGGCTGGTGGCGCAATGTCGTTTCCCTGTTGGCATTTCCGAACCAGGCGTCTCGCGGTCGCATTTTTCACAACGCATGCCGGAAGGCGCGGCGACGGGGCGAGCCTGCCGCGTCTAGGCTGCGGCCAGTTTTCCGGAGCCGTCCATATTCACATGCAGACCTATGACTTCATCATCGTCGGCTCCGGCTCGGCCGGCTCGGTTCTCGCCGATAAACTGTCGGCTTCCGGTCGCTACTCCGTGCTGGTGCTGGAGGCCGGCGGCACTGACCGCCGCTTTTACGTTCAGATGCCGCTCGGCTATGGCAAGACCTTCTTCGACCCGGCGGTCAACTGGAACTACAAGCCCGAGCCGGATCCCGGTCTCGGCGGCAATGTCGACCACTGGCCGCGCGGCAAGCTGCTCGGCGGATCCAGTTCGATCAACGCCATGGTCTGGATCAGGGGTGCGCGCGAGGACTTTGACGACTGGCGCGATGCCGGCAATCCCGGCTGGGGCTATGACGATCTGCTGCCGGGCTTCAAGGCGCTCGAGGACAATGAGGCCGGCGCCGATGCATGGCGCGGCACCGGCGGCCCGCTGCACATCACCGACACGACGAACGCCGTCCATCCACTGACCAAACGCTACCTCGCTGCCGGCCAGCAGGCCGGCCTGCCGCTAAACCCCGACTTCAATGGCGCTGCCCAGGAAGGCGTCGGCGTCTACCAGATCTCGACCAAGAATGGCCGCCGCATGTCAGCCGCGCGCGCCTTCCTGCGCCCGGCGATGAAGCGCGCGAATGTGCGCGTCGAAACCCATGCGCTGGCGAGCAAAATTCTGTTCGAAGGCAAGCGCGCCGTCGGCATCGAGTACCAGCAGAACGGCGAGACCAAGACCGCCCGCGCCGGTCGCGAGGTCATCCTCTCCGCCGGCTCGATCAACTCGCCACAGCTGCTGCAGTTGTCCGGCGTCGGCCCCGCCGCTTTGCTCGGCGGCCTCGGCATTCGGGTCGTGCATGCCAACGACAATGTCGGCGCGCATCTGCAGGACCATGTCGGCATCAACTACACCTTCAAGGGCAAGGTGCCGACGTTGAACCAGATCCTGCGTCCATGGTGGGGCAAGCTGCTGGTCGGCATGCAATACATCCTCACCCGTTCCGGCCCGCTGTCGCTGTCGATGAACCATGGCGGCGGCTTCTTCCGCACCGACCCGGCGCTCTCGCGCCCCAACATGCAGCTTTATTTCCAGGCCTTCTCCACCGTTATTCCAAAGAGCGGCGAGCGGCCGATCCTGACGCCGGACCCATGGCCGGGCTTTTCCATCGGCCTGTCCAACTGTCGCCCGTCGAGCCGCGGCGAGATCATGATCCGCTCCAGCAATCCGCGCGACTACCCCAAGATCGTCGCCAATGCCTATTCCGCCAATGCCGATGTCGACGAGATGCTGGCGGCGGTTAAATTCGTGCGCAAGATCGCCTCGATGCCGGCCATGGCCGAAATCATCGCCGAAGAAGTCCTGCCCGGGCCGTCGATCCAGTCGGACGCCGACCTGATCACGGATTTCAGGAAACGCTCGGGCACCGTCTATCACCCGGTCTCGACCTGCCGGATGGGTCCCGATGCCGGGCAGGCGGTCGTCGATCCGCGCCTGAAAGTGCATGGGCTCGACGGCCTGCGCGTCATCGACGCCTCGATCTTTCCCGCCAACATCACCGGCAACACCAACGCCGCCGCTATCATGACCGGATGGAAGGGCGCCGACCTGGTTCTGGAGGACCAAAAATGAAGATCACCGACGTCAAGACCTGGGTTGTCGGCAATCCGCCACCAGGCATCGGCGGCAAGTATTTCATCTTCGTCAAGCTGACCACCGATGGCGGTGTCGTCGGCTATGGCGAGGCCTACAACGCCACCTTCTCGGCCCACACGACCGCGAAAATGGTCGAGGACATGGCCGAGCGCTATCTCGTCGGGCGCGACCCGCACGACATCGAGAATTTCTTCCGCCGCGCCTATTCCTCCGGCTTCACCCAGCGCCCGGATGTTTCCGGCATGGGCTGTTTTTCCGCACTCGAAATGGCCTGCTGGGACATTATCGGCAAGGAAGCCGACAAGCCGGTCTACAAATTGCTCGGCGGCCAGGTGCACGAGACGCTTCGCTCCTACACCTATCTCTATCCGCACACCGGCAGTGTCCATTCCGAGGACGCGCCGGACGGCAGGAATGTCTACAACGATCCCGAATTGGCGGCAGCCTGCGCGCTCGAATATGTCGAGCAGGGGTTTACTGCCGTCAAGCTCGATCCGGCCGGTCCCTACACCGCCTTTGACGGCCACCAGCCGCGTCTCGTCGACATCGATGTCTCCACCCGCATGATCAAGGCAATCCGCGAAGCCGTCGGTACCCGCGCCGACATATTGTTCGGCACGCACGGTCAGTTCACTGCATCGGGCGCGCTGCGCATGGCGCGCGCCATCGAACCTTACGATCCGCTGTGGTTCGAGGAGCCGGTTCCGCCCGATATGCCCGAAGTGATGGCACAGGTTGCCCGCGGCACGTCGATCCCGATCGCCACCGGCGAAAGGCTGACGACGAAATTCGAATTCGCCCGCGTCATCGAGAACCGCGCCGCGACCATCCTGCAGCCGGACCTCGGCCGTTCCGGCGGCATTCTCGAAACCAAGAAGATCGCCGCCATGGCCGAGGCCTACCACATCCAGGTCGCGCCACACTGCTATTGCGGGCCAATCGTCGGCGCCGCCAACATCCAGCTGGCGGTGACGCTGCCCAACTTCCTCATCCTGGAATCACTGAAGCAGTGGGACGGGTTCCACGCCACGCTGTTGAAAAAGAAGATCGAGTGGCAGGACGGCAATGTCATCCCCTCGAACGAGCCCGGCCTCGGCGTCGAACTCAACGAAGCCGTCTGCGATGCGCATCCCTACACCGGCAAGGATTTGCATTTGCAGATGATGCAGACGCCGCTGATGCCGTGAGCGAACGCTACGCCTTCATCGGCCTTGGCCATCTCGGCGGCAACCTTGCCGCCAGCCTGCTGCGCAACGGTTTTGCCGTCACCGTCTTCGACCGCGACCCCACGGCTGTTGAGCGGTTGGTTGCGCTCGGCGCGACAGCAGCAGCTAGCCCTGCCGAAGCGGCGGCGCAGGCCGGCAACGCCATCACTTGCCTGCCTTCGCCAAAGGTCAGCGAGATGGTGCTCGCAGGTTCAGACGGATTGCTCGAAGGCCTGCCCAAGGGTGGCACCTGGATCGAGATGTCGACCAATGGCCGCGATGAGATTCTGCGCCTGGCAGCCCTCGCCTCGGCCAAGGGCGTCGAGACGCTGGAATGCCCGGTCACCGGCGGCGTGCACCTCGCGGCGGTCGGCAAGATCACCGCGCTGGTCGGCGGCGATGCTGCCCTCTATGAACGGCACCGTCCAGCAATCGAAGCAATGTGCGCGAAATCGTTCCTGATGGGGCCGGTTGGCTCGGCGGCGGTGATCAAGGTCATCACCAATATGCTGGCCTTCATCCATCTCGTCGCCGCCGGCGAGGCGCTGATGCTGGCCAAGCAGGGTGGGCTCGACCTCGCCCAATCCTACCACGCCATCGTGGCCTCCTCGGGCAACAGCTTCGTTCATGAGACCGAAAGCCAGCTGATCCTGAACGGCTCCTACGACATCGGCTTCACCATGGACCTGGCGCTGAAGGACCTCGGCTTTGCGCTCGCCATGGGCAGGGAATTCAGACTGCCACTCCAACTGGCGCCGCTTGTGAATGAGATTTTCCTGATGGGCAAACAGGAATATGGGGGCAACGCCTGGTCGACCCAAATCGTCAAATTGCTCGAGGATGCCGTCGATACCGACTTGCGCGCGCCCGGCTTCCCGGCCAAACTTGAGACCTAGCCGGCAAAGTATTTAGCCAATGTCTTCAGTGGCTTAGTCTGGCCTTCAGAATCAGCGCCTAAGGCACTTGATTCAATATCTCAGCGTCAGCGCTCCGGGCAAAATCTCGAAGGTCGCGGGAATACGCCCCGGCGACTCGCCATCTATGTCGACAAGCGCGCCATTTTTCTCGACATCGCCGAGCGGTTCGACCACCACTTTCCGGCCTCGCAGGATCGTGATGGCCGGATGGTTGCGGTGCCGTCCGCCATAGAGCAGCCGGATGTCCCAGATCAGCTTCAGCTTGCCGGCCGCCCGCAGGACGACGATGTCGAACTGGCCGTCGGCGAGCTCGGCATCCGGTGCGATCATCATGCCGCCGCCGAAGAATCTCCCGTTGGCCACCGCCACCAGCGCCATGTGCGCCTCAACCGGCGCGCCATCATCGACGGTGATCCGGACGTCCTGGAAACGGTAGCGGATGAACTCAACCACAGTGCGCCACAGGAACAGCGCCTTGGCCGACATCTTGCCTTTGCGCTTGTCGGCATTGACCGCGCGGTCAGTGGCGCCCGACAGGCCGAGGCTGGCGATGTTGATGAAATGGCGGCTCGCCAGCGCGCCGTGATCATCGATATAACAGATGCGCCCGGCATCGACCTTGCGCGCCTTGGCCTCGGCGATCCGTTTCAGCACGGCATCCACCTCTTTCGGCAGGCCGAGCCCGCGGGCGAAGTCGATCCCGGTGCCGCAAGGCAGCAAGCCAAGCTCGGTTGTGCGGCCACTCTCGTCGAATGCCTGCAACAACCCGTCCGCCACCTCGCTGGCGGTGCCGTCGCCGCCGGCTGCGATCACCAAGTCGAAGCCGCTGGCCGCGAGGTCGAGCGCCAGCCTTTCGGCGTCGCCCTCAGCCTGCGTCTCGCGCAACTCGAAGTCGCCGAAATGCTTGTTCAGCGAAGCGGCGATCTCCGGCCAATGCCGTTTCAGCCGGCCGCCACCGGCAATCGGATTGAGTACCACCCCGACTTTCAACGACGCCTCCCCAAAAGGACGGCCCGACGTGGAGGCCGCAGAGTCCTTTGCCGGCATTGAAACCCGTGCCGACCGCCGGAGCAAGGGGCGCTGCCGATTGGAGTGCCAAAAAGCGGGAAGGCTGTCTAAAGCAGCAGCCGCAAAAATTCCGAGGTTCGTGGCAAACCATCCCCGATAATCCCGTTATCCACAGGGTCGCGCCCATTCCCCAAAACCCTTACCCGGCGTACGTTAAACCCATCTCAGGCGGCTACCGATCGCCACGCCGAAAGGCAAAGCGAAAAGGCGGATTTCCTGAGGCCCGTACGGCCCGAAGCGAGAGCAGGCTTGCCTGTTCGAGGGACGGATGCCGAGACCTACGGGGCCGCGGAAAGCGTGCGAACGCCAACGGCGGACCGATGCTGCCATGAAGGACGGCAAAAACCTTCGATGGCACGCTGAGCAAAGCTCGCAAGAGTGGAGAACGGCGTGGCCTGGAACGGGCATCACCCTCGGGTGGTGACTGGCAGGGCCGTCAAAATCAAGGCCGGCATGGCGCGACATCTCTAGGGAAGTTGCTGCCCGACCGTGTCCTGATCTGACAGGGAGGCGCTGGGAGAAATCCCGGCGCCGACTGTCTTTCGGGCCTCCCACATACCTTTCTAGCTGGAGCTGCAACCCGGTTGCAGGTGGGGCTGCAACTTCCGGTAAAATCGGCTAACGTCCAGTGTCGCTTGAAGGGGATACTTCATGACGCTGATCCGGAAGCCGGCCGCCACCTGCATTCCGCATCGATGCTGCTGTCCTGCCACGGCCTGACCGGCCATGATCCTGCTCCGCTGGCTGAAGCGCATCGTCAAGACCCTCCTCTGGCTGGTCGCCATCGTCGTGTTGGTCCCGATCGCCGGCCTCGCCTACGGTTTCCTGACCAGGTCGTCGCCGGAACCGCTGACCGGTGTGGCCGGCAGCGCTCCGCCCAAGGCGCTGGCCGACAAGGTCCGCGCCGAGATTGCGGGCTACCAGCGTCCGCAAGCATCAACCTTTCTCGCCTATCCCGAATGGGCGACCGTCCATGCCGCGCGCGACTATGCCGGCTTTGTCGCAAAGGACCAGCCGAGCGGCTTCCCATACTGGTCCTATATCGGCAGCTTCTGGCAGGACTACGCCGCGATCCTACGCGCCAGCCCCATTGAGAAATTCAACTATGACGACCAGCAGATGCCGGTCGTCATCGGCACCGGCTACACGCTCGGCTACGTACTGCAGTGGGCCTATGAGAACACGGTCGGCCGCGTCACCGAGGCCGCTGCCGGCAAGCGCACCGCCACCGACATCTACCAGGCCAAAGCGGCGGCCGACTATGCCGGCTTTCTCGGTCGGTCATCATGGTACCAGTTCCCTTACGCCGAAAAGCGTGCCGAACTGTTTGCCGTGCAGCCCGCACCCGGCGACGGGGCGGTGCGCAGCGGGGAGCGCAAGCTCGCCTTCGGCTTCGCCGACACGGTCAAGCAGGGCTCCGCCTGGCTGGTCAGCGCACTCAGCGTGCCCTCCGACCCCACTGCGCTCGACATCCATGTCTGGGCCAAGGGTCCGGTCGGCGAAGCGACGCGCGAGGAAGCCGACACTTTGCTGGAACGCGATTTCGCCGCCGACGGCACCATCTTCATCACCAGGCGCGGTCAGCCGTTCACCGACATGATCCCCCGGCTGATCGATAAAGGCGTGTCCTTTGTCGAGATCGGCGGCAATGACCAAATCATGATCACGATGCTGTCGGCGGCCGAGCTTGCGCCGCCCGAAGGCGTCCGCGTGCTGTTCAACCAGCCGATCCCAGTCGATCCGGCAACCCGTCGCACCGGGCTGATCGTCGCCGTGCGCAAGCTGCACCTTGTGCTGCCGGCGCTGCTGAGCGCCGGCGCCAGGCTGGAACATGTCTACGATTACTGAAGCCGCGACGACCGTCCTGCGACGAGGCCGGCCCCCGCGCCGGCCTACTTCTTTGGCCCGATGCCCGGGATCAAATTGAGACCAGCGTTTATATATTCCGGCCGTATGGCGCCGCTGATGATCGTGAAGGTGGCCAGCATGATGCTGGCCAGCGCCCCGTCATGCCATGGCCTGAAGGCGAGAGCATCGACGGCGTAAGCCCAGAACGGGAAGGCGAGCATCGACATGACGATGTTGGCGCCGGGAGCCTCCGCATTGTCGGCGGCATCGCTCACCGATTTAAGATAGATCGGCGTCATTGCCAGCGCGATAATCAACACGATCCATGAAATGGTCCAGATGCTGAAGCCGGCCATTTTGACCGTGTCTATAGCGGCCCGCACAGCGCCGGGAACATCGGTGGATTTCTCATCCAGCGCCGTTGCCAAAGCCTTGGCCACCGGCTCCTCGGCCGCGTTGTCGAGGATGGAATTGACGAAGATGAAGAACGCCACGACTTCGGCGGGCACATATTTCGCCACCCGGTCGAGATAGCCGTCGCCGCCTTTCGAGTCCGTTTCGCCCTGACCGTTCTGCCCGCCTTCGCCGTCTTCAGCGCCTGCAACGGCCTCAAGCCCCGGTCTACCTTTCGACACCACCGCGGACCGGACAATTCTTCCCATGGTAACCCCTCCGATATTTGTTGTATCGCCCCGTCAGTATCGTAATAGAAAACCGCTCCAGGAAACAGTTGTCGTGGCGATAGAAGGCAATGTTTATTTTGCGCTTCTTTCCGCAAACGCGCCATGGCCGCAACCCCATCTGCGTCCGGGCGTTTCGAAATCCACCTATAGTGAGCCGCTCCCGAAAACGCATCGCCTGGGCTCATTGCGCGCGCGGCCAAAATCCCGCCTTGTTCGCGCGCGATGGAAGGGATGGCTGCCGGGGGGCAATCCGAGGACAAGACCGTGATCAAGACCGCCCTTGTCGCCATGACCATCGTCGGCTGCGACTGCGACGCCAAGCTTTGCGAATATATCGGCGAGACGCCGGCAAAGTGGGCGACCATCGCTGACTGCGAAGCGGCGATGAAAAGCCAGATGCTGCACCAGAAGAACTTCGACTATCCGCTGGTTTCCGGCATCTGCCGCACCAAGGGGTCGGCATCCTCTTCGCAACTGGCGGCGACCGCATCCCGCCCGGAACTGAAGCCGGCCAGCCGGCGTGTTCAATCCGAAAGCCCATTGCCGCCGGAACTGAGCCGTCGGCCGAGCGTTCCCGTCGGCTCGCCGACGACGGCCATGGAAGCAGCAGCAGCCCGGCCCGTCGCCTACGAGCAAGTGGTCGATGGCGGAACCGGCGTGCTCTACCGCACCAGGAACGGCTATGCGTTGGTCAAGACCGACCTCGGTCGCGCCGCGTCAGCAACGGTCGGTATGGCCAAGCGGTCAGCGAACTGGCTGGCAGGGCTCGTACCGAGCGGGCTGTGAGCGGCGCGCCGTTCGG
This sequence comes from Mesorhizobium sp. CNPSo 4688, assembly GCF_057784295.1. Taxonomy (NCBI): domain Bacteria; kingdom Pseudomonadati; phylum Pseudomonadota; class Alphaproteobacteria; order Hyphomicrobiales; family Phyllobacteriaceae; genus Mesorhizobium; species Mesorhizobium sp. CNPSo 4688. The sequence continues at coordinate 218,457 of NZ_JBWLUY010000007.1, forward strand.
GCTATCTCACGGCTTCGACTGCTGATCCGCGTCAGCTGGGCTGAACCTCGCCATCCGTCGCGCCGATCTTGCGCACCAGCGCCGCCGTCGCCAGGATCGCGCCCATATCGGCGATCATCGGCGCAATATGGCTGGTGTAGTCGAGCGGCACGGAAATAGCGGGCAATTCGAAAAAATTCTTCGGCTGCGGCAAAAGCAGGAAACCGTCGCTGCCGTTGAGCGCGACCCGCGCCGGATCATCGCGCCACGTCTCATGCAGCCATTTCAGCGCCTTTGCCAGCCGGCCAGCCACCAGCGGTTGGGCGGCGGCGACATTGTCGGTGCGGAATTCATAGTCGCCATCGAGCAGGGGATCACCGCTCGACAGCTCCTGCATCTTGCCGGCGAAGATGCCGCGGAAGAAACCGACGACCGCATTGCTGCGCCGCGTCGCCACCAATATGCCAGGGAATGGCGCGATCGTCTCGAAGGCGACGATGACGCCCTTGAAGACCGTCGACGAGCCTTTGCCCGAGCCTTGGCGCAACTCCGCCTCGTAAAGCTCGAACGGAAACTCCTCGTAGCGGCCTGAAACGATGTCGTCGAAGCTTTGCCGGTTGAAGGCGCCGACCACGGCGCGCGGCAGCCGGTCGAAGGAATTCGGCGTCACGCTATGCTGATAGCGCACATCCCTGATGAAGCCGAAGATGATCGGCAGCAGCGTGTCGCGGAACGATTGCTGCAGCCGCGCCGCCGGCCTCATCGCCAGGAAATAGAGCAGCAACGCTGCGAAGAAGCAGCCAACATAAAGGAACACATGCGGCGTCGAGAACCACTGCTCGTTCAAGTCGGCGACCTTGTTGAACAGCCAGGCGACCAGCGCAACAAAGACCAGCAGCAGCCCCAGAAAGACCGGCACCCGCCAGCGCACCTGGCGATAGGCCGAGGCGCGTCCGGCCTCATAGGTTTCGATGTTCTTCCTGATGCCGGCGATGACCGTTTCATCAGGCATGAAATCCGCCGTTTCCATCGCCCGCTCGCAAGCCTGAACTAGCCCATGATAGCCGTTTTTGCGGGAAAGTCCTCAATCGCCGAAGATAGCCTTCAGCCGCACCTCGACCTTGCCCTTCATCCGCCCCGCCAGCGCCTCGACTGGAACCAGCCGCTCATGCCCGCCGGCGCCCAATCGCATGAAGGGATACATCCGGTAACCAGCGATGGTGCCGCGCTTGCCGAGATCGGCGCTGACATCGACGACGAAAATGCCGCCGATGCGGCCGGGCCATGGCTGGCGCGCCAAAGCGGTACCGAGGAAGTCGCCGAGCCCATAGGCGACAAGCGTCTTGCCGACCCACTGCACCGGCTGCACGACATGGGCATGATGCCCGGCAATCAGCCCGACGCCGTGCGAGGCAAGCTGCCTGGCCAGCGCCTGCGTCTGCGGGTGCGGAAAATGCCGGAACTCCCAGTCCCAATGCGGAATGGCGCAGCGCAGATCGATGTTCTTGTCGGCCGCGCCTCTGCGCCATGCCGTCGGATCGCTCTGCATCGATACAAGATCGGTGAATGGCACAGCGTCGGCATTGCGCCACAGTGTGAAGGCGGCAAAGCCGATCGTCAGTGGCCCGGCCTTGACCTGCTCGACCGGTCCCTTTTTTGCGGTGCCGATGGTGCGGATGCCGAGCCGCTTCAGCGCTGCAACGGTCTCGTCGAAACCGGCGACGCCCTGGTCCAGCACATGGTTGTTGGCCAGGGACAGCACCAGTTTTTCGCGCGCGATACCGACGGCGGTAAGTGCGTCGGCGAGAAACCGTTCGCTCATCGCATGGTGCGTGCCGAGCCGCGTGCCGAGTGCCACGCTCGGCCGCTCAACGACCGGACTTTCGCAATTGCCGATCACCAGATCGGCCGAGCCCAGCAGCTTTGCGATCATCGGATCGCACTCCGGCGCGCTGCGGTTGGCCACCGCCGAAATGTCGCCGACGAAAGCCAGCCGCACTCTCTGCGCCGGCGGCGGATCGATGATGGTTGTCGCGGCGATCGGCGCAAAATCCCTGACATCGCCGCCGAGCGACGGCTTCAGGAAGCGCGGCAGCCATGACAGTTTGTAGGAAAGCGGATAATTTGACACGCGACGCCCAATCGTTTGCCTTGTGTAGACGGTCTGCCCGGGAAGTGTCGACCGTCAGTCCTTGAAACACTGCCGCCGGCAGACATGGCGCCAAATGCGTGTAATGTCCGCGCAGTCGCATAGTGGAGGAATGAGATGACACGCGTAGCAAGCCTGTTGGCATCCGCCCTGATTTTGCTACTGCCACTATCTTCGGCGTCGGCCGCGGCGCCCGAAGCGGCAACCGCCTTGTTCGAAGCCAAGACCGTGGCCGACCGCAACACCGCGCTGACCACGCTTGAGGCTGCGGCACCAGGCGATCCGGCGTCGGCCTACGCCGCCGGCGCCGGCGAATTCTTCACCGCGCTGGAAATCCTCGCCGGCGGCCTGCACCGCCACGGCTTCGACAGCCCGCAATCCTTCATGCTGCCGCTGATGCGGCTGCCGGTTCCCGACAATCCCAATCCCGAACCGCTGAGCTATGAGCAGTTCCGCGCCATCCTGGTCGCCTTCCGCGACCGGCTGGAAAAGTCCGCCGCCACGCTGGGCTCGGTGCCGGCGGACGCCGATATCGGCATGGTCATCGACCTCACCCATGTCGGCATCGACCTCAACGAGGACGGCGCCATCGCGCCCGACGAAAGCATGGCCGCCATCATGGCGTCGCTGGCGCGCGGCGGCATCGCCCCGGACGATACCAAACCGTCGCTCACCTTCCGCTTCGATCGCGCCGACGGTTTCTGGCTGCAGGGCTATGCCGAATTCCTCATGGCTCAAGCCGATTTCTGGCTGGCGCATGATTTCAGGAACATGTTCGACGGCTCGTTCCACATGCTGTTCCCGCACGCCAAACTGCCACTGCAGGACATTCTCGTGCCGCTGGACGGCGGCACCAGCGGCGGCATGCTGGCCTCCGAATGGCGCATTGCCGACTTCATCTCGCTGGTGCATCTCGTCAACTGGCCGGTGGTCGAGCCGGAACGCCGGCAGGCGGCGCGCCGCCACCTTCTGGAAATGATCCGGCTGTCGCGCGAGGACTGGAAGGCGATCCGCACTGAGACCGACAATGACCGCGAATGGCTGCCTGGCCCGCAGCAGAAGGGCGCCAACCCGCTGACCGGCCTCGAGGTCGGCGAGGAGCAGGTGCAGGCCTGGCTCGCCGCCTTGACCATGGCCGAGGATCTGCTCGAAGGCCGCGTGCTGCTGCCGCATTTCCGCATCGCCGACAAGGGCATCAACATGAAGCGCTTCTTCGAAGAACCCAAACCGTTCGACCTGGTACTGTCGATCACCGGCCCGGCGATCGCGCCCTATCTCGAGAGCGGCAAGATCCTGACCAGCGACGAATTCGACCAGATCCAGCGCCAGTTCGGCGGCGCCGGGTTTTTGACCTTTGCGTTGTGGTTCAACTGAGGACAATCGCCAAGCACTCGCGCCACTGCTCCTGACACCCTTGTGTCAGCAGCTTCGGTTGGCACCACGCCCCTCGCCACTGCACCCTTTCCATTTTGGCGGACTCTGCCCATATTTGGGGCATGGCCAAACTCCCTGATGAAAAGACGCCCTCGACGGCGGGTGACAACAGCGCTTCGCCCAAGCGGCGCAGCCCGCTGACCGATTTCCTCGATGCCTCGGAGCCTCTGCACAAGGGCGGCTTCGCCGAGGCGCCGCAAGCCGACTTCACCGGCACGCCGCTGACCGGCTCGATTGCGGACTGGGCTGAGCAGATCGAGCAGGAGGCCGAGAAGGAAGGCCGCCTCTCCGGCAAGGATGGCGGCGGCAAATCGCCAAAGGCGGCGAAAAAGATCCCGGAGCGTTCCGCCGCGCCCGGCCGCAGTTCGCGCGGCACCTCAATGGGCGGTGCGGCCACGGCCCGGGAACGCACGGCAGCCGGCCTCAACCCGGTCGCCGGCCTGGACATCTCGCTGGAAGATGCCGAGACGATGGCCTCGGGCAGCGTCACCGCCACGGTCGCGGCGCTGTCGGCGTTGATCGAATCCGGCAATCCGCTGCACAAGGACGGCGTGCTGTGGACACCGCACCGCCCTGCCCGCCCGGAAAAATCCGAAGGCGGCATCGCCATCAAGATGGTGTCGGATTTCGAGCCGGCCGGCGACCAGCCGACCGCCATCAAGGATCTCGTCGAGGGCGTCGACAACAATGACCGCACCCAGGTGCTGCTCGGCGTCACCGGCTCCGGCAAAACCTTCACCATGGCCAAGGTGATCGAGGAGACGCAGCGCCCTGCTCTGATCCTGGCGCCCAACAAGACTCTGGCCGCGCAGCTCTATTCCGAGTTCAAGAAATTCTTCCCCGACAACGCGGTGGAGTATTTCGTCTCCTATTACGACTACTACCAGCCGGAAGCCTACGTCCCGCGCACCGACACCTTCATCGAGAAGGAATCCTCGATCAACGAGCAGATCGACCGCATGCGCCATTCGGCGACGCGCTCGCTGCTCGAGCGCGACGACGTCATCATCGTCGCCTCGGTGTCCTGCATCTACGGTATCGGCTCGGTCGAGACCTATACGGCGATGACCTTCCAGATGCAGATCGGCGACCGGCTCGACCAGCGCGCTTTGCTCGCCGACCTCGTCGCACAGCAATACAAGCGCCAGGACATCAATTTCGTCCGCGGCTCGTTCCGCGTCCGCGGCGACACGATCGAAATCTTCCCGGCCCACCTTGAGGACCGTGCATGGCGCATCTCGATGTTCGGTGACGAGATCGAGGCGATCACCGAATTCGATCCGCTGACCGGCCAGAAGACCGGCGAGCTGAAAAGCGTCAAGATCTACGCCAACTCGCACTATGTGACGCCGCGCCCGACCTTGAATCAAGCCATCAAGTCGATCAAGGAAGAACTCAAGCAGCGCCTGCAAGAGCTTGAAAAGGCTGGCCGCCTGCTGGAGGCGCAGCGGCTGGAGCAGCGCACCCGCTTCGATCTCGAAATGCTGGAAGCGACCGGCTCCTGCGCCGGCATCGAGAACTATTCGCGCTATCTCACCGGGCGCCAGCCGGGCGATCCGCCGCCGACCTTGTTCGAATACATTCCCGACAACGCGCTGGTTTTCGTCGACGAAAGCCACGTCACCGTGCCGCAGATCGGCGGAATGTACCGCGGCGACTTCAGGCGCAAGGCGACGCTGGCGGAATACGGCTTCCGCCTGCCCTCCTGCATGGACAACCGTCCGTTGCGCTTCGAGGAATGGGACGCCATGCGCCCGCTCTCGGTCGCCGTTTCGGCGACGCCCGGCAGTTGGGAGATGGAACAGGCCGGCGGCGTCTTTGCCGAGCAGGTCATCCGCCCGACGGGCCTGATCGACCCGCCGGTCGAGGTGCGTCCGGCCAAGAGCCAGGTCGACGATGTCGTCGGCGAGATCCGCGACACCACCGCCGCCGGCTACCGCACGCTGGTCACTGTCCTGACCAAGCGCATGGCCGAGGATCTGACCGAATATCTGCATGAGCAAGGCATCCGCGTGCGCTACATGCACTCCGACATCGACACGCTAGAGCGCATCGAGATCCTTAGGGATTTGCGCCTCGGCGCCTTCGACGTGCTGGTCGGCATCAACCTGTTGCGTGAAGGTCTCGACATTCCCGAATGCGGCTTCGTCGCCATTCTCGATGCCGACAAGGAGGGCTTCCTGCGCTCCGAAACGTCGCTGATCCAGACCATCGGCCGCGCCGCCCGCAACGTCGACGGCAAGGTTATTCTCTATGCCGACCAGATCACCGGCTCGATGGAACGGGCGATGGCCGAGACCAACCGCCGCCGCGAAAAGCAGATGGAGTGGAACGCTGCCAACGGCATCACCCCGGAATCGGTGAAGTCGCGCATCTCCGATATCTTGGATTCGGTCTACGAGAAGGACCACGTCCGCGCCGACATCTCGCAGTTCACCGACAGCGCTGGCGCCATGATGGGCAACAATCTGAAAGCCCATCTCGACGCCATGGAAAAACAGATGCGCGACGCCGCCGCCAATCTCGACTTCGAGAAGGCCGCCCGCATCCGCGACGAGATCAAGCGGCTGCGCGAGATGGAATTGTCGATCTCCGAAGACCCGCTGGCGAAATATGCCGATATGGAAAGCCCGGTCTCGGGCCGCGAGAAGGGCAAGCACAACAAGGGCGTGGCCAAACATCGTACGGCAGAGGAACAGGAGCGTTTCCGCAAGCTCGACGCGGCACGCGTCGCCGAAGAGGCGGCCAGGGCTGCCCGGTCCAACCTGTTCCGCAAGCCGGCGCTCGACGAAATGGGCGCCGACGGCACCGTGCCGGTGAAGAAGCCGCTGTTCGCCAAGCCGTCGCTGGACGATATGGGGCCTGGTACCGACATGCCGACGCCGTCGGGCGCGGTGTCCCGCTCGCTGTTCAAGAAACAGTCGGCGCAAGAGGCGCACGGCTCCGATTTCGGCATTCCGGGCGAGCCCGCAAAACCGCTGTTCAAGAAGAATTCGCTCGACGAGATGACGGTGCGCCGGACGGAAAAACCGGTCGAAGGAAAAGTGCCGGCCAAGCCCCAGCCAATCTCCCCCCGAGTGGGGGAGATGCTCGGTTCACCCTCCGAAGCTGCAGCGCAGCGAAGGACGGGCAGGACAGAGGGGGGCGCGAAGGATCGCAGCGATTCCGCCAAGCCAACCGTTCGCCAGCGCGCCGGTATTGGTTCCTACGAAGAACCAGGCGACGCCCGTCGCGAAAAGCGCCGACCGGGCAAGACCGGCAGGCCGGGGAAGTAATTCATTCAAAACGCCCGCGGGACAGCGCCCCCCTCTGTCCTGCCCGTCCTTCGCTGCGCTGCAGCTTCGGAGGGTGAACCGGGCATCTCCCCCACAAGGGGGGAGATCAGCAGTCTCGCCGCCCCGCACTTCCCAGCCCCTTGCCTCCACCCCGGCCTTTGGTGTAATCGCTCCCCACACTCAACGTCTTATTTTGAAAGGAGGGCTGCGTGTTTATCGATCACCATCGTCAGCGTGGCCCGATTTCTGCCCTGCGAGCTTGCTTGCAGGGCTGACCAGGGACATCACGGGTTTTTCCCGCTTCGATTTTTGGTCTGCCCTTCGTGGTGCGCAACACTGAGCCTGGTGGCCGGCACGCGCACCGTCAAAGTGCACCCGGAGTTGTCTCCGGCTAGACCAGAGAAATCAAATGGCCCTGATCAGCCTCAAATCCCTCGGCGTCACCATGAGTGCGCCGTTGTTTTCCAATCTCGATCTCACCATCGGCACCGGCGACCGGCTCGGCATTGTAGCCGCCAATGGCCGTGGCAAGTCGACCTTGCTCAAATGCCTGACCGGCGGGATGGAGCCGAGTTCCGGCGATATCAGCCGCACGCGCGGCCTGCGCGTCGGCCATGTGGAGCAGTCGGTTCCCCCTGCCCTTCTCGGTCGCACCTTCCATCAGGTGGTGGCCGATGCCTTGCCACCAGAGCAGGTCGACAGCGAGATGTGGCGGGTCGACGTGGTGCTGGATTCGCTCGACGTGCCCGAGCCGATGCGCGAGCGCCCCATGCAGGCGCTGAGCGGCGGCTGGCAGCGGCTGGCGCTGATCGCCCGCGTCTGGGTCACCGATCCCGATGTGCTTTTGCTCGACGAGCCGACCAACCATCTCGACCTCGCCAAGATCAGCCAGCTCGAGACCTGGCTGAACGCGCTGCCGCGTGAGGTGCCGGTGGTGATCGCCAGCCATGACCGCGCCTTTCTCGACGCCACCACCAACCGTACGCTGTTCCTGCGGCCGGAGGAATCGCCGGTGTTTGCGCTGCCCTATTCGCGTGCAAGGCAGGCGCTGGACGAACTTGATGCCTCGATGGCCCGCAGATTCGAGCGCGACATGAAGGTGGCGCAGCAACTGCGCAAACAGGCGGCCAAGCTCAACAACATCGGCATCAATTCCGGCAGTGACCTTTTGACGGTGAAGACCAAGCAGTTGAGAGAACGGGCGGAGAAGCTGGAAGACGCGGCCGTGCAGGCGCATCGCGAGCGCTCGGCCGGAGCGATCAGGCTGGCGAACCGCGGCACGCATGCCAAGGTGCTGATCACGCTTGACGACGCAGCCGTGGAAACGCCCGACGGCACGCTGCTGTTCAGGACGGGCAAGCGCCACATCTGCCAGGGCGACCGCATCGTGTTGCTCGGCCGCAACGGCGTCGGCAAGTCGCGTTTCGTCAATCTGATCCGCAACGCAATCGCCGAGCCGGACTCGGCGCCCGGTGTGAAAGTGACGCCGTCGACCGTACTTGGCTACAGCGACCAGGCGCTGGCCGGCATCAGCGGCGACGACACGCCGCTGGCCATGGTCTCGCGCCGCTACGATGTCGGCGAGCAGCGCGCCCGCTCGCTGCTTGCCGGCGCCGGCGTGGTCATCGAGATGCAGGAGAAGAAGATCGGCGTGCTGTCGGGCGGCCAGAAGGCGCGGCTGATGATGCTGGCGCTCAGGCTCGCCAATCCCAATTTCTACCTGCTGGACGAGCCGACCAACCATCTCGATATCGACGGCCAGGAAGCGCTGGAGGAGGAACTGCTCAAGCACCAGGCGAGCTGCGTGCTCGCCTCGCACGACCGCTCCTTCATCCGCGCCATCGGCAACCGCTTCTGGCTGATCGACAAGCGGAAGCTGACCGAAGTCGAAGACCCCGAGGAATTCTTCCGCTCGGTGGCCGAACCAGGTGGTTGAGGTTTGGCCGACAGGCCGGCCCTCCATCAGGACTGCTCGTCATGCTTTCGCAAAAGTCGAAAAAGGCGCATTCTGAGGTCTCGCAAACCGAGGGAGGAAACTGATCATGCGTGGCGCGGACGTCGTCAGGAACCTGTATGATGCCTATGCAAAACGTGACATCGAGGGCGCGCTGGTCGACTGCGCCAATGATATCGTCTTCCGCTGGATCGCCGACCCGGCGCAGTCGCGCTACGCTGGAGTGGCCAAGGGCAAGCAGGAGTTTCTTGCTCGGCTTTTGGCGCTTGACGACGATTTCGAATACCGGAGCTTCATCCCGGTCGAGATCATCGAAGAGGGCGACAAGGTTGCGGCGCAGGTCGAGATCCATATGACGCGCCGAACCACCGGCGAGGAGTTTGTCATGCGCACCGCCGATTTCTGGACGCTGCGCGACGGCAAGATTATCGGGATGGTGGAGTATTACGACACCGCTCTGGCCGCAGCGGTCATCTGAGCCGTCTTCGATTGAATCCGGCCTTGCGGCCAATAAATTTCTCCGCGCTCTGTCGGATTGTCGCCGTGTGACGCGTCCTTGGGATGCCGACACGATGATGCCGGCTTCATCTGAGGAGAAAGCATCATGTCCATTCTGTCATCCATAGGCCGCGTCGCCACCCGTTACGCACAGAACCGCGCCCGCCACCGCAGCGAGCGCGAGTTGCTGGCCCTGCCGATCGAACTGCGCAAGGATATCGGCTGGCCGGAAATCGTCATCGACGCGCAAAACGGCCCGCGGATCTGCAGGGCGCCCTGACCATGCCGTCGGGAAGTATCGATGCAGGCCGCCGCCGGGCAACCTTTGCTCAGTCATGCGTATCGCCCGAAAGCGGCGTCGCCTGCATCGATGCGCGCTTTTCGAACGCCTCGAACCAGCGCGTCAGCCGCACCCGGGCGCGAAACGACGGCAGCTGGCGGAACGCCATCCAGGATAGTGTGGTGGCGAGCGCTATGTGGCCGACATGGAGCGGCGCCTCATCATCCAGCATGCTGTCGATCCAGTCGTAACTCGCCTCGAGCTTTTCCCGGTAGCCCTCGGCAAGGGCGTCGTAACGCAATTGTTCGGGTCTTCTTTCCGTCTCCCATCGCAAAGCTATGCCCGTCTGAGCCAAGCCTTGGGCGACCGCCTGCAGCCGCAACGCCTGCCAACGCGCCTCGCCATCTGGCGGCAGCAATTTGCGGCCGTCATGCAGCGTGTCGAGATAGGCGCAGATGACATCGGAATCGAAGAGCGGCGACGCGTCCGGCCGCAACAGCACCGGCACCTTGCCGAGCGGGTTTTCGGCATAGACGCGCGCATTGCGCAAGGTCGGGCTGGTCTCGTGATGAATGACCTCGAGCCGATCGGCAAGGCCGACCTCGTGGGCGAAGACGAGCGCCTTGCGCGCGAAGGGCGAATGGGTCTGGTAGTAGAGGATCATCGTCGTCTCAACGGGTTGAAGAAGCGGTCCCTTTTCTAGCCCGCGGGCTGCGAGGATTGCGCTCTGATTGGGCGCCGCCGACGCAAGTTCATTTCACGCCAAAAAAATCCCATCGGGCCATGTAGGATTGCCGCCGCCTCGTTCGTCCTAGGGTTCGCAAGACCAGATCAAGCGCCCAGACCAAACGCAAAGAGGAGCAAGATATGACCGACCAGACCCCCGTTCAGCCGGCCGCCAAAGTTCTCGGTGGATTGACCCCCTATCTGCAACTGGACGGCGCCTTCAAGGCAGCCGAATTCTACAAGAAGGCCTTCGGCGCCGAGCAGGTGTTCTTCTATCCGCCCGACGACCAGGGCCGCACCATGCACATCCATCTCCATATCAACGGCTCGACGCTGATGATCTCCGATTTCTACCCCGAAAACGGCATGCCCGCCGTCAAGCCGCAGGGCTACACCATGCAGCTCCATCTCGGCGCCGACGACATCGACGCCTGGTGGAAGCGCGCCGTCGATGCCGGCTGCGAAGTCGCCGTACCACTCCAGCTGATGTTCTGGGGCGACCGATGGGGCAATATGCGCGATCCCTTCGGTGTCGAGTGGGCGATGAACGCACCGGCGAAGAAAGGCTGACCATCGCCAACGACGAAGTCCCTCACCGGCTGGCGCCGGTGAGGCAGCTTTTTGAGACACTCCAGGGAGAACCCAATGTCCTACGTCGATGGTTTCGTGCTCGCCGTGCCCAAGGCAAATCTCGATGACTACAAGAGACTGGCCAACCTCGCGGGCCCGATATGGATGGAGCACGGCGCGCTCGCCTATGTCGAATGTATCGGCGACGACGTGCCCAATGGCGAGGTCACTTCGTTTCCGCGTGCCGTTCAGGCCAAGGACGATGAGATCGTCGTCTTCGCCTGGGTGGTTTATGAATCCAGGGAAAGCCGCGACACGGTGATGCCCAAGGTGATGGCCGACCCGCGTTTCACACCCGATTGGGGACCTATGCCCTTCGATATGAAGCGCATGATCTACGGCGGCTTCCAACCGTTCGTGGAACTTTGACGCAATCGCTCCAAACTAGGTCGAGATTGAGGTCAGGCCGAGCCGAGAATGGCTGATACCGAGAACCGGAGCGGAGCGTACTTAACGTACGTGAGCACCGGAAGCGCAGGTATCAGCCGTTCGCAGGCCGGCCTCACCTCAATATCAGGCCAGCTTGTCGAGGAGAGGCTTCAGCCTGTCTCCATAGCGCTTCCACAGATCGACCGAGCCCTGATACATCGGCTGGCGCACCTGCGCGGCCGAGGCCGTGCGCACCGGACGATCGGTCTCGTGGAACGACAGCACCTTGTCGTCCCAGGGCAGGCCGAGATGCGCGATCAGCGCCCGCGTCTGTCCCTCCTGGTCGGCGACGAAATCCTCGTAACGCACGTCATGGACAACGCCGGGCAGCACGCTGCGCCAATGCGCCATGATGTCGGTGTAGAGATTGTGGAAGTCGGCGAGTTCGCCGAGATCATAGCCGTAACGGTGACTGTCGCCGCGGAAGTGCACCTTGAAGATTGAAAGGCACGTCGCCGCCGCATCGCGCGCGCAATGGATGATTTTCGCCTTCGGCAGCATCATGTGGATGAAGCCGATGAGCAGGAAGTTGCCGGGCATCTTGTCGGTGACATGCCTGAAGTCGGGATAGCGGGCATGCAGCATGTCGAGATAGGCTTGGCCCGCCTCGGCAAACTCCGTGTCGGATACATCAACCAGCCCCCAGGGGAAGCCGCCGGGCATAGTCGTCGGGAATTGGTTTCCGACCGCGGTCTTCAAAATGCTGAGCTCGCCCGCACCGTAGACCTCAGGATGGCTGGCGATGATCTGCTCGACCAGCGTGGTGCCCGAACGCGGCATGCCGACGACGAAGATCGGCGTGTCATTGGAAATCGGGCTCGGCTTGTGCTTTTCGAAAAAGCCGGTGTCGAACACCGTCTTCATCGCCTCGAATTCGTCGCGTGTCCTGACGGGATCGTAGTCGATGCCCTTGCGACGAATAGCATTGCCTTCGGCGAAATAGTCGAAGGCCCTGCTGTAATCCTTCAAATCGTCATTGGCCTTGCCGAGGCCGAAGGAGAGCTGCATGCGCGCCAGGCTGTCGGCCGGCGCCTTGGCATGCTGTGCCTCCATCCCCGCGAGTTCGCTGTCGCGCTCCTTCTGGCGCTTGACCTGCGTCAGCATAAGCCAGGCTTTGGCCATGCCGGGCGTGATCGCCAGCGCCTGCCGGAACAGGTCGGCCGCTTCATCGAGCTTGCCTTTTTCCATCAGCCCGACGCCGAGCCCGTGCAACAGGTCGGCATCCTTGGGCCGGATCGTCAGCGCCTCGCGGAAGGTCGCCAGCGCCTCGTCCAGACGCCCGGCCTCCTGCAGCGATTCGGCAAGCCCGATGCGGGCACGGACATGGAAGGGATTGCGCCCGACCGTGCCGCGATAAATGTCCTCCGCACCCTCGAACTGGCCGAGCTGTTTCAACGCGGACCCCAGATTATCGCGTGCCGCGAGCTGGTCGGGCTTGAGATCGACCGCACCACGGAAGAAATCGGCCGCTGCTGCAACGCGACCGAGATCGCGCATCACCGTGCCGAGATTGTTGAGGAAATCGGGATTCTTCGGCTGCAGACGCACCGACTGCTCGATCAGCTCCAGCCCTTCGCCACTGCGCCCGGTCTGGTGCAGCAGCAGGCCAAGGAAATGCGCCGCCGCCGCGTGATTGGCCTTGCGCGCCAGCACTTGTCGGTAGAGCGTCTCGGCCTCCTGCCGGCGCCCGGCCTGATGCAGCTGCAGCGCCTGCTGCACATATTGGTCGAGGCCCAGCGGCGGCTGTCCGCCAGCTCCAGCACCCGCCGCTCTTCTCTGATCTCTGTTGATGGGAAACCTGCCGTGTTTGTCCGCTTGCCGGACCTAAGGCATGGAAGAGACAGATTCAAGGGCAGATCGCAGCCGGGTATGGTCTTCGGTCCGGGCAACAACCGTGCGTAAATCAAAGTGCTGCGGGGGTGTCCGGCGAGCGCGCAGCGCTGCAGGTCATGACCAAGCTCGCCCGGTCAAATCAGCCGGTTGCTTTCGGCAAGCTGGCGCTCCCGCCGCAACGTCCCGTCGGTGTCGGCGACCTTGCGCCGTGCCGCTTCGTCACTCCTTATCGTCAGGCGCACAGAGAGGGCTTTCGGGAATGCGACGATTGGCGCGACAGCTATGGCTGGGCCGTCCGGTGTTTTCATGATTCTCATAGTTTTCGCCTTTTTAGGAAAAATAAAAGCAGGCGACAGGACAATTATTCCGGCGCGCCATCGATAAGGGATTTGTTGATATAATGAGACCATAGCAGTTTTATCCAAGATTTACAGGCTTAAATTTTTAGGATGGCTGAATCGAGATGGAAATTATCTTGAACAAGCCGCTGTTTAGGGCTATGGGTTGCAAGATCGTTTTTGGGCCAAGCTTGGCATATCGCGGCGTCAGAAGTTCTCGACCCGCCAAACTCATTCCAATCGCCGATATCTGAATTGCCGGCACAGTGGCGTGCAGCGCGTCCAGGCGGAACCAGAGCCAAGTCAATGTCGGAGCGCACCACCCATTCCATCGCCCATTTCGCGGCACCCTTCGTGCTCGGCGGACTGGAAGGGCAACTGCCGGCCGGCGACTATGACATCGATCACGATGAGGAGCTGATCGAAGGCATGTCGCGGCTTGCCTGGCGTCGCGTCGCCACCTTCATCCATTTGCCGGCAAGGGCGGTGAAGAACCCGACCACCAGCCAGCTTGTCGCCATCGACTACCTCGAACTCGAAACAGCGCTGAGGCGCGACCAGGAGAACGCAGCATGATCCGCTTCCAGCAGAATGCGCGTCCGCGCACCGACACGCCCTCGCACCGCTTCGCCGTCGGCCAGACGGTCCGCATGAAGAGCCGCATCGGGATGCTCCAGAAGCCCGTGGAACTGTTCGAGATCAAGAGCAGGTTGCCGGTCAAGGACGGCTCGCCGCAATACCGCATCCGCAGCGAGCAGGAGACCTATGAGCGGGTCACCACGGAAGACAATCTCGAAGTGGCCGACGATCTGGTTGCTGCCAACAACCCGGTTGTTTCCAACAACCCGGCCGCCTGAAACGCCGGCAAAGCCAAGCCAACACGCACCAGGAGCAGTCCATGTCCAAGGGTCAACAGCGAAGCAACCGCGAAACGCGCAAACCGAAGAAGGATAAGGTCGTGGCCAAGCCCGCCGCCCCCTTCGGCTCGTCGGTCAAGCAGGCCGAGAGCGGCCTGAAGCCGAAGTCCAAGAACTGACCAGCCAGGGGCGCCTCGTGCGCCCCTCCGTCGCCTTAGGTGACGGCAACAAGCTCGCGCAACGCTCTGCCACGGAGACTTGCTTGAACTTCTTCATCGAGTTCTACCGTTCGCGCGACGCCGACGAAGCCACGCTCGACAAGGTGTCGCTGGAAGCGCCCAACCTGCGCGCCGCCCTGCAGGGCGCCACCGCGCTGTTTCATACGCTGGCCATGCCGCAGATCCCCGACCGTCTGCGTATCTGCGACGAGAACGGCGCAGAGCTCTACGCCGGCCCCGCCGACGGGGCGTATCCGGCGTAGGCAACCATTCCGATCTGATCCGCGCGCCAACCCCAAGCGCTCGTCTCATTCCGTCCAGCCACCCTTCCCGGCCTCGGCGCTGGCGCGGCGATCCACCGCCCGGGGCGAGTCATGGGTCTCGCCCCATCCTTTGCCCTCTCAGCACGGACCGTTGTCGACGACGCGATAGTCGGCGGCACGTGCCTCGCAGGCATTTGGGAAGGTGCGCAGTTCGCCATGACGGCGGGCGCAGACGGGCGCATATTCGCGCGTGCAGAATGTCGGCTCTTCGCTGCCGCCACCGCCGCCACCACCGCCGTCACGGCAAGGGCCGTCGCGCACGATGCGGTAGCCCGAGCGCTCTGCGAGGCAGGCATTGGCGAAGGTCTGGCGGTCACCGCCGCGCCGCGCGCAGACCGGCTCATATTCCCTGGTGCAGAATTCCGGTTCCGGCCGTGGCGGCCGCGGACGCGGTCCCGGCCCGTCGTCGACGACCACGGTGCAGGCCGCAAGAAGACCCGACAGGAAGAGAATGGTAAAACCTTGGCGCGAGAAGATCGTCGCAAGAAATCTCATGAATATGCCTCCCTCGAGAACCCCCGTCCCGGCGCAAAACGCGCCTGTCGATCCTCGCCATTCCCTTGCCAAATGCAACCCCTGTTTGCGGCGCGGCGGAGCCATGCGATACCCCTCCCCGCACTGTTTTAACCTTGGACTATATCAGCTGGACCATGCGTGGCCGGGCTCTGGCTGATGACCGCCAACGGGGCCGGGTTTATCGAAGCGCCTGCGTTGGGATGCGTCGATGGTCGCGGCCCGCGGCGCTATCTTGCAACTATCACGTTTCCGTGCGATAAATTTTGTGTTCGGGCATTTGCGACCCGGAGAGCGGAACGTTTTGGACGACCTTTCCCCGATACTGTGAATCTCTGACGGCCCCGTTTTCGGCGGGGGGTTTTACCATGCGCAAATGCAGGACTGCCGAAGCAACCACCGGGACTTGCCCACGATGCCAGGCGGCGGGCAAACCACAAGACTGACACGGGTGAAGGAGTTTCCCCAATGGCCCAGACCGGCACCGTTAAATTCTTCAACGCGACCAAAGGCTTCGGCTTTATCACGCCCGACGGCGGCGCCAAGGATGTGTTCGTCCACATTTCCGCGATCGAGGCTTCGGGCCTGCGTACGCTCGTCGACGGCCAGAAGGTCACCTTCGACGTTGAACCCGACCGCATGGGCAAGGGCCCGAAGGCGGTCAATCTCCGCGCGGCCTGAACCGGCGGTGCCCGCGCGCCCGTCAGGGCGCGCGAAAAGGCACTTGAAGCGTGCTTGAACCGGCTTTGTCAGCCGACCCAGAGTTTTCGAAGGCGCGACGTTTCCCGTCGCGCCTTTTTCATGTCCGCCGGTGTTGGGCAAAGGACGCTCGACCCGTTCATCGAATGGCTGATCGCCGGCGCGATCGTCTGGCGCGAATTGCCTTGGCTGCAACGATCTATTTGACCTCCTTGACCGTTGCCGGCCTCGCCAAAACTTTCTCTTGCCGATAGCGCTAAAATAAAGGACAAATTTCCATTCGGGCATTTGCCGGCCCGAAACTGACTTTATGGGATCAAAGGGAGCTTCCCATGCCGCAGACCGGCACCGTCAAATTCTTCAATCATGCCAAAGGCTTCGGCTTCATCACGCCGGACGACGGCCAGAAGGATGTCTTCGTCCACATTTCCGCCGTGCAGGCGTCGGGTCTTCCCGGTCTGGAGGATGGGCAGAAAGTGACATTCGACACCGAGCCGGACAAGCGCGGCAAGGGTCCGAAGGCCGTCAACCTGTCGGTCGGCTAAGCCGGCTCAAGACAGTCTGGACGGAGATTGATGAGGCGGAGCGCCTTCCGCGAGCGTGTGGTTTTTGCCGCATGACCTGAAGCATATCAGCAAATTCCGTTCAGCCCCCGTTCAGCCACGGTCTCCTATTAATCGTCCCCAAGGCCGGACCGCATCCCCGAAAACTATCCGGGCCGGCACGAAGGAGACCAAGATGAATCGCATTTTCAAAACCGCTATCCTGGGCGCCGCACTCGCCGCGACCACGCTCGCCACTCTGCCCGCCGCCAACGCCGACGAATGGCGCCATCGCCATCATGGTCACCACAATGGCGACGCCATTGCCGCCGGTGTCGTCGGCCTTGCGGCCGGCGCCCTGATCGCCGGAGCGCTGAGCAATCCGCAGCCGCGCTACAACAGCAGCTATGACGACGACTACGACTATCGCGAAGTGCGGCCGGTTCGCCGCTACTATGCCGAGCCGCGCGTCGTCTATGCCGACCGCTATGCCGAGCCGTGGACCCGCGACTGGTACGAATACTGCTCGGACCGCTACAGGACCTTCAACGCCCGCAGCGGCACGTTCACCGGCAATGACGGTGAGCAGCATTTCTGCACCGCTAATTAGTGCATGTCGCCCAAAAGTGCGTAGCGGTTTTGGGATAACGACCTGCACAAGATAAAGACTCTAGGGCGCGAAGCGCGTAGAGCTTCCCTGCCCCAAACCAAAAGCGCTGACTGCAAGGTCAGCGCTTTTTTGTTGGCAGAAAGACATCGCTAGATAAGGAACAGATTGGTCCGCCTCTCCTCGCCAAAGCGGCCGCCCGGGCCATGGCCGCAGATGAAGCCGATGTCGTCGCCGAGCGGCAGAAGCTTGTTCTTGATCGAGGCGATCAGCGTCGCATGGTCGCCGCCCGGCAGGTCGGTGCGCCCCACCGAGCCGCGAAACAGCACATCGCCAACATGGGCGAACTTGGCCGCGCGGTTGTAATAGACGACATGGCCGGGTGCATGGCCGGGGCAATGCAGCACCTCGAACACATGCGAACCGAACGACACGGTTTCACCTTCGCTGAGGAACCGGTCGGGAACGCAGTTGCGCACCCCTGCAATGCCGTAGAGCTGGCCCTGCTTCTCGAGATTGTCGAGCAGCGGCTTGTCGGCCTCGTGCGGGCCGATGATCTCGATGCCGAGCGCCTCTTTCAATTCGATGGCGCCACCGGCATGATCGATATGGCCATGGGTGATCCAGATCGCACCGGCGGTGATCGCATTGTCCTTCAGCACCGCCAGCACCTTGTCGATGTCGCCACCCGGATCGACGACGACGCCATGCTTGTCATCCATGTCGAACAGGATGGTGCAGTTCTGCTGGAAGGGCGTGACCGGCACGATGCCGGCATTGAGCTGACCCATGATTATCCTTTCGCTGTGTCTCGCGTGATGTAGAGGCACAGGCAGGCAAGGTCCACAGCTCCGCGACAATCTTGATAGGCCCCAAAACAGATATGGGCGGCCCAACGGCCGCCCATATGACGAAGCCTGAGTTTCGAGCAATTCCAGGAAAAGTGTAAGCGGTTTTCCGTCCGGAATTGCGTAAAAACAACAAGTTGGATCATTCGCCGTGAAACGGTGAATGATCCAGAGGCTTATTTCTTCATCGCGCCCATGACCGCACCGATGATGCCGGTCAGGATCGCGCCGCCGCCGGCGCCGCCGACGAGGTTGTCGATGTTCAACGCGCTGCCCAACCCGCCGGTTGCCGCTGCAGCCGCTGCCGGGTCGACCGTGCCGCCGCCGAGCAGGCTGCCGAGGATCGCCGCGCCGCCGACGCCGCCAATGGCGCCACCCAGGATTTTGGTCAACTGGCCCATCGCCGCATTCTTCAGCGCAACGCCGATTGCCTGACCACCGACAACACCCGCTATTACCTGCACAACGATCGCAATGAGCGTGTTCGTATCCATGTACCTAGTCCCTCCATAGCTGCCAGCCTCCCGGGCCGACACCATCATGAGACGCCGAATTAGACGAAAGTCAAATGCGTAAATGCTGAAATAAAAGGGGCGGCCTTAAAACCGCCCCTGCTTGCGAAAAAAGCTGTGATTTCCGTTATTCTGCGGCTATCGCATGCTTAGGCTGCACTGCGGCAGAATAGTCGTTCATCAAAGTCTTGGCGATCTCGCCAACCTCGAATCGGTAGGGGCCGATCTCGGAAACCGGCGTCACTTCCGCCGCCGTTCCGGTGAGGAAGCACTGTTCGAAACCTTCGAGTTCCTCAGGCATGATGGCGCGCTCGATGACCTCAAGGCCGCGGTCCTTGGCCAGGCCAATGACGGTGCGGCGGGTGATGCCGTCGAGGAAGCAATCCGGCTTGGGCGTATGGATCTTGCCGTCCTTGACGAAGAAGATGTTGGCGCCGGTTGCTTCCGCGACCTGGCCGCGCCAGTCGAGCATCATGGCATCCGCATAGCCCTTGGCCTCGGCGGCATGCTTGGACATGGTGCAGATCATGTAGAGGCCGGCGGCCTTCGACTTCGACGGCGCCGTGCGCGGGTCGGGCCGGCGCCATTCCGCCACATCGAGACGGATGCCCTTGAGCTTCTGCGCCGGGTCGAAATAGCTCGGCCATTGCCAGATGGCGATGGCGCAGTTGATGCGGCTGTTCTGCGCCGACACGCCCATCTGTTCACTGCCGCGCCAGGCGATCGGCCTGACATAGGCGTCCTGGAAACCCTGCTTCTTCAGAAGCGTGGTCGAGGCGTCGTTGAGCTCGGCCACCGAATAGGGAATCTTGAAGCCGAGCAGGCGCGCCGATTCATGCAGGCGCTCGGTATGCTCGTTCAGCTTGAAAATTGCGCCGCCATAGGCGCGCTCGCCCTCGAAGACGGCGCTGGCATAGTGCAGGCCGTGGGTCAGCACGTGGATCTTGGCGTCGGCCCATTTGACGAACTCGCCGTTCATCCAGATGAAGCCTTCCAGCTGGTCGAAGGGAACGGATGCCATGGAAACCTCCCGCGGGCGGCGGCCCGCACATCATTGGTGTTGTTGTTTGTTTCGCGACAGCCGCATCGGGCGGCCGGATATCTTGAAGCGTAAGCGGATAATCGAACTCTGGCAAACTCAGGAAGTTCCGGAAAAACCGCGCTCCCTTGCCTTTTCGTTCGCAATCCGCCCAAAAGCTTGTCAAAAATTACCATTGCAGGGAAATTACGTCAATAGTACTGACATAATTTCCCTCTATGGACGGAGAAATGATGACGGATCGAAGCCCAGCTGCCGGAAAACCGATCAAGACGGCGATCACCGACGAGGACGGCATCGACTTCGCCATCATCGAACTGTTCTTCTTTGCCTATCGTGATTTCACCTCCGACCCCGACCAGATCCTGGCCGATTACGGCTTCGGCCGCGCCCATCACCGTGTGCTGCATTTCGTCAACCGCCGGCCGGGGCTGACGGTCGCCGAACTGCTCGACGTGCTCAAGATCACCAAGCAGAGCCTGGCGCGGGTGCTGAAGCAGCTGATCGACACCGACCATATCGTGCAGTTGCAGGGCCCGCGCGACCGCCGCCAGCGTGAACTCTACCCGACGGCCAAGGGCCGCGCCCTGGCGCTGGCCCTGGCGCGGCCACAGTCACGCCGCATCCGTGCTGCATTGGAAGATTCCGGAGCCAGCGAGCGCCCCTTGATCGAAAGATTCCTGGAAGCGATGGTCAATCCGGAACTAAGGGCGCAGATCGACATTGTGCCTGCAAACATGTCAGGGAAAAGCCATGGAGACCATTGAGAGGGTGGACCAGCCGGCGGCGCCGGACGATGACGCGCCGCATCTGCTTGTGGTCGACGACGACACCCGCATCCGCAATTTGCTGAAGCAGTATCTGACCGAGAACGGCTTTCGCGTGACCGTCGCCGGCAATGCCGGCGAGGCCAGGCGCAAGCTCGCCGGGCTGGACTTCGACCTCCTTGTCCTCGACGTCATGATGCCCGGTGAAACCGGCGTCGACCTCACCAAGGCGTTGCGGGAGGAGAAGAACGTACCGATCCTGATGCTCACCGCGCTGTCGGAAACCGACAGCCGCATCACCGGTCTCGAAGCCGGCGCCGACGACTATCTGCCCAAGCCCTTCGACCCGCGCGAGCTGATCCTGCGCATCAACAACATCCTGCGCCGCGGCGGCCCGGCGACCACGCCCAAGGTCGAGCAGCTGGTCTTCGGCCCCTACACCTTCCAGATCGCCAGGCGCGAACTGAAGCGTGGCGGCGAGGCGCTGAAGCTGACCGACCGCGAGCAGGAGATCCTGGCGATCTTCGCCGCACGCGCCGGCGAAACCATCCCGCGCCACGAGCTGGTCGGCGACGATTCCGAAGTCGGCGAGCGCACCATCGACGTCCAGATCAACCGGCTGCGCCGCAAGATCGAGCGCGATCCGTCCAATCCGGTCTGGCTGCAGACAGTGCGCGGCATTGGCTATCGGCTCAGCGTGGAATAGCTGGCTCGCGGCCGAGCGGGTTCAGTTGCTTAGCGTTTGCGCTTTTGACTTTAGGTTTCGCGACGACCGAGCGGATTGCTGGGTTCAGTGAAGCTGATCCAGGATTCCCGAGCTGCTCGCCAGCACCCAGTTCTCGTAAATCTGGAAAGCGATAGCGCCAATCGCAGCTGCCGAAATCGGCACGCCAAACGGCACGACGCCCTTCCTGTCCATATGCTGGACATAGACGCGAAACGCGCCTGCCGGCAGCAGGAACGGATTTACCACCACCACGGCCATGGCCACGGCGAACACCGCCAGCAGCAGAGAAAACACAACAAGGCCGGTGCCGCCGACCAGTAGCGGCATCACTGCCATTAGCTTGACATCGCCGGCGCCGACCTTGCGCAAGATCCAGAAGGGGAAGAACACGACAAACAGCAGGAGGCCGGCGGCCACGCTCAGGCCCATGTCCCACCAGGATCTGGACTGAACAGCCCCCAACAGCAGCGAGCCTAAGCCCAAGCCAAGCAGCAGCAGCACGATGCCGTTGGATATCTTCTGGGTAGTGAAGTCCACCCAGGCAACCCTCGCAAGCAGAGGGATGGCCAACGCCTTCAACAGCAGCGATGCGACTAGCAACATGCAGGCAGCCTACCGCTCTACGTTCTGCACGCTTGACGACAGGAGCTTCAGATTGTTGACCACGGTCGGATCGTTGGGCGCCAGTTCATAGGCCTTGAGAAAATTCGCGCGTGCGTCCTGCAACTTGCCGCGCAGCAGATAGGAATAGCCGACATTGTTGTAATATTCGGGCGTCGCGCCAACCAGCTTTAAGGCACGGCCATAGGCCCGGTCGGCAAGGTCGAAGCGATGGATCCGGTCGCAGGAGGCGGCCAGTCCCATCCAGGCGCCGCCGTCATTGGGAGCCAGTTGCGTCGCCTTAAAGAACAGGGCGCCGGCATTGCCGTAATTTTCCGCACGGAACTGATTTTTGGCCTCGGCAACGGCCTGATCCGAGGCATAATATTCGACGTCGCCGACCGTCTTCAGCCCGTCGAACGCATCACCGAAGGACGTGACATCGCCTTTCGACGGCTCATTGGTGCGAACGATACCGTCCGGGGCGTCTGTCTGGCAGCCGACAAGCACTACCGTCAACAGGCAGGCTGCGACTGCGATAACTCTTTTCATGCAGTTCCCCTCGATGCCCCCGACTCATATTAGGACCAAAGCATACATGCAACTAGAAGAAAATGCCCCTCATCCGAATGATAACCGGCAACATGATGACCATCAAGACAACCGGAAAGATGCACAGTCCCAAGGGGATCATCATCTTGACCGGCAAAGCATTGGCGCGCTCCTCGGCGCGAAGAATTCTCTGGCTGCGCATCTCGTCGCTATATACGCGTAGCGCATCCGTGAGGCTGGTGCCAAGTTCTTCCGATTGCCGAAACAGAACGGCCAGCGCCCGCGCCTCGTCAAGGCCAATACGATCCGACAGATCGCGCAATGCCTCGCGCAACGGCTTACCCGCTCGCAGTTGCAGAGTCATGATGGCAAGCTGGATACCCAGCCATTTGTGGGTTCCCGCCAGTTCGTTACTAACACGCTCCACCGCAGCTTCCAGGCTCATACCTGCGTCCGCGCACGTGATCATCATATCCATGAAGTCGGGAAAGCCGCGACGGTAAGTTTGCATCTGAGCTTTCTCGAAGCGGTCAAGCGCAACACTGGGGACAACCAGACAGGCGAGCCCAAACAAGCCGGCGCCGGCAAATGTAATAAAGCCGGGCATTTGAGGTGGCAACACCCGAGACAGCAGCGTGTAGGCAGCAAAAAAGCCGATAGCTACAGCAGCGATGCGCGACAAGGTATAAATAAGGGGCGCATTTGGCTGGTGGAACCCGGCGCGAAAAAGCTTCGTCTCAAGCGCATTCGGCTCACCCCGCTCCTTCTCAATTGTGCGGAAATAAGCGTCGATCGGCTTTTGTGCCGATATCCTGGCGAGTTGCTCTTGGCCGGCGAGCGAACGACGGTCGACAATGCCCTCTGCCAAAAGGCTTTGTGCGACCAATTTTCTCGTCTGCAACGCTGGTACAAAGACCAGAGCGCAGAACAGAAAGAGCGCCGCCGCCGCTATGAAAACGGCAATCGAAACCAGAAAGCTCAAACCCTGAATGGTGGACAACACGGCCGTGCTTCGCTCCTCAGAAATCGAAATTGACCATGCGATACATGATAAAATCGCCCAGAAGCGCCCATCCCCCGAAAATCATGAATACAGGCAGGATGATCGGATTGTTCCATACGGTCCCATAGTAGGAAGGAGCAGCGAACTGGAGGATAAAGAACATGGCGACCGGGAAAAGCGAGATGATCCAGGCTGACATTCGACCCTCGGCTGAAAGGGCCCTGATTTTCAGCCGGAGCTTTTGCCTCTCCCGCAACACCGATGAGAGATTGGCGAGGATCTCAGTCAGATTGCCACCGGTCTTGGACTGAATCGAGAGCGACACCGAAAGCAGGTGAAGGCCTTCGAAACCCACTCGTTGCGATAACTTTCGAACCGCTTGTTCGATGCTCAATCCGAAGGCGATTTCGTCGGCGACGATGCCGAATTCCGTGCCGAGCGGATCGGGCATTTCCCGGGCGACGAGACCGATCGCCACGGAAGCTGGGTGGCCGGCGCGCAGCGAACGGACGATCATGTCCAGTGCGTCGGGAAGTTGCTTGGCGAACCTCTGGATTCGTTTATTGCGGGCGCGCCGAAGGACAAGAAGAGGCAGCGCAAAACCCACCAGCAGAAAAACGATGAGCGCCGCAAGAGAGGAAAAGCCGAAAAGCAACTTCAGAGCCAGCGCAAGCATCAGCCCGGCGAGGAGGAACATTGCCGCGAAAGCCAGCGGATTGCCCGTGATGCCTGATTGCGTATAGAGTCGGTTCAGCCCGATCGCGCGAAAAACAAAGTCGCCCGATTCCGTCAATCCACGTTCTCGCAAGAGGCCTTGGAGCGTCTGCTCGGCCGGCGCCTCCTCTGCAAGGCGCTTGAGTCGTCGGTTGATCGTGCCGATTCTGACTCGCCGTCCAGCATAAGACAAGTAGAGGGACTCGGCGGCAAGGATCACCGATGCCGCTGCCAGCACATAAATGAAGTAGAGCAAGGTCTGACTTGTCGGCATCAGAGCGGAACCTGCGGATTGAACGCATCCTTGGCGAAATGGTGACCAAGCGTCGCCGCTTCCTGGGCGAACCGCGGACGAACCCCTGTGGCGCGAAAATCTCCAACAATCTTGCCTTCCGGCGTCACGTCGCGGCGGACGAAATGATAGATCTCCTGAAGCTGAACGACATTGCCTTCCATGCCTGTCAGTTCCGATATGGAAACAACCCTTCTGCCGCCGTCCGAGAGACGTTGCGTCTGCACGATGATGTCGATGGCCGAAGCGATCTGCGCCCTTATGGACTCATGGGTCATCGGCATGCCGGCCATGCCGACCATCTGCTCCAGACGCGAGATGGCATCGCGCGGCGTGTTGGCGTGGATCGTGGTCATCGACCCCTCGTGGCCGGTGTTCATGGCCTGCAGCATGTCGAAGGCTTCCTCGCCGCGAACCTCGCCGACGATGATGCGGTCCGGTCGCATGCGCAGCGCGTTCTTGACCAATTCGCGCTGACGAACCTCGCCCTTGCCCTCGACATTAGGTGGGCGCGTCTCCAGACGGCCGACATGCGGCTGCTGCAATTGCAGTTCCGCCGCGTCCTCGATGGTGATCAGGCGCTCGGCGGATGGAATGTAGCTCGATAGCGCATTGAGCAAGGTCGTCTTGCCGCTGCCGGTGCCACCCGAAACCAGGATCGACTTGCGCGCCTGAACGGCAATCCGCAGCAGATCGATCATCGGCTGCTTGATTGAATTGAGCGCCATCAGTCGTTCGAGCGAATAGGGATTCTTCGAGAATTTGCGGATCGAGACCAGAGGGCCGTCCACCGATATCGGCCGAACCGCGATGTTGACGCGGGAGCCGTCCTCCAGCCGCGCATCGACCATCGGCGACGATTCGTCGACGCGCCTGCCAATCGCCGCAACGATCTTGTTGATGATGCGCAGCAGGTGCGCCTCGTCACGAAACCGGATGGCCGTCTCTTCAACCAGGCCACGCCGTTCAATGAAGACACGCTTGTGGGTGTTGATCAGGATATCGGTAATGGAGTCGTCCTTGAGCAGCGGCTCGATCGGACCGAGCCCGAGCATTTCGTCAGCCGTGTCACTGGTCAATTGATCGAGTTCACGAGCGTTCAGCGGCACGTTTCGAGCGCGAACAAACTCCCGCACGATCGGCCGGATCTCGTTCAGGATTTCATCCTTGGACGCGTTTTCAAGGGCCGTCAGATTGAAACGATCGATCAGGTGGCGATGGAGTTCGACCTTGAGCGTTAGGAAATCGTCGCCGCGCGATTCAATATCAGCGACCGGCGAAAGGGCCGGAGCGGCAGGCAGCACAGACGGCTGCTCGGCCCTTGTCGCGGCCTGCAGTTCGCTTGGTCCCTTGATAAACCGCCCCAGCATAATCCCTTATACCCCGTTAGCCCCTATTAGCGGAAACTAAACGTTAACCAAGCGAGGCACAAGCGCCGGAGGGCCTCACGTGAGACCAATACTTTCAACATAGTTAAGGAGTGCTGCCAGAAAAATATCGTTTTTATTTCGACGCCGCACTTTGCCCTTTCCCCAACTTCCCACCTCACGGGACCTTTCATATCGCAACAAACGGAATTCGGGTGAAAAATGTCCGTAAGCCCTTAGATATAAAGGAATATGCTGGTTGGCTAATACGACTATCCTTTTGCCTTAGCTGTGGCCAAATTGTGAATGAATGGTTAAGGACGGTTGAAAATTCAGCCGAATCAAGCTCTTGTCAGAATTCGAATCGCCCTTGAGCTCCCAAGTTCAGGTATTGGAAGGTTAAGGAACTCTTAATCCCGTTTGACTCCGCAATTTCTCGCGACCTAGGATCGAGATGACGGGGGATGCTTGGGTATGGGGTTCATCCTTGGCTCTGTCTCGTCGGGTTGAAACCTCCAAAGGGAGAAATTGGACATGAAGAAGCTCATGACGATGACCCGGCAGTTCCGCGACGACGACAACGGCGCTGCTATGGTCGAATATTCCATCCTGGTCGGCATTATCGCCGCGGCAGCCATTCTCGCGATCCTCGCGATCGGCGGCTGGGTTACAGGTCGTTTCACCGGTCTTTGCACCGCGCTGGAAAACTCGCCAATCGGGTCCTGCAACGGCGCGACCGGCGTTGGCACCTGATCACGTAATAGTACTCAGGCCCGGATCGATCGATCCGGGCCTGAGTTTCATCGCGGCGGGCAAATTGGGGCTTGGGGTTCATGCGTGCCAACACTTTGATTATGATTGTCCTCGCTGGCGTGTTCGGCGTCTTGGCGGTGGTTCTCGCAAACTTCTGGCTGGCCAGTCAGCGTAGCGCGCTGGCCGAGGCTAACGGCTTGCAGCGCGACACTGTGGTGGTAGCGGCAGTGCCTTTGAAATTCGGCGATGCCCTGTCGGCTGACAAATTGCGCGAAATCGCGTGGCCGGCGGGCGCAGTTCCGGTCGGCGCCTTCAGGACAACGAAAGAGATTTTGGGCGGCGAAGGTTCGAAGCAGGCCTTGCAGGCGATCGGCGCCAACGAACCCGTACTTGCCTCCAAGGTCACCGGCCCAGGCCAGCGTGCTACGCTTTCGGCGGTGCTTGGTGAGGGCATGAAAGCCGTTTCCATCAGGGTCAACGATGTGCTCGGGGTAGCCGGTTTCGTCTTCCCCGGAGACCGGGTCGATGTGCTGCTGACGCGCACGGTGCGCGGCGATGGCGGCGCGGACCAGAGTTTTGTCGACGTGCTGTTGCAGAGCATGAAGGTGCTCGCCATCGACCAGGTGGCGGATGAAAGCAAGGACAGCCCGACGGTGGTGAAGTCAGTGACGCTAGAGGCCAGCACCAAGGACGCGCAGAAACTGACATTAGCGGCCGGGGCAGGCCAATTGTCGCTTGCGCTTCGCCAGGCCGCGGCCAGCAAGGGCGAGGCGACCGAACGCGTGACATTGTCGGACCTGAGCGGCGAGACGCCGGCGGATGTCGCGAAGAGGCAGGCCGAACTGGATAAGCAGGCGGCGGCCGACGCCGCGGCCGCGGCTGAGCGCAAGCGCGCCGACGACAAAATTGCCGGATTGACCCAGGCGGTGGACAGAGTGGGAAGCCGCCTCGACGAGTTGGGCAAAATGAAGCCGGCTCCGGCGGTGGTGACGGCACCCGCATCAAACGAAGTCGTAAAGGAAGTTATCAAGTATTTGGAGCCGGCACCGCCGAAGAATGTTACAGTGGGCGTGTTTCGCGGCGTGAAGCTCGAATCCTATGACGTGCCGCGACAGCCATAAAAGGACGCGCGGCGAAGCGGGGGCTGCCGGCGGCAGCAGTTTGGGAGATGGGGATGCAGGGGTTTTGGATGAGGGTAGCGGCGGCCGCGCTGTTCTGTTTGGCTGCGCTGCTGACGTCGATTGCCGTAGCTGAAGCAGCCGACCGCTTCATCGACGTATCGAACCCGAGCGTCCATCGCATCTTCCTGCCGATGTCGCAGTCGGTGACCCTCCAGGTGAGCGCCAATCTGGGCGATATCGTTGTCGGCGACGAGAAGATCGCCGATGCCCAGCCGATGACCGACCGGACGCTCTATGTCATCGGCAAGAGCGCCGGCACCACCACGGTCAATCTCTTCTCCCCGGAAAAGCGCTCACTGGGCGTCATCCAGATCGAAGTCGGCGTCGACGTCAGCGATATGGCGCAGGCGATCCGCCAGGTGGCGCCCAGGGCGCGCATCGAAATCGGTTCGATCAACGGCAAGGTCAGGCTCGGCGGTCACGTCAAGGATGGCGCGACGCTGGCATCGATCATGGAGGTGGTGCAGCAATATGGGCCTGACGCCATCATAAATTCCGTCATTGTCGATGACAGCCAGCAGGTCAATCTCGAGGTCCGCGTGCTGGAGGCCAAGCGCAATGCCGGCCGCGATCTCGGCGTGTCGATCAGGAGCACGAACGGCAGCGGCACGACACGCGCCGCAACCGGCATCGGCACTGTCGACAAGGACAATATAGTGCTCGGCCCGGGCGATCTGCTCACCGGCCTGCTGTCGACCAGCAATCCCTTCGCGGCTCTGATCACCCGCGTCATTGACAGCAACATCAAGGTCGACCTGATCATTGAAGCGCTTGAGGCCAAGGGGGTCGTGCGCACGCTTGCAAATCCCAACCTGACAACGCTTTCCGGCGAGCCCGCCAGCTTCAACGCCGGCGGCGAAGTGCCTATCCGTGTCATCGGCACCGATGGCGAGGTAACCATCACGTACAAGCAATTCGGCGTCAATCTGCTGTTCACGCCGGTCGTACTCGACGACGGCAAGATCCATATGAAGCTGGCGCCGGAGGTCAGCGACCTCACCGGCTTCACCACCGCCGGCGACCCGATCTTCACCAACCGCAAGCTGGATACCGTTGTCGAACTGCGCGATGGCCAGAGCTTCGCGGTCGGAGGGCTTCTGTCGAGCAAGACAACCAAGCTGCAGGAACAGGTGCCCTGGCTGGGCCAGGTGCCGGTCATCGGCACTCTGTTTCGGAATTCGAGCAACCAGAAGGAAGAGACCGAACTGGTCGTCATCGTCACGCCGCACGTCGTGCGGCCGGTGAAGCCCGGCGAACAACTGGCGACGCCGTTCGACAAGACGCGGCCGGCCAACGATCCGGAGTTCTTCGTCCTCGGTCAGCTCGAGGTGAACAAGGATATGATCCGCAAATACGAAACGGGCGACGGCGTGACTGGCCCCTATGGCCACATGCTGGACTTCAAATCGAAGGACAAGATGCTCTATGTCAAGAAATAGCGCCTTGATCGTCATTCTGTGCGCCGGTGCACTATCGGGCTGCGCCGCCGATTATCTGAACAACTATGACACGGTGACCTTGGCCGCCGGAGATACGCAGAAATACAATTCGCTGCTGCAGACGGTCGATCCGTTCAATCCGAACTCGAAGAACACCAAAATAGAGGACGACGGTGCTCGCGCCGCCGGGGTCGCCCAAAGGTACAAGATTCCACCGGCGCCACCACCGGCGCCGAGCATCACGGTCAACGTCGGCAACACGAATTGAACAGAAGGATGCGGTTTTATACGCGCCAGGCGAACGAGGGGTTCTGGCGTCGGGGGTAGTAAAAGGGGTAGGGCCATGCTGCGGATTGTTCGCGCGTTCTGGCGCGACCAGAGAGGACTAGCGCTGATCCTGGTCAGCGTTATGCTGCCGGCGATCATCGGTTTTTCCTTGTTGGCGATCGACATGAGCAGGGTCAACAACCTGCACAATGATCTGCAGAAGGGCGCCGACGCGTTTGCGCTTGCGGCTGCAGCGGAGTTGGACGGGAGCAGTGGCTCCTGGGTGCGCGCCGAACGCGCCATGGCGACGCTTGTGCACAACGAAAGCAATTTCTCGTCCGCAGGCAGGGTCCCAATGGCCGCTGGCCAACCGGGAGGCACACAGCGCTGCAACAGTGCCGGAAGCATCTCTTGGTGCTTCCTCAAGGCCATCCCCCCCTCTGACGGCACCAAGATCACAACAGCCAACCAAGCCAACTATCTGGCCGACAGTACGCCTGCCGTCGGAGAAAAGGAAACGCGATTCATCCAGGTGACAGTCGTTCCCGAAGGGTTTGCCGCAATCTTCCCAGCCTCTTTTGTAACGCCCGGCGCCAGTGACAGCTTCAATGTCGGAGCAGTCGCGGTGGCGGGTTTCACCTCCGGCGTCTGCGATTTTACACCGGTTTTCATGTGCAATCCCTATGAGATGGCGAACGGAACAAACGATGCCGGCGGCTACACGCTTGAGCAGGCCGTTTCCAACCCGGCCGTCCATCGCCGGCTGATAGAACTGAGGAAGGTCGGAAACGGGGCTGCCGCTGGTCCGGGTAATTTCGGATTCCTTGAACCCCCGCAAGGCATAGGAAACGGTGCCCAAGCGCTGGCTGAAACGATCGCGACTTCAACCCCAATCGGATGCTACAATTC
Organism: Mesorhizobium sp. CNPSo 4688; assembly: GCF_057784295.1. Classification (NCBI taxonomy): domain Bacteria; kingdom Pseudomonadati; phylum Pseudomonadota; class Alphaproteobacteria; order Hyphomicrobiales; family Phyllobacteriaceae; genus Mesorhizobium; species Mesorhizobium sp. CNPSo 4688. The sequence goes on from NZ_JBWLUY010000007.1 coordinate 248,711, forward strand.
CGCGAGCGTTTCGACCAAAACCGGCCAGAATGCTGGCCCGGTGCAGGACGCCTTCAATGTCCGGTTCGGAATAAACGCCAGCGGAAACGCCTTCAACACTCCTGTATACGGTCCAGCCGCGAACGTCCGCAAAGGGGCGATAAAAACCCAAGGAAGCGCGAACCAATGCCCTTCCATGAACCAACTTTCATTCACCGTAGCTGGAACAATGGGCCTTCCGCGGGACGCGACCACTCCGTATCTGGGCGGCCGGATGGGCGATGGAAATTGGAATTTCTCCGGCTACTGGAGCACCAACTTCCATTCCGCTGCTTACCCTGCATCATGGGACACAACAAAGCCAACGCGCTATGAGGTGTACCGTTACGAGATATCGGCAGGTTTGGTGAGCAGCGCGTCAACAGGTGGAGAGATTGGAACCCCGTCGGCGGCTTGCCAGCCGCCTGTCACGACAATTGATCGTCGGTTGATTTATGGAGCGATCCTGAACTGCAACGCGCTAGAAGCAGCGGGCAACGATCTATCCGGCCATAGCACCAATCTGCCTGTCGAAGCCTTCGGCAGTTTCTTCCTCACGGAACCTGTTCCCTCGGCGTCTGACGACGCGTCGGTGATGGTCGAACTTGTCGACGTAACCGGCGGTGCCGGCCAGGGTACGCTTGACAATTTCCTTCGCGACGAAGCCCAACTCTACCGGTGACGCCAATGATAAAAGCGCTGTTCCAACATCTCCACCGATTTCGACGCGAGCAGCGGGGGACGGCTCTCGTCGAAATGGCGCTGATCGCACCGCTCATGCTTCTATTGTCGGGAGGCGTGTTCGAGTTCGGCAATTTGATCCATAAGAAGCTTCTTATGGAAGCCGGCCTGTCGGATGCGGCACGTTTTGCCGCGCGGTGCAACAGTCAGTTGTACACCAAGGCGGGGCTGGCGGCGATCGATTGCGCCAACATCGCAAGCAACATCGCCGTGTTCGGCAAAGTAGCAGCAAATCCATCAACGGATACTCCGCGCGTCAATGGCTGGCAGAAAACCGATGTAACGATCACCATCGCAGCCTCCGGCTCCTGTCACGACGCTGTGGAATCCGGCGTCACCCAATATCGAACTACCACTGCACAAGTCTGCATAGTCAGGGCGGCTGGGACGTTGGCCTATAGTGGCATCGGAATGCTGTCGCTGGTCGGCATCAACTCTGTGACGCTGCATAGCTTTCACGAAGAGCGGTTGATCCGGTTCTGAGCATGATCAAGCGCTTTACAAAATCAGAAGACGGCTCGACGATGGTGGAAATGGCCATTGTCTCGACCCTGCTGTTTACGCTGACGCTGGGTTTCGTCGACTTCGGCTACGCCTTCTATCAATGGAATGCCGCGACCAAGGCCGTGCAGATCGGCGCCCGCTTGGCGTCGATATCGGATCCCGTTGCAACCAGCCTCGCGACTGCCGGGCCGACTTCGTCTCCGGGCGCTCCGGTTGTCGCCGGCGTCTATGGGCCGTTCGTCTGCACGTACACCGCCGGCACAGGCGCTTGCAGCAACGGCGGCGGCTTCAGCGCCGCCAATTTCAGCCGCATCTTTCGCGGCGACACCGCAAACACCAACAGCGACGCCTGTCCCGATCTTGCCGCAGACCAGCGGGCCGGCATGTGCCACTTCTTTCCAGGCCTGCGACGCGACAATGTTGTCGTCACCTATGCCGCTACCGGTCTGGGATATCAGACCCGGCTGGGTGGGCCGGTGCCGACAATCACCGTCAACCTCCAGAACATAACCTTCCAGTTCTTCTTCCTGCAAGGACTACTCGGGTACGCTAACAAAACCATGCCCTCCATGCTAAGCACGGTCACGGGCGAAGACTTGAAGAGTACTTTCCCATGAACGCCATCGACACAAGGGTCCTTCCGACAAAACGAAAGCAGGTTGCGCTGTTTTCGTCGGATGCGAATTTCAAGCGCGAAGTGACGACACGGCTCGATGCGTTGGCGATCTACGACGTCAGGGTTTCCGATACCGGCGACTTTCTCAAGGGTCCGCCCGCCGACACGCGCCCCGGCATCGTCATCCTCGACCTCGGCAATGGCGAGCTGCTCGGCAGGCCGGGCATCGTCGAGGTGCGCGCCCTTTGGGCGGCTGTGCCGCTGATCGCGGTCTCCGACGAGCTGTCGTCGGAGCAGACGCGAGTGCTGGTGCGCATGAACGCTTCGGACTGGCTGCACAAGCCGCTCGACGGCAAGGAACTGCTGAACGCGGTGACCTTCCACGACACAGGCAACCAGGGCACCAAGAGCCGTATCATCACCTTCATCAGCGCCAGCGGCGGCGCCGGCGCCACGACGCTCGCTTTGTCGGCGGCCGAATACCTGGCATCGAAATCGACAGAACGCGGGGCTTCCACCTGCCTGGTCGACCTCGATTTCCAGAGCGCCAATTGCGGCGCCTATCTCAACCAGTTCAACCAGTTCGACCTCGGCGGCATCATCGGCCAACCGGAGAGGCTCGACGTCGAGCTGATGGATGTCATCAAGCTCTCGCGTCCGTCCGGGCTGACGCTCTATTCCTTCGAGAGGCCGCAATTGCCTTTCGAGCCGCAGGGCGCCGATTTCGTGTTTCGTCTACTGGACCTCGTCGCCTACCGGTTCGACGACATCGTCATCGACCTGCCGAACATCGAGACGCCCTGGCACAATTCCGTGCTGTCGACGAGCGATGAGATCTTCATCATCTTCGAACTCAACGTCGCCTCGCTGCGGCAGGGCAAGCGGCTTTACAAGAAGATCCGCGAGTTGCGTGGCAATGCTGTCAGCATCACGCTGGTCGCCAACAAGCACAAGCGCAAATGGTTCGGGAACCACTTTTCGCGCAGCGAACTCGAAAAGATCTTCAAGGCGCCGCACATCAAATCGGTCGCGCTTGACAATGCGCTTCTGGCCGATGCGCTGAACCGTGCTATCCTGCCTGCCGAGGTGGATGGGCGTGCGCGCTTCAACAAGGACCTGAAGCGGATGTTCAAAGAGCGGCTTGATGACGCTGCCAAATAGGTATCGGCCAGGTAGGAATCGGCCAGGTAGGAATCGGATTGGCCCGGGATTGGCCTGCGTCGTGGCCATGGCGCTGGCGATGTCGGTCCAGGATTTCGCCAGCGCGCGATCGGCGCTTGCGGATCGGCCGCCGCTGCCGGCAATGGGGCCTAGCCTGCGCAAGACTGTCGCCTTCGAGACCACGGAACAACCCGGAACGATCGTTATCCGCAAGGGCGAGAAAGCGCTTTATCTGGTGACCCGACAAGGCCAGGCGCTTCGCTATCAGATCAGCGTCGGCCGCGACGGATTTGGCTGGACCGGGGTCGTCAAGGTGGGGGCCAAGACCGAATGGCCGGAATGGCGCCCGCCCCGGGAAATGCGCGCCCGCCAGCCGGAGCTGCCGCAAATGGTGCCTGCCGGTCCCTACAATCCACTCGGCGCCAGGGCGCTCTATCTGCTTCGGGACGGGCGTGACACGCTCTATCGGATACACGGAACCAACGATCCGTCAGGGGTTGGCTTCGACGGAACATCGGGGTGTTTTCGCCTTACCAACACCGATGTGATCGATCTCTTCAAGCGCGTCGCGATCGGCGCAAAGGTGGTGGTTCAATGACCATGATCAGTGAACCGGACATGCCGGCAATCGAGATTGGGACAGCAACCCGGGTTGGAGAGCAGGCTGCCGTCGGGAAACCGAGCGACAAAAGCATTATCGGCGCGGTCATCATCGGCACGTCCCTGATCACCCTGGTGAATATAATAGCCGCGGTTTATCTCTACCGCGGCATCAGCGATATGCGCTTTCTGGAAGGGCGCCTGGAACAACTCGGGACGTTCGAACAACGAATCGGGGGCCGGCTGGACACGGTCAACAACGGTTTTCAGAGCCGATTTGAAAAACTGGACAGTCAACTGCAGAGCAGCTTCGGTGAGATCAACAGGAGCATAGCCCGGCTGGAACAAAACCAGCCCCTTGCCCATGACGACGTCATGTCGAGCGCAGCGGAACCTTCGATGGTCGCGGCCAACGCCGTGGCGGAGGCACCCGCCGCTGTCGATGGTGAAGACGCGACCGAGCCCAGCGTCGTCGATGCGCCGCGTGCTCCGAAAAAGAGAATCGTCGCTGCAGCGCCTGCCCCAAGCCCAAACTACCAGCGCATAGAACAGGCCGACGGCAAGGTTTACTACAAAAAGATCAACTAGCGACGGAAAACGTGGGCTGTCCTAGAGATCTCGCCGCAGAGCAACGAGCCTCGCGGCCAGCGCTTCGGACCGTTGTCGGGCTTCCCTGAGGAAGGCAACATGACAGTAGGCGCATGCTGTCAGACCCAGAACCAGCACAAGGCTGTTCTTCAAGGTGAAATCGACCATTAGTGAGAAGGGAAGGCCCCCGGGTACCGTGAAAGAGGCGATCGTGCTCGCTGTTTCTGTATGGCTGGTGGCGGCGATCATCAACCCGGCGAAAAGCAGGGCGACGTGATTTGCAAGGAAGAAAAAGGCAGCCGACCTTCTTGTGCGGCACGCCGTCCAGCAAACGATCGACGCGGCGGCCAGGATGGAGGCATCAACGACCATCGACGCTCCCAGATAGAGATCGATCTGTTGCCAGAACATCGTCGACAGCGGCCTTAGTTCAAGCCAGATCCACCACATTGTGGGACTGGCCGGATAAGCCCCCAGCAAGAAGGCCGCCATGCGCTCCCCTGCCAGGATCAGCAGGATCAGAGCTGGGAAGGCAAAGAGCATTACCGACTTGCGCTTCATGTCACCCTCGACAATCTGGCATTCAAGATAGATTGCATAGATTGAGCGAGGCTTAACGGAGCGTTGGTGGTCCTGCGGCAGCGCAGCCAGTTGCGATGGCAGCCTGCATGTCAGAAAGAGCCATTCGCCATCAGTTGTTTGGGCTGAGCACGAGCGTCACCACCTTCGGCTCGACTCGTTGCAGACATCGTTGCGGAATATTGGGCCACATCGCCTTGGCGCATCCCTCTTCGCCTGGCGCCGGCGCCAGCGAGAGTTCTGAGCTACGGGCTTCCTCGGCGGTCGACAGGAATACCTGTGTAGCCAGCGCAGTCGCCATGGATACCTGGACGAAGATAAGGGCGTAGGCAAATCGTCTGATCATCCGCTCGTAACGCTCGATCCGCGAAGTGGTTCCAACGCAACGCACCGGTGAACCCTTGATCACGATACTTGCGATTCCGTGCCTGCTGGTCGTCGGCCGCCATGCCACGGCTGTTCCAGAACGGCTCAGCGTGGAATAGAATGCCGCCGACGGTCGCCGTTTGGCCATAGACGAGTGCCATCGACGAGCGACCAGCGGAAGGATACATGGCGACCACGCAACTGGAACGGCCCGAACATGGCGGCTTTGGCGCGCGCATAGCACGCGCGCTGAAAGCCATGCCGCGCGCCTGGAACCGGTTCTGGCGGCTGGTCGCGCTCTATATGCCGAAGCGGCTTTATGCCCGCTCGCTGATCATCGTCATCGCGCCGATGATCCTTCTGCAATCGGTTGTCGCCTTCGACTTTATGGAACGCCACTGGGCAACGGTGACGCGGCGCTTGTCGCAGGCCACCGTGAGCGACATCGCCGCCATCATCGACATGATCGAGACCTATCCGCACGACGGCGACTACGCCAACATCATCCGCATCGCGCAGGACCGCATGCAGTTGAAAGTCGACCTCCTGCCGCCCGACCCGCTGCCCGCGCCCGGACCCAAGCCCTTCTTCTCGATCCTGGACGATGTCCTTTCGACCGAGATCACCCGCCAGATCAACCGCCCGTTCTGGATCGACACCGTCGGCAATTCCAACATCGTCGAGGTGCGCATCCAGCTTGAGGGCAAGGTGCTGCGCGTCTTCGTACGCCGCAGCCAGGCCTATGCCTCCAACACCCACATCTTCCTGATCTGGATGGTCGGCACCTCGCTGGTGCTTTTGACGATCGCCATCCCCTTCCTGCGCAACCAGATCCGGCCGATCCTGATGCTGGCCGAGGCCGCCGAAAGCTTCGGCAAGGGCCGGCCGATGCCGCGCGACTTCCGCCCCCGCGGCGCCGAGGAGGTTCGCCGCGCCGGCTTTGCCTTCATCCAGATGCGCGAGCGCATCGAACGCCAGCTGGAACAGCGCACCGCCATGCTGACCGGCGTCAGCCACGATCTCCGAACCATCCTCACCCGCTTCAAGCTGCAGCTGGCGCTGGCCGGCGGCAAGCCCGAAACCAAGGCGGCGCTCAACCAGGACATCGACGACATGCAGTCGATGCTGGAAGGCTATATCGCCTTTGCCCGCGGCGAAGCGTCGGAAGATGCCGGCCATTTCGATCTCGATGCCTATTTCCAGAAGCTCGGCGAGGAGGCGTCGCTGCACAAGCGCAAGCTGTCGACCGTGCTCGCCGGCGATCCGGACGTGCATGTGCGCCCACACGCTTTTGCCCGGCTGTTGTCCAATGTCGCCGGCAATGCCTTGCGCTATGCCAAGACGGTGGAGATCAGCGCCAATCACGGCCGCGGCTCGCTGGTCGTCACCATCGATGATGACGGTCCGGGCATTCCGCCGGAAAAGCGCGAGGACGTGTTCAAACCGTTTGTGCGGCTCGACGAGGCGCGCAACCTCGACGCCAGCGGCACCGGCCTTGGCCTTTCCATCGCCCGCGACATTGCCCGCAGCCATGGCGGCGACATCATGCTGGACGACAGCCCGCTTGGCGGCCTGCGGGCGGTGATCAAGGTGCCTGCCTGATCCGAGCAGGATCCCGGAAGGCGCCTCGGCCATAAGCCACCTTCATCCGCCCGTCATGAAATCATGGTCAAGAGCGCGCATGAAGCGCGCGACCTCAGTTGATTCGGCTCAGCCGCCTCACTTCGACCTCGTGCCTGCCCGGGTACGCTGGAGCGAAGCGAGGGCAGCCGCGTGGATGCCGTTCCGCCATCGCATCAAGGCAACCGACGATCCGAGCAAAGGACCGCCATGCGCATCCTGATGGTCACCGACGCGTGGCGCCCACAAGTCAACGGCGTCGTCCACACGCTGGAGCGGCTCACCGAAACGCTGAAATCCTTCGACGTTGCGGTCGACTTCCTGACTCCGAACATTTTTCGCACCTTGCCCTTGCCGACCTACCCCGACATCAGGCTGGCGCTGACCACGCCCGGCCATGTCGCGCGGCTGATCGAGGCACGCAAGGCCGACCACATCCACATCGTCACCGAGGGACCGCTCGGCATCATGGCGCGGCGCTATTGCCGCAACGCCGGCCGTCCCTTCACCACCAGCTATCACACCCGCTTTCCCGAATATCTCAGCGCCCGCCTGCCGGTGCCGGAGAGCTGGGCCTACCGCTGGCTGCGCGATTTCCACAATTCCGGACAAGGGACGCTGGTTGCCACACAGTCGCTGGCCGACGATCTCGCCGCGCGCGGCTTCAACAAGCTCAGGCCGTGGACGCGCGGCGTCGACACCGACCATTTCCGCCCGGACAAGAAAAAGGACCTTGGCTTTCCCGGCCCGGTGTTCCTGTGCGTCGGCCGTGTCGCCATTGAAAAGAACCTGAGCGCCTTCCTCGATCTCGATCTCCCCGGCAGCAAGGTCATCGTCGGCGAAGGACCGGAGCTGGCCAGGCTCAAGGCAAAATACCCGCAGGCGCATTTCCTCGGCCACCGTCCGAACGATGAACTGGCCGAAATCTACGCCTCGGCCGACGTCTTCGTCTTCCCCAGCCGCACCGACACGTTCGGCAACGTCATCATCGAGGCGCTGGCCAGCGGCACGCCGGTCGCCGCCTATCCGGTCACCGGGCCGATCGACATTGTCGGCGACGGCATCGGCGGGGCGGTGTCGACCGATCTGCGCGAGGCCGCGCTCGCCGCGCTAAACGTCGACCGCGCCGAGGCGCGCGAACGCGCCATGCGTTACAGCTGGAAAGCCTGCGCCGAAATGTTCATGGACACGGTCGAAGAGGCGCTTGGCACTACGCGCAAGCTTGCCGCCTAGGGGCAGTCAGAACAAGCGCCCGCCATCCGGCACCTTGCGCTCGATTGCGCCCAGCACCACGGCGCCCTCTTCGTCGGGAAAGCCGAGCGTCAGCACTTCGGACATGAACGGACCGATCTGGCGCGGCGGGAAATTCACCACCGCAAACACCTGCCGGCCGATCAGCGTTCCCGGCGCATAATATTTGGTGATCTGCGCCGAGGATTTCTTCACGCCGATATCGGGGCCGAAATCGATCTTCAGCTTGAACGCGGGCTTGCGCGCTTCAGGGAAAGGCTCAGCCTCGACAATGGTGCCGGCACGGATGTCGACACGATCGAAATCGGCAAAGCTGATCTCGGGCTTGCGCGCGCTGCTCGAACTCATCTTCTTTTCTTAGCGACGATCAGGCGTTGCCATAGGTCTCGAACAGGACGCCGGCCAGCGCATCCTTGGCCGAGGTTCCCGACCAGACGACGAACTGGAAGGCCTGAAAATAGCATTCGCAGGCTTCCAGCGCCGACGACAAAAGCACCTCGACCTGCTGGCTCGACGGCTCGACCCCGCCGGCGAGCAGCAGCGACTGGCGAAACATGATCGCGCCCTCCTGCTCCCACAGGTCGAAATGGCCAAACAGCATCTGCTCGTTGATCAGCGACAACAGCCGCATCACTTCCAACGCACGGGCTTCCGGCACCTTGATGTCGAACGCGCAGGCCAGATGCAGCGCCTCGAAATCCTCCATCCACGAGAAAGAGACGTGATAGTCGGTCCAGCTGCCGGCGACCGAGATCGAGATTTCGTCATCGCCGGCCCGCTCAAAGGACCAGTCATTGTTATGGGCCACCTGCTCGATGACATCCACCGGGTGGATTTCGCGGGAGAATTCGAGTTCGAGAAGTTCCATGGAATGCTTCCTGTGTTCAGGGGAGCGCCACACGCTCCGCGGGGCACACACGACGAACAATCTTGTCTAGAACTCGGACGGCCAGGACTTCACGACACAAAGACCCCGGACCGGACCCCACCGCCCGGCCGCATGACCCTGCTCCGAATCATGCAACAAATTCAGTCTATTGATCGGGAGTCGCGTGAACAGCCTAATTTTTCGCACTGCGTCATCCGCATGTGGAAAGGCGCTGTCACAAAGATTCATGCATCGCCGGTAAACGATTCACGGCAAAGCACTTTTTCGGATTGCGCTTTGTGGAAAAGTTTAAAGATTATTTTTTTGCTTTGGGCTTTGCCGCCGCCGCTGGTGCGGTCTGTCCGGTCAATTCGGCAAGCCTGGCCTCGAGCGCATCGATGCGCGCGGCCAGCCTGGTGTTTTCTTCGCGCGCCTTTGCGGCCATCTCGCGGGCAGCCTCGAACTCCTCGCGCTGCACCACGTCCATGGAGTTGAGGATGCGCTCGGCCTGCCCCTTGAAGGCAGTCTCCACCTCGCGGCGCACGCCTTGCGCAGCACCCGCGGCATCGGTCATCAGCTTGGCGAATTCATCGAGAATGCGGTTCGGTCCGGTCGACATGGCAAATCCTCGCTTGGTGGAATTGAGGTAATGGCGCCGTGTGCGGAATGCAAGAACGTTGCGATGGCTGCGGCTTCATGTCGGATTCGATTTGCCCTACGGTCCGGGCCGATAAATTGCTATTATCGCAAAGTGAACTCTTCGAAGGACGATAGCCGGGATGGTCAGTGTGGACTTGGGGAAGCGCCTTGCAGCACTTGATGCAGCCCTTGCCAAAGGCATTTCGGATGCCGATGCAGGCTGGGCTAAGCTCGGCGACGAGGTGCTGGACAGGCTTGAAGCCAAATACAAGGCAATGGCAGAGGCTGATCATCACGGACCGGTCGCCTAAACATGATTTTTCCTCGCGACCTGCATCAAGCACTGGTCGCGCTCACTCAGGGTCACCCCATGGCAACGCCTCCGCGCCGACCGACAAATCCGATGGAAGCCGCTGAAGCTGCCTTCAAGCCAATCAAAAAACCGGCGCCACCAATTCGCGAACCTTCGGCCGCACCAAACGTCAGGGAGCTCGTTTCGATCAGGATCGATCGCGCCGTGCTGGATCATTTCCAGGAAGATGGTCCCGGCTGGCAGGACAGGATCAACGACGCGCTCAGGCAATTGGTCGCCGGCAAGCCGCAGGGTTGAGCTCTCCATCTGCGACGTCAAGGCAACCACCACCTTGCCTTGACCCTGCCAAAACCCTGCCGCATGGTCCGCGCCCGAACGCGAGCCCTTCCGGGAGATCCTGTTGAACGACTATGTCCTGCTGCCGATGGCGTCGCTGCCTTTCCCCAACATTGACCCGATCCTGGTCCAGATCGGCCCGCTGGCGGTGCACTGGTACGGCATTGGCTACATCGTCGGCATCCTCTTCGCCTGGTGGTACGCCAAGCGGCTGGTCACCGACACCAGGCTGTGGCCGGACGGTGTCTTGCCGATGAAACCCATCGATCTCGATGATTTCATCGTCTGGGCCGCCGTCGGCGTCGTGCTTGGCGGGCGCACCGGCTACGTGCTGTTCTACGATCTCAGGCGCTATATCGACCATCCGCTCGACATCTTCGCCATCTGGCAGGGCGGCATGTCGTTCCATGGCGGTTTGCTCGGCGTCATCCTCGCCATGACGCTGTTTTCCATCAAGCGCGGCATCCGCACATGGTCGCTGTTCGATGTCGTCGCGGCCGGCGTGCCGGTCGGTCTCGGTCTCGTCCGCATTGCCAACTTCGTCAATGCGGAACTGTGGGGTCGCGTGACGGATGTGTCGTGGGGCGTCGTCTTTTGCAACGAGCGCCTCCAGCAGACGGTGGCGGGCTGCGTCGCTGGCCTTGAACCGCGCCATCCGAGCCAGCTCTACGAGGCCTTGCTTGAGGGCCTGGTGCTGTTCCTGGTCCTGCGCTTCCTCACCCATTCGCGGCTGAAGCTGAAGACACCGCGCTTCGTCGGCGGCGCCTTCATCTGCGGCTACGGGCTGTCGCGCATCTTCGTCGAGTTCTTCCGCGAGCCCGACCAGCAACTCGGCTATCTCTTCGGCGGTTGGCTCACCATGGGCATGGTGCTGTCTCTGCCGATGGTGCTCGCCGGCATCTGGGCGATGGCCACCGCCAGGCCGGTGCCGCAGCCACAGCCGGCATGAGACGGCTGAAAACCCGCGTCGTCGACCTGATCGGTGCGCTAGGCCCCCTTCCCGTCAACGAGTACATGGCGCTCTGCCTGTTCGATCCCAGCGATGGCTACTACACGACGCGCGAGCCGTTCGGCGCCGAGGGCGACTTCGTCACCGCGCCGGAGATCAGCCAGATGTTCGGCGAACTCGTCGCCGTCTGGCTGTATCAGGCCTGGTCGACGATCGGCCGGCCGCTGCCGGTCACTATCGCCGAAATCGGCCCCGGCCGCGGCACGCTGATGAAGGACATACTGCGTACCCTGGCGCGGCTCGATCCGGCGCTCACCAAGGGCGCATCGTTCGCTCTGATCGAGACCAGCCCGCGCCTGACCGAAATCCAAAAGCAGACGCTTGCCGGGGATTCAGCAGAGGTCGGCTGGCACGAAACCATGGCCACGCTGCCGCAGGCGCCGCTGCTGATCGTCGGCAACGAATTGTTCGACGCGGTGCCGATCCGCCAATTCATTCGCGCCGGCGCCGGATGGCGCGAACGGATGATCGGCCTCGATGTGTCAGATGAATTGAGCTTCTTCGCCGGTGCCGGCTCGGTCGACGCGACGCTGCTGCCGGACAATGCCGCCGAGGCGCCGGAAGGCTCTATTTTCGAAGTAGCACCGGCCCGCGCGGCGCTGATGGCGGCCATTGCCGAACGCATAGCCGGCCACGGCGGCGCCGGGCTATTTCCTGACTACGGCCATCTCCAGCCCGGTTTCGGCGACACATTGCAGGCCGTGCGCAAGCACGCTCCCGAAAACGTGCTGGCCAATCCCGGCGAAGCCGATCTCACCGCCCATGTCGACTTCGCAGCGCTGGCCGCCGTCGTGCGCGCGCATGGCCTCGATGTGGAATTGACCACGCAGGGCGACTTCCTGCTCTCCATGGGCTTGCTCGAACGGGCCGGCCTGCTGGGTAGCCAGGCAAGCGAGGAGGCAAAACAAACCATTACCGACGCCGTCGAGCGCCTGGCCGGCCCCGACGCCATGGGTACGCTGTTCAAGGTCCTGAAAATCCTGCCGCATCAGCCAGGCTGACAAGAGCAATTCCAGGAAAAGTGTGAGCGGTTTTTCGTCCGGAATTGCGTCAACAAAAAGAGATAGAGCGGTTCGCCGTTTCCGTGAAGCGGTGAAACGCTCTAGAGGTCGTTTATAAGCCGCTCCGCCACACCGCCAAGATAGGTCTCCCAGACATGGTCGCACATCAGCCGGCGATAGTGCCGCGTGCTGATCAGGCCGCGATACGAAGCGCCGCCGACATGAAAGAAGCTGTTGTCCAGCATGCGATGGTCGACCTCGATGCCGCCGAGCTTCAGGCTGATCGTGGTCTTCCCAGCATTGACGATATTGCTGTCGTCCAGCCTGTCGCGCAGCATCGGCCAGTTGCCGCCGCCAGTATCGAGCCCGGTGTCGAAGCGCGGCGTGAAATCGAGCTCAAGGTCCTCGACGACCGAAAAGCGAAAGAAGCAAAGCCCCGCCCAGAAATACCATCCCTGATGGCCTCGCTTGGCGGGATATTTGGTGCCGTAAGCGTCCTTGCCCGCCATATGCGCGGCTATATCGAGGGCAACCACCGGAAAGCAGTCATGGTCGAGAAAGCCGAACAGGTCGGGCCGCAGCGGGCGCACGATGTTATGGAAGACCCAGTTCATCGAAATGCCATGCGACCGGTTCGGGTTCCATTCCGGATTTCGCGGCAGGCCGAAATAGGCAATGCCGCGCTGCCGGCAGATGGCCTCGATCGCCTGCCGCGCCGCGGGCCTGGACGAATTGTCGATGACCACCAGCGTCATCCCGCTCGAATAGGTCAGCCACGCCTTGGTCAGCGCATCGATGACCCAGGGCGTATTGTAGGCGACGGAGAAGCAAAAATGCCGCGCGCCGGTTCGCCGCAACTCTTCGGCAAATTCCGCCCCCGACGCTGCATTGCGTGAGCGGAAATAGCCTTTCACCAGCGCGTTGCGAAAATCCTTCGCCTTGCGCACCTGGCGATTTCGGTGGATCTGTCGGATCAGGCTTTTGACTGGATTCCAGCCCATGCACTTTCGCCCGCCCCGGAAATTGTCTGGCCATTGCCTATAGTCGAATGCCCGCTTTTCGCCAACTCGGAGCCAATGCGGCATGGCTGCCGCATTGGCTTGGCCGAACTTCGCCTTGACGAAAGCGCTGGCGCGGACAACAAACCCATCCATGCTGAATCAGACCAAACCGGATCCTGTTCGCTCGCCGCTGCTGGAAGCGGCGAAGCCGCGAGGCATCCGCCATGGCTACTTCACCCGTATCGGCGGTGTCTCCAGCGGCATCTACCAGGGGCTCAACATCGGCACCGGCTCGGATGACGACCAGACGCTGGTCGCCGAGAACCGCCGCCGCGTCGCTGCCTGGATGGGCGTGCCGGCCAGCCATCTCTTGACTGCGCATCAGGTTCACTCGCCCGACGTCGTCATCGTGAACGAACCCTTCCCCGGTCCACGGCCCAAGGCCGACGCCGTCGTCACCGACCGGCCGGGCATCGCCATCGGTGCCTCGACAGCCGATTGCGGCCCGGTACTATTCGCGGACGCCGAAGCGCGCATCATCGGTGCGGCGCATGCCGGCTGGAAGGGCGCTTTCACGGGCGTGCTTGAAAACACCATTGCGGCGATGGAAAGCCTCGGCGCCCGCCGAGAGCGCATCGTTGCTGTTCTCGGGCCTTCCATCGGCCCTGAAAACTACGAAGTCGGTCCGGAATTCGTCGCCCGTTTTGTCGAAGCTGATGCCGAAAACATCAGCTATTTCATCCCTTCGGCCAATCCGGGGCATGCGATGTTCGACCTCAACCTCTACACGATCGACCGGCTGAAGAAGGCCGGCGTGACCGCCGAGGGGCTTGGCCGCTGTACCTATGCCGAGGAGGATCTCTTCTATTCCTACCGGCGCACGACGCATCGCAAGGAACCGGACTACGGTCGGCAGGTTTCGGCAATTGTTTTGGAGAATGAATAATGGCGCTGCATTTCGAACGCTCGGAGTTTGACGCCCGGCGTGACCGGCTGATGATCGAGATGACCGAGAAGAAGCTCGACGCAGTGCTGCTCTTCGCCCAGGAGAGCATGTACTGGCTGACCGGCTACGACACGTTCGGCTTCTGCTTCTTCCAGTGCCTGGTGGTGAAGGCCGATGGCTCGATGGTGCTGCTCACCCGCTCAGCCGATTTGCGCCAGGCGCGCCACACCTCGATCATCGACAAGATCGTCCTGTGGACCGACCGCGACGGCGCCAACCCGGCGATCGACCTGCGCAACCTGCTCAACGACCTCAATCTGCTCGGCGCCCGCATCGGCGTCGAATACGACACCCACGGCCTGACCGCCTTCAATGGCCGCCGCGTCGACGAGCAGTTGCAGACCTTTGGCCAGATCGCCGACGCCTCCGGCATTGTCGGCCGGCTGCGCCTGTTCAAGAGCCCGGCCGAAATCGCCAAGGCCGAAAAAGCCGCCAACCTGTCGGACGACGCGCTCGACGCGGCCCTGCCGCTGATCAAGCAGGGCTGCGATGAGGCGCTGATCCTTGCCGCCATGCAGGGCGCGGTCTTTGCCGGCGGCGGCGACTATCCGGCCAATGAATTCATCATCGGCTCGGGCGTCGACGCACTGCTCTGCCGTTACAAGGCGGGGCGCCGCAAGCTGACCAAGAACGACCAGTTGACCCTCGAATGGGCCGGTGTCTTCCACCACTATCACGCGCCGATGATGCGCACGGTGCTGACCGGCAAGGTCTCGAAGCGCCATCAGGAGCTGTTCGACGCCGCCCGCGCCGCCCTGCTGGCGGTCGAGAAGGCGATGACGCCGGGCAACACCTTCGGCGACGTCTTCGACGCCCATGCCCGCACGCTGGAAGCGCACAATCTGACCAAGCACCGGCTCAACGCCTGCGGCTACTCGGTCGGCGCCCGCTTCACCCCCTCCTGGATGGACATGCCGATGTTCTACCAGGGCAATCCCGAGCCGATCGCGCCCAACATGACGCTGTTCGCGCACATGATCATCATGGACTCCGAAACAGAGACGGCAATGACGCTTGGCCGCACCTACCTGACCACCGAATCCCAGCCGAAGCCGCTTTCACGCCATGATCTCGACTTGATCGTACAGTGAATCCATAATGGCTGGTCCACGCGGGCGCGTTCACGGCTAAGGAGTTTCGGGCAGATGAGACGATCGCGTGTGACGACCGTGTCATTGCTCGCGGCGCTTGTGCTGGCCGGTTGCACCAACGCCAAGGACGTCCTCGAACCGTCCGCCATCACGCCGCCGGCAGCCTCTGCCCAACCGGCCCAGCCTCCGTCGGCAACCCCAGGCACCGCGCCAGTTGGCACGCCCTCGCCGCCGGCCGTCGGCGCCACAACACCCGCCAATCCCGCACAGAGCGCCGCCGCCCTGTCGAAGACGCGGTTGCAGATCGCGCCGATCGTCGGGGCCTCGGTGGAAGCGGCAACGCCGCTGACAGCCGAACTCCAGACCCGCGCCAGGCAGCGCGGCATCACCCTTGCCGGCAGCACCGATCAGACAGCCACCCATGTGCTGAAGGGCTACTTCTCGACCATGACGGAAGGCAAGGACACCACCGTCATCTATGTCTGGGACGTCTATGAC
Organism: Mesorhizobium sp. CNPSo 4688; assembly: GCF_057784295.1. Taxonomy (NCBI): domain Bacteria; kingdom Pseudomonadati; phylum Pseudomonadota; class Alphaproteobacteria; order Hyphomicrobiales; family Phyllobacteriaceae; genus Mesorhizobium; species Mesorhizobium sp. CNPSo 4688. The sequence continues at coordinate 264,517 of NZ_JBWLUY010000007.1, forward strand.
CCCGCCGGCAACCGGCTGCACCGCATCAACGGCCAGCAGAAGGCGGCCTCAGTCAGTGGCGCCGAGGGCTGGCCCGCCGTCGCCCCCGCCACCATGCAGGCAATCGCCGACCAGACGATCGACCAGTTCGCGGCCTGGCTCGGCAGCAGCGCCGGCTGATCCGCCTGTTACCGGTATTCGTCATGCGTTGACGTTTTTGAGATTAGCCGGCGGGAATCCGGTTGACGAGGCTTGCAATACCGGCGCGGCTCGCTAAAAGCCCGGTTAAGGGGCTTTCGAGAGTCTGTCGGGCCTCTCCATCCTTCGCCAGGAACGGTGCATGAAGCTTTTCGCGGGCAATTCCAACCGGGTGCTGGCCGAAGCGGTCGCCCGCTATCTCAACGTCCCGCTGGGGAAAGCTAGCGTCAGACGTTTCGCCGATCAGGAAATCTTCGTCGAAATCCAGGAAAACGTGCGCGGCGAGGATGTCTTCATCCTGCAGTCGACCTCATTCCCGACCAACGATCATCTGATGGAACTGCTCATCATGATCGACGCCTTCATGCGCTCCTCGGCCAAGCGCATCACCGCGGTCATCCCCTATTTCGGCTACGCCAGGCAGGATCGCCGGGCGTCGGGCCGTACCCCGATCTCGGCCAAGCTGGTCGCCAACATGATCACCCGCGCCGGTGTCGACCGCGTTTTGACGCTCGATCTCCATGCCGGCCAGATCCAGGGCTTTTTCGACATTCCGACCGACAACCTGTTCTCGGTGCCGGTGATGGCCCGCGACGTGAAGGCGAAATACAAGCAGCTTGCCAATGTCGTCGTCGTCTCGCCCGACATCGGTGGCGTGGTGCGCGCCCGTGCGCTGGCCAAGCGTTTCGACGCCCAACTGGCCATCGTCGACAAGCGCCGCGAACGCCCCGGTGAATCCGAAGTCATGAACATCATCGGCGCCGTTGCCGGCAAGGATTGCCTGTTGATCGACGATATCGTCGATTCCGGCGGTACGCTGTGCAACGCCGCCGACGCGCTGCTTGCCAACGGCGCCACCAGCGTCACTGCCTACATCACCCATGGCGTGCTGTCGGGCGGCGCGGTGGCCCGCATTGCCGGTTCGAAGCTGCAGGAGCTGGTTATCACCGATTCCATCCAGCCGACGCAGGGCGTGCTCGACGCCCCGAATATCCGCGTCATCTCCATCGCCGACCTGATGGGCGAGGCGATCTCGCGCACGGCGACCGAAGAGTCGGTGTCGAGCCTGTTCGACTAAGCGGACGCCCATATTAGCGGCCCGTAATCTGCGTGGTTGCGGGCACCGGACGTTTCTCCTGACGCGCTTGGCATGGCATACTGCCCCTCCAAACAATGGAGGAGTAGCAGATGCGGCGTAGGACTTTGCTCGGGCTTGCGGTTTCCATCGCGGCCGCCTTTTCGGCGCCGGCGGCTTGGGCCGCCGATTTTCCGGACCGGACCATCACAATGGTTGTCCCCTTTTCCGCCGGCGGCTCCACGGATCTGGTCGCCCGCCTCGTCGCCAACAAGATGTCCGAGAAGCTGGGGCAGCAGATTGTCGTCGAGAATGTCGGCGGCGCCGGCGGCAGCATTGGCGCTGCCCAGGTCGCCCGGGCCGAACCGGACGGCTACACAATCCTCATGGGCACGGTTGCGACACACGCGCTCAACCCTTTGATTCTCAAGACAAAGCCTTACGATGCGGAGAAGGATTTTGCGCCGATATCGCTGCTTGTCCTGGTGCCGAACGTCCTGGTCGTGAACCCTGCATTCCCCGCCAAGGACGTCAAGGAACTGATCGAGATGCTGAAGAAGGATCCGGACAAATACGCCTACGCCTCCTCGGGCAATGGCACCCCGCTGCATCTCTCCGGCGAGCTTTTCAAGACCATGGCCGGCGTCAGCATGCAGCACATTCCCTACAAGGGCGCCGGACCGGCCTTGAACGACGTCATCGGCAATCAGGTGCCGATGATGTTCGACAACCTTCCGTCCTCGTCAGGGCATATCAAGAGCGGAACACTGAGAGCGCTCGGCGTTACCACCAAGGAGCGCGTCCCCTCCTTCCCTGACATACCGGCCATTGCCGAGACCATCCCCGGCTATGAAACCTACAGCTGGAACGCTCTGTTCGCACCTACGGGCACGCCAACGGAAGTGATCGCCGTTCTTCAGAAAGCGGCAATTGAATCCCTGAAAGATCCGGACGTGGTTGCCCGCATGGCCCAGTTCAGCGCCTCGATCGTGGCCTCCACCCCGGAAGAGCTTGGCGCGCATGTGAAAGCCGAGCTCGCCAAATGGGAGCCGATCGTCAAGGCCAGCGGCGTCCAGATGGACTAGCGGCGTCCGCTCCGGTGCTCCTTAGGGGTGCCGGAGCCTCAAGCCGAGGCGGGGCTCGCCGCATGGCTTCGCCATTGTCGCGCGCGCCGCGCATATAGCCGCGCGGCGAGGCGCCGAGCATGCGCTTGAACATGGTGATGAAGGCCGGCACGCTGTCATAGCCGAGATCGAGCGCCACCCTGGTGATCGGCTCGCCGTCAGCGAGCCTGGGCAGTGCTGCAAACAAGCAAGCCTGCTGGCGCCATGTCGACAGTGACAGGCCGGTCTGGCGGTGGAAGGCGCGCGTGAAAGAGCGCCGGCTCATCCCGGCGGCATCGGCCCACTCGTCGATCGTGGCATGGGGCGACGGTGCCGCAACAAAGCGCCGGCACAGTGCCGCCAGCCTTGGATCGGACGGGAACGGCAGCCCGAGCGGCCGTTCCGGCAAGATCGGGATTTCATGCAACAGCAGGTTCATGATCAGCCCGCCGCGTCCTTCCAGTTCGCCGCCTTGAGGCAGCTTTTCCGATTCGACGATCAGGCTGTGCATCAGTTCGGTGACGCCGACGACGCGCAAACCTTCCGGTAGGCCGGGGATCGCGCCCGGCATGACATAGACCGAGCGCATCGAAACATCGCCCAGCATTTCGACGGAATGCTCGGTGCCGGCCGGTATCCACATTGCGTGATCGGGCGGCACCATCCAGCGCCCGTACCGGGTCGTCACCAGCACGACACCGACCAGCGCATGCAGCAACTGGCTGCGGCTGTGGCGGTGTTGCGGCACATGATAACCGTCGGGATATTCGGTCGGCAAAGCCACCGCCGGCCCGGAAACCTCCTCCAGCCACTGCCAACGGCTTTCGTGCAATCGGCCGAGATCGGCATTGCCGGCGCGGAAGATGTCCCTGCCATGTGGCATTGGCTATGGCCCACTTGCGAAACTATTGGACCAAACCACGAAAGAAGTCGCCTCGCAAGCAGCTTATAAGGCAACCGTCCCCCAAGGCGCTTCAGACGAGCGTCCTAAGGCGGTCCGCAGGAGCGGCCGCCAAGCCTGCCTGCGGGCAAACACCCGCCAAAAAGACCTCGGAGCCTGCCTTGACCGATACGACAGCCACCAGCATTGCGCCAACCCCGAGCGCCAGCCTCCCTTCAGTCCAGGCAACCGCCTTCACCGTCATCCTGGCGGTGAGCTTTTGCCACGGCATCAACGACATCATGCAGTCGTTGCTGCCGGCGATCTATCCGCTGCTGAAAGAGAATTACGGTCTCGATTTCTGGCAAATCGGTCTTTTGACCTTCACCTTCCAGGTCACGGCGTCGCTGTTGCAGCCGGTCATCGGCATGATCACCGACAAGCGGCCAATGCCCTATTCGCTGCCCTATGGCATGGCGTCCTCGTTGATCGGCCTGATCGTGCTCGCCTATGCCGGCCACTACGCGCTGCTGCTGGTCGGCGCCTCGCTGATCGGCATCGGCTCGGCGATCTTCCATCCGGAATCCTCGCGCATTGCCCGTTTCGCCTCGGGCGGCCGCTTTGGCCTGGCGCAATCGCTGTTCCAGGTCGGCGGCAATTTCGGCCAGTCGATGGGGCCGCTGCTCGCTGCCTTCATCGTCGTGCCCTTCGGCCAGACCAGCATCTCCTGGTTCGCCGTCGGTTCGCTGATCGGCATCATCGTTCTGTCGCGTGTCGGCGGCTGGTACAGCCGGATGCGCGCCGCGCAGGGCAGCCGCAAGGCGGCAAGCTTCGTCTCGCCCTTCCCGCGTAAAAAGGTCATGGGAGCGCTGGCGGTGCTGACGCTGCTGGTGCTGACCAAGAACGCCTACATCGCCTCGCTCTCCAGCTACTACACCTTCTATTCCATCCATAAGTTCGGTGTTTCGGTGCAGATGAGCCAGATCATGCTGTTCCTGTTCCTCGGCGCCTCGGCGCTGGGCATCCTGCTTGGCGGTCCGTTCGGCGATCGTTATGGCCAGAAGGCGATGATCTGGTTCTCGATCGTCGGCGTGCTGCCCTTCACGCTGGCGCTGCCCTACGCCAATTTCGAATGGACGATGGTGCTGACGGTGCTGATCGGCCTGATCCTGTCCTCGGCCTTCTCCAACATAGTCGTCTTCGCGCAGGAACTGGTGCCGGGGCGTGTCGGCACGATCGCCGGCATCTTCTTCGGCTTCGCCTTCGGTATGGGCGGCATCGCGGCCGCCGTGCTCGGCGTCGTTGCCGACATGAAGGGCATCGATTTCGTCTTCCAGGTCTGCTCGTATCTGCCGCTGCTCGGCCTGCTGACGGTGTTCCTGCCCAACATGAAGGAAGCCAGGAAGGCGCAGGCGATAGCCAGCTAAGACACCGATCTCCAGGACTCGACATAAGGGCGTGGCAGCTGCCACGCCCTTATTGATTCTTTCCCATGCGCTAGGTGAAAAGCCTGTTAGTGTTCGAAACGTGTGCGCGGGGCGACGCTGCCACAGATCCTCAACGTCTCTGGAGAATGATATGCGCAAGATCGTGTTGGCCGTGTTGGGCGTGCTTCTTGTTACCGTGCAGGCTACGGCACGCATCGTTCCTTTTCCGCCAGGTTTCAAGACGCAGTCCGTCGAAACCAACGGCACCAAACTCCATGTGCGCGTCGGCGGAAAGGGTCCCGCTGTCGTGCTGCTGCACGGCTTCGCCGATACCGGAGACATGTGGGGCGCGGCGGCGGCGGCGCTTGCGAAGGACCACACCGTCATCGTGCCGGACCTGCGCGGCATGGGTCGGTCTTCCCACCCGGAAGCCGGCTACACCAAGAAGAACCAGGCCGTTGATATCGCCGGGGTGATGGACGCGCTTAAGATCGACAAGGCAGATCTGGTCACCCACGACATCGGCAACATGGTCGGCTATGCGCTTGCTGCGCAATATCCCAAGCGCATCACCAAATGGGTCATCATCGATGCACCGCTGCCCGGCATCGGCGACTGGGAAAAAATCAAGCAAAGCCCGCTGCTTTGGCACTTCAACTTCCGCGGCCCGGATATGGAGCGGCTGGTCGCGGGGCGCGAGCGCATCTATCTCGATCGCTTCTACAACGAGCTGTCGGCCGACCCGAAGAAGATCGACGAGGCAACGCGAAAGCACTACGCCAAACTCTATGCCCGCCCGCATGCGATGCATGACGCTTTCGAGCAGTTCAAGGCCTTTGACCAGGATGCGATCGACAACCAGGCGATGCTTGCAGCCGGCGGCAAACTGACCATGCCGGTCCTGGCTGTTGGCGGCGAAAAATCCGCCGGCACCACGCAGGCCGATATCCTGCGGCTGGTTGCGACCGATGTCACGGGCGGCATCGTGCCGGACTCCGGTCACTGGATCATGGAGGAAAACCCCGACGCCACCGTCAAGCTGATCACGGGTTTTCTTGCCAAATAGGCCACGCGGACATTTCGATGAAAGCACAAGGCACCCGCCTGACGGCGGGTGCCTTGCCTGTTCCAAGTCGACAGTATCAGGCCTTGATGAAGGCCAGGAGGTCCGCGTTGATGACGTCGGCATGGGTCGTCGCCATGCCATGCGGAAAGCCCTTGTAGACCTTGAGCTCGCCCTTCTTGAGCAGCTTGACCGACAGCAGCGCGGAGTCGGCGATGGGAACGATCTGGTCGTCGTCGCCATGCATGACCAGCACCGGCACGTCGATGGCCTTCAGATCGTCGGTGAAGTCGGTTTCCGAGAACGCCTTGATGCAATCATAATGCGCCTTGGTGCCGCCCATCATGCCCTGGCGCCACCAATTTTCGACCACAGCCTGCGAGACTTGGGCGCCGGGACGGTTGAAGCCGTAGAACGGGCCGGCCGCAACATCGTGGAAGAACTGGGCGCGGTTGGCGGCCTGTGCGGAGCGGAAACCGTCGAAGACCTCGATCGGCAGGCCGCCGGGATTGGCCGGCGTCTTCAGCATGATCGGCGGCACAGCGCCAATCAGGACAGCCTTGGCCACACGGCCGCCTGAGCCGTACTTCGCGACATAGCGCGCCACTTCGCCGCCACCGGTGGAATGGCCGACATGGATGGCGCCCTTGAGGTCGAGATGCGCCGCAAGTTCGGCGACATCGGCGGCATAAGTGTCCATCTCGTTGCCCGTATCGGTCTGCGTCGAGCGGCCATGGCCGCGCCGATCATGGGCAATGACGCGGTAACCCTTCGACAGGAAGAACAGCATCTGGGCGTCCCAGTCGTCGCTGCTCAGCGGCCAGCCGTGATGGAAAACGATGGGCTGGCCGTTCCCCCAATCCTTGTAGAAAATCTCGGTACCGTCCTTCGTGGTGATCGTGCTGCTGCCGGGTTTGGTCATCTCAATCTCCGTTTATTACGTTTCGCGATAATCAATATCGCGATAAAGATATGAGTATCGCAGACTGAAACCCTTGTCTACAGAAAATATGTATCGCGATATCATTTTTCGTGGTACATATCTGAAGTGCTCAGTCGGCAAAGGAATGTGTCGTGCCTCTCCCGTTGGACAACCAGATCTGTTTTACCCTCTACGCCACCAGCATGGCGATCAACCGAACCTACAAGCCGATGCTGGACGAGATGGGCATCACCTATCCACAATACCTCGTGCTCAACGCGCTTGCCGAGGCCGACGGCATGTCGGTCGGCTCGATTGCGCACAGGCTTGCCCTGGAATCGAGCACGATCACGCCGCTGGTCAAGCGCATGGAGCAGGCAGGTCTCGTCACCCGCCAGCGTAGCCACACCGATGAGCGCCAGGTGCAGGTCGACCTGACCCCAGCCGGCCGCACCCTGCTCGTCCAGTGCAATTGCCTCAACGAGACCCTGATCGAGCGCTCGGGCATGACGCTGGCAGAGCTGGATGCCCTGAACCGGCAAATTCAGGCCCTGCGCGACACGTTGAGCGGCGACCGCTAGGCCGGCCTGAAAATCGCTACAGCCCCAGAGCTGCCTTGAAAGTGGACAGCTCCGTATCGGTGATAGGGACCACGTGCTGCTGTTCGGGATAGGCGCCCGTCTGCACGTCGGAGATGAACTCGCGATAGGCGGCGACACGCTCGCGCTGCAGCCGTTCATACTCGGCGGCGAAGTTGCGGTAGGTCTTGGCGTGGCGCGGTCTGTGGCCGGTGGTGTGGCCGAGCACGTCCTCGCTGAAAAGATACTGCGCGTCGGCATGTGGCCCGGCGCCCATGCCAAGCATGATCATCGGCGTATTCCTGGTGATCAGCTCGCCAATCCGGTCGGGCACCACCTCCAGCTCCGCGCCAAAGCAGCCAATGACCTCCAGGCGCTTGACATGATCCCACACCGCACGCGCGCTCTCGGCGGTCCTGCCGACGGCCTTGAAGCCGCCAGTCCAGGTGCATTGCGACGGGATCAGACCGACATGGGCGACAACCGGTACAGCGTTGTCGCAGAGCGCCTTCTGGATATCGAGCGAGGCGGCACAGTAGAAGCAGTCGCCACCGATGCGCATGAAGTGGTAGGCGGTTTTGAGATAATCCTCTGCGGTGACCAGATCGCCGGCGGGGCCGTAGGGCAGCCCGACCTGCACGAAACAGCGGCCGGCCGCCTCGCGCATCGCTGGTGAGAAGAAGCGGCCCTCGATCGACAGTATGTCGACGCCGGCCGCATCCGCTGTCCCCGCCTCTTCGAGCGTCGTGACGTAAAGCATGGTGATTTTTTGTCCGCGGCTCTTCATGGCGCGGATGTCGGCGACGGTGGGGCGACTACTCTTGGTGACCATTCTCGTTCCTCAGATGGTGAAAGCTTCGCGGAAGGCCTGCAGGGCTGCCTCGGGATCACCGGAGGCAAACGCCTCCATGCCCACGGGTCCGCGATAGCCCATGTCCTTCAGCGCACGGGCGATGCCGCGGTAGTTGATCTCGCCGGTGCCGGGCTCCATGCGTCCCGGGACATCGGCGACCTGGACCTCGCCGATCCATGGCAGGCAGGCGCGGCAGAGCTCGATCAGATTCCCTTCGCCGATCTGCGCATGGTAGAGGTCGAGATTGAGGCGCAATCCCGGCCGGTTCACGCTCGACACCAGCGCCAGCGTGTCTTCCGCGCGCCCAAACGGCACGCCGGGATGGTCGACCGGAAGGTTCAAATTCTCCAGTGTGAAGGTCACGCCCTCGGCCTCGGCGAGGTCCGCAACGCGGTTCAGCGTGTCGCGCGCCTTGAGCCACATCGCGCCGGTGACGGCCTCGCAAGGTGTGACCGGCAGGCCGCCCTCGCCCAGTCCCGTGCCGTGCAGATTGAGCCGTGCGACGCCGAGGCGCTTGCCGACCGCCGCCGTCTCCTTTGCCGTCTTCAACAGTTCGGCGGCGCCCTCGTCATCGGCCAGCCGGCCGCGCAGATAGCCGTTCATGATCGAGAAGGTGGCGCCGGATTTCTCCAGCATTGCGAGGTCGTGCTCAGGCCAGTTCCACAGGCCGATCTGGAAGCCCATTTCGGTGAGGCGCTTGACGCGGAATTCCATCGGCCGGTCGCGCCAAAGCATTTCGGCGCAAGCCGCAAGCGTAAAACTGTCGGACATGTCAGACCTCGATATACACGCGGCCGTCCTCGACCTTCGTGTTGTAGGTTTTAAGGTTCACGCAGACCGGCGCGCGCACCGCTTCGCCGGTCCGGTAATCGAACACGCCGTTGTGCTTCGGGCACTCGATCCTGTATTCCATAACCAGCCCGTCGCAGAGATGCACCTTCTCATGCGTGCACAGCCCGTCGGTGCAGAAGAATGCATCGTCCTGACTACGGAAGATGGCGAAGGTCCGGCCTTCGTGATCGAAGCGGATGACATCCTCTTCCTCGATATCGTCCGTCGCACACGCATCAATCCACTTTGCCATTGCCGGTTCCTGCAAGCTTGTCTCTGGTTGGTTGAAAAGGCGGCCGGCGGAATTCCGCCGGCCGCACAGGAAGATGCCCGGGAGGAGGAGATGGGCGTCTTCACTGTGTTGCGCTGAAGCTCTCGATCTCGGCTTCAAGCTCTGCCATCTGCTCGCCGCCGGCCATCAGATCGGTGATCGCTTCGCGGCTTTTCTCGCCCTTGCGGAAATCGGCGGCCTTGGAGCCCCTGATCAGCACGGCGAAGTGGTCGCCGACAGTCAACGCATGGACGACATTGTGGGTGATGAAGATGACCGCGATGCCCTTGCGGCGTGCCTGCAGCACGATGCGCAGCACGTGCGCCGCCTCCTTGACGCCAAGGGCCGCGGTCGGCTCGTCGAGGATCAGCACGCTGGCGCCGAAATGCACGGCGCGCGCGATGGCCAGCGCCTGGCGTTCACCCCCGGACAGCCCACCGACCAGGCGGTCGCCGTCGTCGATGCGGGTAATGCCAAGCTGCCGCATCTCGGTGACGGCGATCTCGTTGGCCCGCTTGCGGTCATAGATGGTGAGCGGCCCCCAGCGCCGTGTCGGCTCGGCGCCGACGAAGAAGGAGCGGCCGATGCTCATCAGCGCGAACGTCCCGCCAAACTGGTGGACGGTGGCGATGCCATGATCGCTGGCATCGCGCGGGCTGGCGAATTCGACCGCCTTGCCGTCCATTTCCATTGTCCCCGATGTCGGCTTGTGGACGCCGGAGAGGATCTTGATCAGCGTGGATTTGCCGGCGCCATTGTCGCCGAGCAGGCACAGCACCTCGCCTGCGTTAACCTCCAGCGAAATGTCGTGGAGGACGTCGATCGGACCGAACGACTTGTTGATTGCGGTCAACTTGAGCAAGGGCGTTGTCATCAGCGGACCCTCTGTCTGGTGCGCGGCGCGTAGGTCAGCGCCATGGTGCGGAAGGTGTTGTTCATCAGCACGGCGGCGAGCAGCAGGACACCGATGATCAGGCTTGCCCAGTTGGCGTCGAAACCGGTGTAGAAAATGCCCTGGTTGACGATTGAGAAGGTCAGCGTGCCGAGCACGATGCCGACCACCGAACCGTAGCCGCCGGTCAGCAGCACGCCGCCGATGACCACCGCGATGATCGAGTTGAAGATGAAAGACTGCCCCGCCGCCACCTGGGCGCTGTTGTAGAGGATCGCCTGCGACATGCCGACGAAGGCTGCGCACAGGCCGCTGCTCATGAACAGCGCGATGGTCACCCGGTCCGTCGGGATGCCGGCATTGCGGGCGCTGACAGCGTCGCCGCCCATGGCCAGAATCCAGTTGCCGAAGCGCGAGAAATTCAGGATGAACCCGACGATCAGGATGATGGCGATCCACCAGAACAAGGTGACCTGGAACTTGCCGCCGAGATAGTCGCCGAACAAAAGCTTGGCGGTCGGCCCGCTCTTCAGCGCCACACTCGTGCTGCCGGACAGGATGACCGAGAGGCCGAGCGTCAGGCCGGCCAGCGCGAACAGCGTTGCGAGCGTGACGACGAAGGACGGCACCTTGGTGCGGATCACCAGGACCCCGTTGATGAAGCCGACGGCCAGCCCGAGGGCGAGCGCTGCGAGGATGCCGACGATGATAGGCAACCCGTAATGGCCCGATAGGATGGCAATGGTCATCGAGCTCGCCGGGATCATCGACCCGATGGAGAGATCGAGATGTCCGGCAATCATCAGCAGTCCCACCGGGAGGGCGATGATGCCGAGTTCCGAGGCGACGTTGAGCCAGCTGGCGGAGCCGCCGGCTGACAGGAAATTGGCGCCGCCGAAGATGGAGAAGAAGACCAGAACGGCGATCATGCCGATCAGCGAGCCGACCTCTGGGCGCCGCACGAGGCTGCCGATCGAGGGCATCGAAGAGTGCGGGGGCGCTGTCGCTGCCATTGCGGGTTGGTGATGGGCTTGGGATGTCATCGACGCGGTCCCTGGCGTTGTGGCTTGAAATATGGCTCCCCCTTCTCCCCTTGTGGGAGAAGGTGTCGCCGCAGGCGACGGATGAGGGGTGTTCCAGCTTGGCAAGGACGGCGATCCGTCACGCACCCCTCAACCGTCTCGGCGCTGCGCGCCGATCCACCTTCTCCCACAAGGGGAGAAGGCAAGGCGGAGCGTTACCGGGCGCCGGCCGCCGCGCCACCCATCGTCGCGGCGACATTGGCTGCGTCGACGATCCCCGGCCCTGTCAGCACCGGTTTCGTCGGCAGGTCCAGCCCATAATTGACGAAGCCGTTCAGCAGCGACACAGCGAGATAGCCTTGCAAATAGGGCTGCTGGTCGACAGCGAACAATTGTGTGCCGTCCTTGATGCGCTGCAGACCGGTTTCATCCATGTCGAACGACGCAAGCTTGACCTTGTCGCCGACACTGGCCTGGCTGATGGCGTTGGCCGCGCTGTTGGCGTCGCCGGCGCTGATGGTGATGACACCGTCGAGCGTATTGTCTTTCAACACGGCGGCCTTGATCGCTTCGGCGACCGCGGTCGGGTTGCCGAAGCTGGATGAAGGCAGCGGCAGCTGGCTCGATTTGCCGCCGCTCTTGCCGATGGCGTCGGCGATGCCCTTGCAGCGGTCTTCGGTGTTGGTGGAGCCCGGCAAGGTGTTGACGCACAGCACGTTCTTGGCGCCGTGGTTGCCGAAATAGGCGCCACCGCCCAGACCGGCCGTGTATTCTTCATTGCCGACATAGTTCATGGCGCCGAGCCGCTTGGCTGCATCCATGCCACCGGAATTGTAGATGATGAGCGGCACGCCCGCGGCGACGACTTCCTTGAAGGCGTCATCCATGGCCTCGGGCACCCAGTCGGGACCGACGATCGCACTCGGCTTCTGGCTGAGCGCGGTGCGGATAAGCTTGGCCGCGTCCGGGCCGAGATTGTCGTAATTCTGCGGACCGAGCCAGGTGACCGAGCCGCCGGTCAGTTCGGCAACCTTGCCGGCGTCGTCGGCGCCCTTCTTGACCTTCGACCAGAACGGGTCGTCCGCCTTGCCGCCGATGACGAAGATCTTCGCCCCGTCGGCCATCGCCGCTGTGGCTGATGTCGCCAGCACGGCAGCCGTCATCATCGCCGTCAAGAGTTTCATTGTACGCTTCATGTCGTCTCCTCCCAGTTGCCGTCGTTCGACGGGTTTAGAAAAACAGTGAATTAGTCTGCCGGCGCGCACCCTCTCCCGTTGCGCGTGGCATCACGTGATCAATGGTTCGCCGCGGTCTTGGCGTTCATGCGTTCCTTCTTTTTCTGGAAGCGGGCGTCCATCATGGCGTCGCCCTCCCTGGTGCCGTCGTGCCAGGTGCCAAACCAGCGATCGAGCGGGATCAGCCCGTCGCCGCCGTAGTTCACCTCGAAATATTTGTGATGCAGGTAGTGCGCGTAGGCATGGCTATCGACGGCCGTGTCCTCGGTCACTTCCAGCTTGTCGAAGCCGAGATGACCGTTGACGGCGCCGAAGCCGGCAACATGCAGCTGGAACAGCGCGACGATCGGATTGGATGGGATGACGAGGTGCCAGAAGGCGACCGCGTGATAGAGGAAGCCTTCCACCGGATGCATGGACAGCGACGACCACGGCGAGGGGTTGATCGAATTGTGATGGACCGAATGGATCCACCGATACAGCGGTCCCCAGTGGATCAGGCGGTGGATGAAGAAGAAGTGCACCTCGTGGATGGCCGGCGCAATCAGCGCCAGTGCGGCGAGGTAGACTGGATGATCCGACCAGCTGACCCACGGTGCGTAGCCATTGGCAAAGCACCACAGGAAAATGACTTCGACCACGGTCCACAACGGGATGGTGATGAAGAACGAGCGCAGGAAGTTGTCGAGGTTCTGGCTCTGGAACCAGAACACATCCGATGGCGCATCGCCTGGAAATTTGTGGTTGTATTTGAACCGCGTCGCCTGGGCGCGCTTGATGTAATAGCGCAACTCGAAGATGCCGTAGAAGATCAGGATCGCCACGGCGTTGACGGCATAGAGCCACAGGGCCCAGCCCCAACTGATCGTCTTCATCGTCTCGACGCCCGGAACGACATAGAACCAGTAGATCAGCGCCGTGGCCATATGGAACGCATTCCACGGCCAGATATAGCCGGGCAGCCATGCCAGGATTTTCGGCAGCCTAGGTGGCCAGTTCCACAACGGCGCGCCCTCGATGCGCCCGTTCGGCTTCCAGTCGCCGCGCTTGTCGCGCGCGCCGTATTTGAGATCGTCCATGCCAATCCTCCACCCGCAATGCCGCACCCGCAACGCCTGACATGGCCGCACACGCACGCTGCCTGACACCGCCGGGGGCGGTGGGCGAAAACCCGTCTGCGCTGTGCTGCTGCTATCCCTGGGCCGGCGGTGCGTCCGCCTTGCTTGCTTTTGCTGACATAAACATCTTGATCCAAAATGAATCAAGAATAGAATGTTTATTCCAAATTGATTGTGTCATTCATATCAATTGTGCACGGCAGATGATATCTTCGTATCAATTACTACGGGCTGATGAGACAAAATGGATCAGAACAAGCGGCCGACGATCAGGGATGTTGCCGCCGAGGCCAAGGTCTCGGTGGCCACCGTCAATCGGGTGCTGAGCGGCGCCGGCGCCGTCCGCCAGGGTACGCGCGAGCGCGTCAGGCTGGCGGCCGAGCAGATCGGCTTCTATGGCATGGGCGCGCTGCGCAGCCGCATTGCGGCCGCCCGACCGCGCTACCGCTTCGGCTTTCTGCTGCACCAACCCGGCCGCGCCTTCTACCGCAACGTCGCCGAGGCGCTGCGCGCGGTGGCGCCGACCATGCCTGACTGCGAAATAGAGCTGCGCACCGAGTTTCTCGACGATCTGTCACCGCAGCACGTCGCCGCCCGCCTGCTGGCGCTCGGCGCCGAGTGCGACGCCGTCGGCGTTGTCGCCGCGGTGCATCCTCTCGTCACCCAGGCGGTCGATGCGTTGCAGGCCCGCAAGGTGCCGGTCTTCGCGCTGATCTCACAGATCTCGGCGACAGGCCATGCCAACTATATCGGCCTCGACAACTGGAAGGTCGGGCGCACCGCCGCCTGGGTGTTCGAGCATGTCTGCAAGGCGCCCGGCAAGCTCGGCATCCTCGTCGGCAATCATCGCTATCGCTGCCAGGAGATGAACGAAAGCGGTTTCCGCTCCTATTTCCGCGAGCACGCGCCTGATTTCACGCTGCTGGAGCCGCTGCTGACCTTCGAATCCAGCGCGATCGCGCAGGAGATGACCGAAAAGCTGCTCAGCGAAAATCCGGATCTGTCCGGCCTTTATGTCGCCGGCGGTGGCATCACCGGGGCTATCGCTGCGCTCCGCTCCACCGGTCGCGCCGGCAGTATCGTCGTCGTAGGCTACGAACTGATGGACTCGACCCGCCCGGCGCTGCTCGACGGCACGCTGACCTTCGTCATCTCGCACCCGCTCGCCCGCATCGCGCAGGAAGCACTGGCCGGCATGGTCCGCGCCGTCTCGGCGCCGAACGAAAGCGGCAACGTCACCACCATCCTGCCTTTCGAGATCTACACCCGAGAGAACATGTAGGCGGTGGATATCTGCGGCGAACTCGCAACGTCGTTGGAATGGCCTACCTGGTGCTAACAGCAGCTTTGGACTTGGAATTGTCCGATAGCGGTGCAAAGCACAAAATTCAAAGTGCAATACCGACCATTGCCACCGACTTGCACCCTTTCCCGCCTTCCGCTATAGAGCCGCCACCCGCGTAGACACCCTTGGAGGCAACGCGGCGGAAGGCTGCCTTCCCCTTGGTGATCCCGAACAAAGCTCCGTGTCAAAGCGGCCGCGTTCTCTGGGACATCCAGGCCTGGCGGCTTTCGACGTTTACGGTCGAGGCGCACTGCCCACCGCAAACGCTCCATAACACGCGAAAGGAAATGCCATGAGCCACGATACTTACGAGCTCAAGGCCGAAGCGCGCGAACAGGTCGGTAAGGGGTCCGCCCGTGCAGTTCGCCGCAACGGTAAAGTGCCTGCAGTTATTTATGGCGACAAGCAGCCTCCCCTGGCTATTGCGCTGAACTACAAGGACGTCTTCTACAAAATCCATGGCGGCGGGTTTTTGACTACGATCGCCACGATCGATGTCGACGGCAAGAAAATCCAGGTTCTGCCCAAGGATTTCCAGCTCGATCCGGTCAAGGATTTCCCGGTCCATGTCGACTTCCTACGCATTGGCAAGGACACCGAGGTCAATGTCGACGTCCCTGTCCACTTCATCAATGAAGACAAGTCGCCCGGCATCAAGCGCGGCGGCGTGCTCAACATCGTGCGTCACGAGGTCGAGTTCCACTGCCCGGCCAATGCGATCCCGGAATTCATCACCGTCGATCTCACCGGCGCCGACATTGGCGATTCGATCCACATCTCGGCGGTGACCCTGCCGGCCGGCGTCAAGCCGGTGATCTCCGACCGCGACTTCACCATCGCGACCATTGCCGGTTCCTCGGCGATGAAGCCGGAGGCGGAAGAGACGGCGGAAGCGGCAGCCCCCGAAGCGGCGGCTCCTGCTGCCGAAGAGAAGTAATTTTCGGGCCCGGAGCGCACGATGCTTGTCTTTGCAGGCCTCGGCAATCCGGGCGCGAAATACGCTGATAACCGGCACAATGTCGGCTTCATGGCGGCGGACGCTATCGCCCGCCGCCATTCCTTTTCGCCCTGGTCGAAGAAGTTCCAGGGCCTGATCGCCGAAGGCACGATTGCCGGCGAAAAAATTCTGCTGATCAAGCCGCAGACCTTCATGAACCTGTCGGGACAGGCGGTTGGCGAAGCCTTGCGCTTCTACAAGCTCGGCCCCGAGGCGCTGACTGTCTTTTATGACGAAATCGACCTGCCGGCCGGCAAATTGCGGGTCAAGGTCGGCGGCGGCGCCGGCGGCCACAACGGTATCCGCTCGCTCGACCAGCATGTCGGCAAGAATTTTCGCCGCGTGCGCATCGGCGTCGGCCACCCCGGCGTCAGGGAAATGGTGCATGGCCACGTGCTCGGCGATTTTGCCAAGGCCGACCGCGAATGGCTGAACGTGCTGCTCGATACCATCGCCGATGATGCCGGGCTGCTGGCCAACGGCGACGACAATTCGTTCATGAACCGCATCACGCTGGCTCTGCGCGACAAGCTAACGCCGACCGGCGACGACGACCGCCCGCCGGCCAAGACGCCGAAGGCGCAAGGCCCGAAAGCCCAGAGCCACATCCGCCAGGCACGGCCGCAGCAGGCGCCGGCCAAGCTGCCGGAATCCGGCCCGATGGCCGCCATGCTGAAGAAACTGTTCGGCAAGAAAGACTGAGCCTCGATAGGATCGGGACCGCAGGGCTTGACGTTCCTCACCCCTATCGCCCATAGCCCTCATCAAATTTCTATTTTCCCGATAGGACCGGACACATGGGTTTCAAATGCGGCATCGTTGGCTTGCCCAACGTCGGCAAGTCGACGCTTTTCAACGCGTTGACCAGGACGGCGGCGGCGCAGGCCGCTAACTATCCGTTCTGCACCATCGAACCGAACACCGGCGAGGTCGCGGTGCCCGATCCGCGTTTGCAGAAGATCGCGGCAGTCGCCAAGTCGAAGGAGATCGTCCCGACCCGCATCTCCTTCGTCGACATTGCCGGCCTGGTGCGCGGCGCCTCCAAGGGCGAAGGCCTTGGCAACCAGTTCCTCGCCAACATCCGCGAGGTCGACGCCATCGTGCACGTGCTACGCTGCTTCGAGGATGACGACATCACCCATGTCGAGGGCCGCATCGACCCCGTCGCCGACGCCGAGACGGTCGAGACCGAACTGATGCTTGCCGACCTCGACAGCCTCGAGCGCCGCATCGTGCAAATCCGCAAGCGCGCCGGCAGCAAGGACAAGGAAGCCACCACCGTGCTGCCGATGATGGAGGCAGCACTTGAGCTGCTGCAGGCCGGCAAGCCGACCCGCATCCTGCTCAAGGGCATTTCAGCGGAGGATCTGCGCATCCTGCAGGGGCTGAACCTTCTGACCTCGCACCCCGTGCTCTATGTCTGCAACGTCGCCGAGGCCGATGCCGCCACCGGCAACGAGCACACCAAAGCCGTGGAAAAGATGGCGACCGCGCAGGGCGCCGGCACCGTGGTGATCTCGGCCGCGATCGAGGCCGAGGTCGCCCAGCTCTCGGACGAGGAAGAGATGGAGTTCCTGTCCTCGCTCGGTCTCGACGAACCGGGCCTCAACAAGGTCATCCGCGCCGGCTACGATCTGTTGCACCTGATCACTTATTTCACCGCCGGGCCGAAAGAGACGCGCGCCTGGACCATCCACAAGGGCGACAAGGCCCCGCAGGCCGCCGGCGTCATCCACACCGACTTCGAGCGCGGCTTCATCCGCGCCCAGACCATCGCCTATAACGACTACATCACGCTGGGCGGCGAGGTGGCTGCCAAGGAAGCCGGCAAGGCGCGCGACGAAGGCAAGGAGTACGTCGTCCAGGACGGCGACGTCCTGCTGTTCAAGTTCAACACTTGAGGCGCCGAGGCATATCGCGGCTGGCTCGCTAACCGCGGCCGATCACAGCTGCGTCAAGTGGAAGAGCCCGCATGCTGCTTCGCTTGACTGCCCTTGGCCCCGGGTCTAAGGCCGTCTGCATGCGACCTGCCCGTCTCCGTGGGAAACGGCTGCGCGCGCAGGACCCATCGCTATCGAACGAAACCTCTTGGGTTCAACCAACGGAGACCGGCGATGATCAAGGCCTTCGTCGTCGACAATGACCGCCTGCGCGTCACTGACGATCTCCTGACGGATGGCGCCCAAGTCGTCTGGGCAGACCTTCTGAATCCGACCAAGGAAGAAGAAACGACGATCGAGACCTGGCTCGGCGTTGCCATTCCGACGCGCGAAGAGATGGAGGAGATCGAGATTTCCAGCCGCCTCTATATCGAAGACGGTGCCTATTTCATGACCGCAACTTTGCCGGCGCAGACCGAGATCGATGATCCGCTGATGTCACCGGTCACTTTCGTGCTTGCCGGACCGAGACTGGTCACCATCCGCTATCATGAGCCGAAGGCGTTCAAGACCTTTCCGCTGCGCGCCGAGAAAGTGGCGACCGGCTGCACCACCGGCAACACCATCCTGATCGGCCTGCTGGAGGCGATCGTCGATCGACTCGCCGATATTCTCGAACGCGCCGGCCGCGACATCGAGACGATTTCGCGCGACATCTTCGAAGCGCGGTCGACCAAGGTGAACAAGCGCAATCGCGATTTCCAGGAACTGCTCAAGGCCATTGGCCGCAAGGAGGACATCGCCTCCTCGATCCGCGACAGCCTGATCTCGCTGCAGCGCCTCACCGGCTTCCTCGCCCATGTCGCGACCCAGACCAAGATGAGCAAGGACATCCGCGCCCGCATCAAGACCATATCGCGCGACGTGCTGTCGCTCGCCGACCACGCCACCTTCCTGTCGCAGAAGATCTCGTTTCTGCTCGACGCCACGCTGGGCATGATCTCGATCGAGCAGAATGCCATCATCAAGATCTTCTCGGTCGCCGCCGTCATCTTCCTGCCGCCGACGCTGGTGGCTTCGATCTACGGCATGAATTTCGACGTCATCCCCGAACTGAAATGGGAGCTCGGCTATCCCTTCGCCATCGGCCTGATGATCCTGTCGGCGATCCTGCCCTTCTGGTACTTCCGCCGCCGCGGCTGGCTCTGACCGGGCCTGGATCAGTGAAAATTGCTTGACCAAACTCCGCCCGGACGGCATCCGGATGCCCGGTGATCGTACAACCTTGAACCGGATTAGGATCATGACGGCAAAAAGCTGGGCCTACGAGGATTTCACCGAGGGCGCCTCGATCGACCTCGGCGCCAAGCAGGTGAGTGCAGCTGAAATCGTCGAATTCGCCACCGAGTTCGACCCTCAGCCGATGCATCTCGACGAGGCAGCCGGCAAGGCCAGCATCCTTGGCGGGTTGGCCGCCTCCGGCTGGCACACCTGTGCGATCTTCATGCGCATGCTGTGCGACGCCTTCCTGCTCGACTCGACCGCGCAAGGTGCGCCGGGCATCGACCAGGTCAAATGGAAGAAGCCGGTGCTGGCCGGCGACACGCTTTCGGGCAGGACTGGTGTGGTCGCCAGGCGCCTTTCGAAGTCACGACCCCAACTCGGTCTGGTCACCTTTCGCAGCGAAATGGTCAACCAGCGTGGCGAGAGCGTCTTCGAACTCGAAAACACCGTCATGTTCCTGACCCGCGAGGCCGGCGCATGAGCCTCGACGCGTTCTTCCGCATCGGCGAGACCATCGATCTCGGCTCGCACACATTCGAGGCCGAGGCGATCAAGGCATTCGCCCGCAAATACGATCCACAGCTCTTTCATGTCGACGAAGAGGCAGCAAAGAAAAGCGTTTTCGGCGGCCTCTGCGCTTCAGGCTGGCACACCGCCGCCACCTGGATGAAACTCAATCTCGAAAGCAGGCTGGACGCGACGCGATGGAGCGGTCCCGGCCCGGTGCCCGAATTCGGCCCCTCGCCCGGCTTCAGGAACCTGAAATGGCCAAAGCCGGTCTATGCCGGAGAAACCGTCACCTTCATGCGCACCGCACTGTCCCACCGCCCGCTCGCCACCCGCCGCGGCTGGCGGCTGCTCGCGCTGCGCTCGGAAGGTTTCGATTCGACCGGCGACAAGGTGATCGAGTTTGATAGCGCCGTGCTGGTGAAGGTGGAGTAGCAGCGCGCCTCTTACCTTCTCCCACAAGGGGAGAAGGGAAAAACACTAATGTCCTTCAAACCCGATCAGCGTCCGCACCGGCACACCCAGCGCCTCAAGCTTCGCCCGCCCGCCAAGGTCCGGCAGGTCGATGACAAAGCATGCAGCAAGAATGTCGGCGCCGATCTGTCTGAGCAGCCTGATCGCTGCTTCCGCCGTGCCGCCGGTGGCAATCAGGTCGTCGACCAGGATCACCTTCTCGCCCGGCGCAACACCGTCCTTGTGCATCTCCATCTCGTCCAGCCCGTATTCCAGGCTGTAGGCGACGCGCACCGTCTCGTAAGGCAGCTTGCCCTTCTTGCGGATCGGCACGAAGCCGGCCGAAAGCTGGTGCGCCACGGCGCCGCCGAGAATGAAGCCGCGCGCCTCGATGCCGGCGATCTTGTCGATCTTCTGGCCGGCATAGGGATGCACCAGCTCGTCGATGGCGCGGCGGAAGGCGCGCGCATTGCCGAGCAGCGTGGTGATGTCGCGAAACAGGATGCCGGGCTTGGGATAGTCCGGAATGGTGCGGATCGCGGCGAGCAGCGTGTCTTCGAGCGAGGATTTCATGAGCCGAGATTACCTGAATCGGAGATTCGTGCGCGACAATTGTTCGATCGAACTGCAGCCCATCAGCTTCATGCCGCGCTCGATCTCGACCCGCATCTGCTCGAGCGCCCGTTCGACGCCGGGCTGTCCGGCCGCCGCCAGCGGGAACAGATAGTAGCGCCCAACGCCGACAGCCTTGGCGCCGAGCGACAGCGCCTTCAGCACATGCGTGCCGCGCTGCACGCCGCCATCCATGATGACGTCTATCCTGTCGCCGACGGCGTCGACGATCTCGGCCAGCTGGTCGAAGGCCGCCCGCGAGCCATCCAGCTGCCGGCCGCCATGGTTTGACAGCACAATGCCGCTGCAGCCGATCTCGACGGCGCGTTTGGCATCCTCCACCGACATGACGCCCTTGAGGCAGAACGGACCACCCCACAGCCTGACCATCTCGGCGACATCGTCCCAGGTCATCGACGGATCGAGCATCTCGGTGAAGTAGCGGCTGATCGACATCGTGCCGCCACCCATGTCGACATGCTCGTCGAGCTGCGGCAGCTTGAACCCCTCATGAGTGAAATAGTTGATCGCCCAGCCCGGCTTGAGTGCGAACTGCAGCATGCCGGCAAGGTTGAGCTTGAAGGGAATGGCAAAGCCGGTGCGCTTGTCGCGCTCGCGATTGCCGCCGGTGATGCTGTCGACGGTCAGCATCATCACCTCGACGCCGACTGCCTTGGCCCGCTGCATCATCGCCCGGTTGAGGCCGCGATCCCTGTGGAAATAGAACTGGTAGACCTGCGGACTGCTGCTGATCTTGCGCGCTTCCTCGAGGCTGACGGTGCCAAGCGAGGACACGCCGAACATGGTGCCGAATTTGGCCGAAGCCTTGGCCACCGCGCGCTCGCCCTGATGATGGAACAGCCGCTGCAAGGCGGTCGGCGAGCAATAGACGGGCATGGCCAGTTTCTGGCCCATCACCGTCACCGACATGTCTATCTCGCTGACACCGCGCAACACATTGGGAACGAGGTCGCAGCGCTCGAAACTCTCGGTATTGCGGCGATAGGTGACCTCGTCGTCCGCCGCGCCGTCAATGTAGTTGAAGATCGGCCCCGGCAGCCGCTGCTGCGCCATGCGCCGGAAATCGGAAAAGTTGTGACAGTCGCGTAGCCGCATCATCGATTTCCAAATGCCATGGCGCAAGAAGCTCGCTGCGTCGAATATCAATCCGATGCCGCCATGCCAACGGGTGAATTGCCAAACTGCCGCTTGGCCACAGCCATGAACGAAAAAGGGACGCCGCTGGCGCCCCTTGCTGTCGAAAACCGACTGTTGGGAATAGCTTACATACCGAGGTCGGAACGCAGCTCGGCCTTGGCCACGTCGTACTCGGCCTTGAAGTCGTCGCGGTTGAGCAGGACGGCGGCGATAACGCTACCGGAAATCTTGCCCATCTCGACGTCGGACGGATAGTGGATGCCGCCGACCACACGGTTGTGGGCGTATTCGGCCGCACGCGCCATGATCTCTGCGCGCCTTTCCGGAACCATGTCGGCAAGGATGATGCCCATCATGGTGCCGACCGTGGCATGACCCGAAGGCCAGGAACCGGAGCTCGACAGCTTGACCGCCGGCTTGACGAGGTCGCTGAGTTGGTGCGGACGCGGCCGCTTCCAGACATCTTTGGCCGGATCGACGACGGCGCCTTCGGTGGCCACGACGCGATCGAAGAAGGCTGAGAATTTCGGCAGCTTTTCCTTGTTGAAGTTCGGCCCCATGACATTGGTGAAGCGCCAGACGTCTTCCTCGGCGTCGGCAATGGCGCTGGCCTCCATTTCGGGCGTGCGTGTCACCTGCAGCGTCAGCACCGCGCCGAGCTCGGCCTTGGTCTCAGCCGAGTCGTTGGCCGGCGGCGGCGGCAGGATCATCGTCAGGTCGACATCCCTGTTGGTGATGAAGGGCTTTGCGTCTTCGGCCTGGGCGGCCGAGCCGACGACGAGCAGCAGCAGTCCTGCCGCGAGCGATGCGTATCTTTTCATGGGTGCGATCCTTTGATGAGGGCAGCACAGGATCGTCAGATGCGGTGACCGCTATGTGACAAGCCGCCTCCGGAAAAGCAAAAGGGCGCCTCTCGGCGCCCTTTTTTTAATACGTGGCTGGCAGCGCTTAATGCGCCACGCCTTCCCACACCTTGCGCTTGGTCAGAAAGACCAGGGCGCCGAACAGAGCCAGGAACACAAGCACGCGGAAGCCGGTCTTCTTGCGGTCCTCCAGATGCGGCTCGGCAGCCCACATCAGGAAGGCCGAGACGTCGCGCGAATACTGGTCGACCGTCTGCGGCGAACCGTCATCATAGGTGACCTGGCCGTCGGACAGCGGCTTCGGCATCTTCAGCGACACGCCGGACATGAAGTATGGATTGTAGTGGGTACCTTCGGGGATCACCATGCCGGCCGGCGGCGTCTCGTCGTAGCCGGTCAGCAGCGAATGGATGTAGTCCGGGCCGCCCTGAGCATACTGGGTGAAGATGTCGAAGACGAAGCGCGGGAAGCCGCGCTCGACACCGCGTGCCTTGGCCAGCAGCGACATGTCGGGCGGGGCTGCGCCACCGTTGGAGGCGGCAGCCGCCTCCTCATTGGCGAACGGCGCCGGGAAATGGTCCGACGGCTTACCCGGCCGGTCGAACATGTCGCCGGCATCGTTGGGACCGTCATGGATGGTGTATTCGGCGGCAAAGGATTTCACCTGCGCTTCCGAATAGCCGAGGCCTTCCAGCGTGCGGAACGCCACCAGGTTCATCGAATGGCAGGCCGAGCAGACTTCCTTGTAGACCTTCAGGCCGCGCTGCAACTGCGCCTTGTCGTAGGTGCCGAACGGACCGGCGAAACTCCAGTCCATTTCCTTCGGCTCGTCGATCGGGAAATGCGTCGGTGCCGCCGCGTTATGCGCCTCTTCAGCGGCCATCGCCACGCTGCCGACCGCTCCGATGCCGCCGGCCAACAGGCCGAGCAGGGCAAGCGAGGTGAGAATCTTTTTCATACCAAATCCCCTTAGATTCTCGCTCAGCCCTTGGTTTCCGGCGCGGCGTTCGCACCTGCCGGATGTCCCCCACCGGCACCCTTGTTCTTCTCCAGCACCGCCTCGGTGATCGAATTCGGCAGCCTGCGCGGCGTCTCGATCAGGCCGAGCACCGGCAGGATGACGAGGAAGAAGGCAAAGTAAAACAGCGTCGCCATCTGCGCCATGAACACGAAGCTGCCTTCAGCCGGCTGCGAGCCCAGCCAACCGAGCAGGACGGCGTCGGCTGCGAAGAGCCAGAAGAACAGCTTATACCAAGGGCGGTAGACCGCCGAGCGCACCTTGGAGGTGTCGAGCCACGGCACCAGAAACAGCATGACGATGGCGCCGAACATGCACAGCACGCCGCCGAGCTTGGAGTTGATCGGCCCGATGTTGAAGGTGATGGCGCGCAGGATCGCGTAGAACGGCAGGAAGTACCACTCCGGCACGATGTGGGCCGGCGTCTTCAGCGGGTTGGCGACCGTGTAATTGTCCGGATGGCCGAGGAAGTTCGGCAGGTAGAAGACGAAATAGGCGAAGAAGAACAGGAACACGATCATGCCGAATGCGTCCTTGATGGTCGCATAGGGCGTGAAGGCGACGGTGTCGGTCTTCGACTTGACCTCGATGCCGGTCGGGTTCGACTGGCCGACCACATGCAGCGCCCAGACGTGCAGCACGACGACGCCGGCAATCATGAACGGCAGCAAATAGTGCAACGCAAAGAAGCGGTTGAGCGTCGGGTTATCGACGGCGAAACCACCAAGCAGCAGCTGCTGGATCCAGTCGCCGACCAGCGGAATGGCGCTGAAGAAGCCGGTGATGACGGTGGCGCCCCAGAAGCTCATCTGCCCCCAGGGCAGCACATAGCCCATGAAGCCGGTCGCCATCATCAAGAGGTAGATGATGCAGCCGAGGATCCATAGGAGCTCGCGCGGCGCCTTGTAGGAGCCGTAATAAAGCCCGCGGAAGATGTGGATGTAGACGGCGACGAAGAAGAACGAGGCGCCGTTGGAATGCATGTAGCGCAACAGCCAGCCCGAATTCACGTCGCGCATGATCTTCTCGACCGAATTGAAGGCGAGATTGGTGTCGGCCGTATAGTGCATCGCCAGCACGATGCCGGTCAGGATCTGCGCCACCAGCATGATCGCCAGGATGCCGCCGAAGGTCCAGGCATAGTTGAGGTTGCGCGGCACCGGATAGGCGATGAAGCTGTCATAGACCATGCGCGGCAGCGGCATGCGGGCGTCGAACCAGCGTTCGATACCGGTCTTGGGCGTATAGGTCGAGTGTCCCTCGCTCATCGAAATATCCCCTGCCTCAACCGATAAGGATTTTGGTATCGGAAATGAACTTGAATACCGGCACGGCCATGTTTTCCGGCGCCGGGCCTTTGCGGATACGGCCGGCGGTATCGTACACCGAGCCATGGCACGGGCAGAACCAGCCGCCGAAATCGCCTTCCTGACCGAGCGGGATGCAGCCCAGATGCGTGCAGACCTGCACCATCACCATCCAGGCTTCCTTGCCGGGCGTGGTGCGGTTGGCGTCGGTCGCCGGCGCATCGGCCGGCAGATTAGCGTTGCGGGCAATCGGATCCTTGAGATCGGCAAGGTTGACGGCCTCGCCGTCCTTCATCTCCTGCTCGGTGCGGTTGCGCACCACGACCGGCTTACCGCGCCATTTGACGATCAGCGACATGCCAGGGGTCAGCGAGGAAACATCGACCTCGACCGAGGCCAGCGCCAGCGTCGAGGCATCGGGGCGCATCTGGTCGATGAACGGCCAGGCGACGGCCCCTGCGCCGACCACTGCGGCCATGCCGGTGGCGACGTAGAGAAAATCACGACGGTTGGGATCCTGGGTATCGGTTGCGCTCACGGGTGCCTGATCCTTTCGCCTCTTCCGAGCCGGCGGTCGAGCTTTGTTCCCCGCTCCATCGCGCCGGCCCGACAGCGCATGGCGAACAAGCTAGCGAATTCCTCCGGCATTTGGATTTCGGTTTATGCGTGAAGCCCGTTTTTGTCCAGCGGGGTGAGGCCACAAGGGCAGATTGTCGCGGGGACAGAAGAGCGCGTCAGTCGGCCAGATGTCCAAAGGCCGGCAAAGGCGGCTAAACAACAGGGAAATATCAGCAAATCCGAGGCTCCCCGCCTGTCTCGACAGGACAGGTTGCCGTGATCTAGTCTCGCTGGCATGGCACACATCATCGACCGCGAGACCTGGACCAGGACGCCCGGCCTTTGGCAGGGCGAACTGCAATTGGGCGCCCACGGCTCCAACTCCTGCCTGATCTTCAATTACCAGGCGGAGATCGGCGGCGGCCCGCGGCTGCACACCCACCCGTATTGCGAGATCTTCATCATCCGCCAGGGCACCGGCCTGTTCACGATCGGCGACCAGCAGATCGAGGCCACAGCCGGCCAGATCCTCATCGTGCCGCCGAACACACCGCACAAATTTACCAATCTCGGCCCAGGCCCGCTTGAATCGACCGACATCCACGAAAGCGGCAGATTCATCACCGAATGGCTGGAATGACGTTGTCGGCAGCCTTTAGCTGGCGCCGAGCCTGACCAGCACTGCCCTCGGGATGTCGTATTCGCGGATCACCGACTCATGCCGGCGTAAGCCGCAAAGTTCGCGCTGGATGAAATAGGCGTGCACCGCCGCGGCGGCCTCCTTCAGCAGCCGGGCGCGCTGGTCTTGCTCACGATTCTCGCGCAGCTTCTTCAGCGTTTCCTCGACACGTTGCCCAGTGCGGCCGAGGGCGGCCGCTTTTTCGGCCAGGATCTCGTGGCCGAGCAGGTCCAGCGCGCTCTCCTGCGCGCTGCTTTGTCCAAAATTCGAGGGCATTCTGACCGACATGATCGCGTTCTACTCCGCCGGCCGCGTCTCTTCCAGCACGCTTTCCTCGTGATAGAGGAAGCCGCCGGACTGCCGTTTCCACAGCCGCGCATAGAGCCCGTCCTGCGCCACAAGCTCATCATGCGTGCCTTGTTCGACGATGCGGCCGCCGTCCAGCACCACCAGCCGGTCGAGTGCGGCAATGGTCGACAGCCGATGTGCGATGGCGATCACCGTCTTGTTCTCCATCAGCCGCGTCAGATTCTCCTGGATCGCCGCCTCGATGTCGGAATCGAGCGCCGATGTCGCCTCGTCGAGGATCAGGATCGGCGCATCCTTGAGGAAGACGCGGGCGATCGCCACGCGCTGGCGCTGGCCACCCGACAGTTTCACGCCGCGTTCACCGACAAAGGCCTCGTAGCCGGCACGATCCCGGTTGTCGCGCAAGCCCAATATGAACTCGTGCGCCTCGGCCTTCTTTGCCGCCGCGATCACCTCGGCGTCGGTTGCATCCGGCATGCCGAGCTTGATGTTGTCGCGCAACGAGCGATGGAAGAGCGCGGTGTCCTGGCTGACGACACCGATATTGGCGCGCAGCGAATTCTGCGTCACCTCTGACACATCCTGCCCGTCGATGGTGATTTGTCCGCTCTCAAGGTCGTAGAGGCGCAGGATGAGGTTGGCAAGCGTCGTCTTGCCCGCACCGGACGGTCCGACCAGCCCAACCTTTTCGCCCGGCTTGACGACAAGGTTGATGCCGTTCAGCACGCCGAATCCCTTGCCATAGTGGAACTCGACATTCTTCACATCGATGCGGCCGCCGGCGACGACAAGCTCCTTCGCATCGGGCGCGTCGATGAGGCCGAGAGGCTGCGAGATCAGCGCCTTGGAGTTCTCCAGCACGCCGAGGTTTCGCAAAATGCCGTTGAGCTGCATCATCACCCGCCCGAGCAGCATGTTGAGCCGCAGCACCAGGGACAGCGTGAAAGCGACGGCGCCGACGGTGATCGACCCTTCGACCCAGAGATAGACGGCAAAGCAGCCAATCGCTGTGATCATGATGCCCGACAGCGTCGTCAGCGCCATGCGCACGCCGGTCAGCCGGCGGGTGAAAGGCCGTAGCGCGTCGAGATAGATGTCGAAGCCGTTCTTGATGTAGCGGTCGTCGCCATCGGCCGAGAACAGCTTCAGCGTCTGCACGTTGGAATAGGAATCGATGATGCGCCCATTGATCATCGAACCAGCTTCAGCCGTGGCCTCGGCATGCCTGCGGATCGAGGGCAGATAGAGCTTGGCCAGCCAGGCGAAAGCGAGGATCCAGAGCACCACCAGCACGGCCAGGCGCAAATCCAGCCCAGCGACCAGCGCCAGCGTCGTCACCGTATAGATGAGCATGAACCAGATGACCTCGATGAAGCTCTCCATCAGGTCGCCGGTCGCTTGCCCCGCCTGCCAGACTTTCGTCGCGATGCGGCCGGCGAAATCGTTCTGGAAGAAGGTGTAGGACTGGCGCGATACGTGCCGGTGCGCCTGCCAGCGCACCAGATTGTAGAAACCCGGCGTGATCGTCTGTTCGTTGACCAGCGCCGACAGCCCGACGACGACGGTGCGGATGACCAGCACCACCGCGATCATGAAGACAAGCTCGGGCCCGGCAGCGGTCCACAGCGCATGCCAGCTGCGTTCACCGGGAAGCTGGTCGAGAATATCGACCAGCCGCCCGACGAAGTAGAACAGCCCGGCCTCGATCAGCGGCGCTATGCCGCCGATGACCAGCATGGCGAAGAAGGCGAACTTCGCCTGGCCGACATAATACCAGAGGAAGCCGCCGACGCTTGATGGTGGCCGAAGATTCGCTGGCTCCCTGAACGGATAGACCCAGTTCTCGAACCAGCGATAGACGGCTGTCATCATGCTGACGTCATCACTCTGCGGCTTCTCCCTTGGCCACAGCGTCATTGGCGGCGCCGACCGGGCCGTCGTCGAGCAGGAACCCGCCCGACTGACGCTGCCAGAGCTGCGCGTAGAGCCCGCCGCTGGCGACGAGTTCCTCGTGCGACCCCTCCTCGATGACACGGCCCTTGTCGAGGACGACGAGCCTGTCCATCGCCGCAATGGTCGACAGCCGGTGCGCGATGGCGATGACGGTCTTGCCTTGCATGAGCTTGTAGAGATTCTCCTGGATGGCGGCCTCGGCTTCGGAATCCAGCGCCGAGGTCGCTTCGTCAAGGATAAGTATCGGTGCGTCCTTCAACATAACGCGAGCTATGGCGATGCGTTGCCGCTGGCCGCCGGACAATTTGACGCCGCGGTCGCCGACATGAGCGTCGAGCCCTTTGCGTCCAGTGTGGTCCGAAAGCCCGGCGATGAACTCCAGCGCCTCGGCCCGCCCGGCTGCCTCGACAAGCATCTCTTCCGTGGCGTCGGGCCGGCCGTAGAGGATGTTGTCGCGCACCGAACGGTGCAGCAGCGAAGTGTCCTGCGTTACCATGCCGATCTGTGCGCGCAGTGAATCCTGCGTCACCGACGCGATCTCCTGGCCGTCGATCAGGATCCGGCCGCTCTCCAAATCGTAGAAGCGCAGCAGGAGATTGACCAGCGTCGACTTGCCCGCACCCGAGCGGCCGACAATGCCGACCTTCTCGCCGGGCTTCACCGTCAGCGACAGGCTCTCGATGACGCCCTTCTGCTTGCCGTAGTGGAAGCGGATATCGTCGAACTGAATCTCACCCTTGGTGACGGCAATGTCCTTCGCCCCCGGCCGGTCCTCGACCAGGCGTGGCAGCGAGATCGAGGCGATGCCGTCCTGCACCGTGCCGATGTTCTCGAACAGGCCGGACATTTCCCACATGATCCACTGCGACATGCCCCACATCCTGAGCACCAGGCCGATGACAACGGCAACGGCGCCGATCGTCACCGCCTGGCCAAGCCACAGCCACAGCGCCAGCGCCGTCACAGAAAACAACAGCAGTGCATTGAGGATGTAGAGCAGCCCGTACAGCACCGTCACCAGCCGCATCGACCGGTAGACCGTGTCGAGGAAGCCAGCCATCCCCTCTTTGGCGAACGTTGCTTCGCGGCGCGCATGGGAAAACAGCTTGACCGTCTGGATGTTGGTGTAGCTGTCGACGACGCGGCCGGTCATGGTCGAGCGCGCATTGGCCTGCGCCTCGCCGACCTTGCCGAGCTTCGGGATGAAGTAGCGCAACAGCCCGATATAGCCGAGCAGCCAGACGCCAAGCGGTGCTGCCAACCGCAAGTCGGCCGAACCGACGATGAAGAGCATGCCGAGGAAATAGACGATGACGTAGTTGAGGACGTCGATCACCTTGATGACGCATTCGCGCACGGCGAGCGCCGTCTGCATCAGCTTGGTGGCGATGCGGCCGGCGAACTCGTCCTGGTAGAAGCTCATCGACTGCTTCAAGAGATAGCGATGCACCTGCCAGCGGATGCGCATGGGGTAGTTGCCCATCAGCGTCTGCTGGTTGAGCAGCGAATGCAGCCATACCGTGCCCGGCAGCGCGAACAGCACGACAAAGGCCATGCCGGCGAGCTTCCAGCTCTCGGTCTGCAGGAAGGTTTCGCGATTCTGCCCGGACAGCCAGTCGACGATGCGGCCCATGAAGCCGAACATCCACACTTCGGCGACCGCGATCGCCGTCACCAGAACCGCATCGACGATGATGTAGGGCCAGGCGCCACGCGTATAATGCACGCAGAAGGCAACCAGTGTCTTCGGCGGCTCGACCGGTTCCGCTGCGGGGAACGGATCGAGCCTTTTTTCAAACCAGCTAAACATAGTGATGCTCACAAAACTGTTGTCCGCTCACGCTGCGCGGGAAAAATCCCCGGAACGTACGGCGTCAAGGACCGATGGCCCGGACTCACCCGGGCCATCGGTCCTGCTTCGCGCAATATAGGGACTTGCGGGCTTTTCGCCGACAGGCGCGTTCGACTGACCTGACGGCATGCCGCCGCCAGCCCGGTTTTTCGCGCCCGGCCGGATCAACCGGATGATCCGGCGCACCAGCGACGGCCGGCTGTGGTCGGGAACCGCACGCGAGAAGTCGACATCCGGCAGCATGCCGCGATGCGGACGCCGGCGCGTCTCGGCGTGAACCGCCGACGAGTAGGTCTCGCCGATCAGCAACGCCCAGGTCGCCGTCTTGCGCTCGTGCAGGCTTCTTGAACCAGGTATTCTGTAGGGATCGAACATCGGTCCGTCCTCCGTGTGCAAATAAAGATAAAAAGGCGAAGCAATGTCGTGCGCCGGCATTCGGCCGGAGGCACGGATTGCATCGGTCGGGACACGAGGGGACACCTCGGTCGGGACACGCTCAACTGGGGCGCTTGGCCCCTTCAACAGGTTGAAAAACATCGCAGGATTCCTTCGAAAGCCGAAAACTGGGTTCGGCGGGAATCGGTGCGATCAAATCTAAGAAGTCAGGTAAATCGTCGTACCGAAACCGCCGGCAGGCAGGTAAGCCCACGGGAGGGGCGCTGGATGTGCATGGCCATCATGAAATACCCCTCCATCGGTTCGGGTTGACAATGCGTGCGGTATAATCGACTTCGCAGAAAATGGCCACCCGCAGGTCCAGAAATTTCCAAAACCAGGAGCCCGCTGTGGCCGATCTGCCACTTATTAGAAAGACGCGGAAATGAACCACCGTCTCCGCATCGCTCTCTACCAGCCTGACATTGCCGGCAACACCGGAACAATCCTGCGCTTCGCCGCCTGCCTCGGTCTTGGCGTCGACATTATCGAGCCGGCAGGCTTCCCGCTCTCCGACAAAGCGCTCAAGCGAGCCGGCATGGACTATCTCGAAATGGCCGCTCTGACCCGGCATGTCGACTGGAACGCCTTCGAGGACTGGCGCCAAGCGAGCGAGCGCCGGCTGGTGCTGCTCACCACCAAAGCCGCGATCGCCTACACGGGCTTCACCTTTGCCGCCGGCGACATCCCGCTGTTCGGCCGCGAATCCGCCGGCGTACCAGATCCTGTCCATCAGGCGGCGGATGCGCGGCTGACGATCCCGATGCAGCCGGGCACGCGCAGCATCAACGTCGCGCTGTCCGTCGCCATGGTCGCCGGCGAAGCCATCCGGCAGCTCGGCTAATTCCTCATCGCCGTCGCGAACGGCCTTTATTTCTTGCGTCATTCTCACCCAGGCGCACATTGCCTTCTCCTCAATTGCCCCATCGACATTTCTTGGCTACAAGCTCAACTTAAGTTGAGGTCAAGCGGAAAAGTCGAAATGACTTCGGTAAAGGAATTGACGGTTGGCCAGGTGGCCATGCGCAGCGGCGTGGCGGTGTCGGCGCTGCATTTCTACGAGGCGCGCGGGCTGATCCGCAGCCACCGAACATCGGGCAACCAGCGGCGCTATGGCCGCGACGTGCTGCGGCGGGTGGCGATCATCAAGGTGGCGCAGGAAGTCGGCATCTCGCTGGCCGAGATCGGCGCCGCACTTGAATCACTCCCAGAAGGCCGCACGCCGACGCGCGAGGACTGGAACCTGTTGTCAACCGGCTGGCGCGACGACCTCGACCGCAAGATCAGCCAGTTGAAGAAGCTGCGCGACGGCCTGACCGACTGCATCGGCTGCGGCTGCATGTCGATCGACAAATGCCCGCTAAGGAACAGGGAAGACCGGCTGGCGAAGGAGGGGACGGGAGCGAGAAGGCTGGTTCTTCCTTCACCCCGTTTACGGGGAGAAGGTGCCCGAAAGGGCGGATGAGGGGCGGCGCTAGCATTTGAAGGTTTGCGCCGCCCCTCACCTGCCTGCCGGCATCCTCTCCCCGTAAACGGGGCGAGGAATCCTAGTCCGCCGCCGGCAGCCGCCGGATCGTAAATTCGATCAGATCTCCCGGCCGCTCGAACCAGCTTTCGATCTCGGTCCAGTAGGCCTGCTTGGGAAAGCGTTCGAACCATTCCTTGGCTTTGAGCCGCGCATCCGAACGCGGCAGGACGAAGGTCTCGCGCAGAAAACCGTCGCGCGGCATGCGCTCGCGCTCGGCGCGCGAACGGTCGAGCCGCTTCTTCAAGCCATCCAGCGGCGGTCTTGCCGGGGTGCGCATGAAAGAACTCCTGGGCCTTGACCAGATGACACTTGACCCTTGCCCTTAAGAGATTAGGGATCGCGCCCTAAAAAGACGAGTCATTTGTCGGCTGCGACCGGAGACCTGATTTTGGAACGACCAGAAATACCGGCAGGCCTGCCGGCCGACATCGAACAGAAGAAGATGAAGGCCAGGCTCTGGTTCGAGACGCTGCGCGAGCGCATCTGCACCACTTTCGAGCAGATCGAGCAGGAGTTGCAGGGGCCGCTGGCCGCCTGGTCGCCCGGTCGCTTCGAGAAGACGCCGTGGGAGCGCGACCAGGGCAAGGGCGGCGGCGGCACCATGTCGATGATGCATGGCCGCGTCTTTGAGAAGGTCGGCGTCCATACCTCCACCGTCTATGGCGAATTCTCGCCCGAATTCCGCAAGCAGATGCCCGGCGCCGAGGAAGACCCAAGCTTCTGGGCCTCAGGCATTTCGCTGATCGCACATCCCTGGAGCCCCAACGTGCCGGCCGTGCACATGAACACCCGCATGGTCGTGACCTCGCGCCACTGGTTCGGTGGCGGCGCCGACCTGACCCCGGTGCTCGACCGCAACCGCACCGAGGATCATCCCGACACGGTCGCCTTCCACCGCGCCATGCAGTTTGCCTGCGAGAAGAACGCCGCCGTCGCCGACCACCCCAAATTCAAGGCCTGGTGCGACGAGTATTTCTATCTGCCGCACCGCAACGAGCCGCGCGGCGTCGGCGGCATCTTTTTCGACTGGCTGCATTCAGGCGAGGACAAAGGCGGCTGGAATGCCGATTTGAACTTCGTCCAGGATGTCGGACGTTCTTTTCTTGTCGTCTACGGCCACCTGGTTCGAGCCCATTTCAACGAAAACTGGACCGACGACGACCGCGACGAACAGCTCATCCGCCGCGGCCGCTACGTCGAATTCAACCTTCTTCACGATCGCGGCACCATCTTCGGCCTGAAGACCGGCGGCAATGTCGCCTCTATCCTGTCCAGCCTGCCGCCGGAGGTCAGGTGGCCGTAACAAATCGGTGAGCGAAGCGTGAGCCGCAAAAGCGTCCCATTCGCCGAATTTTGGCATTCAATGTGGCGCTCGGATTATCTTTTTCGTCTAATAGGCAATTGAAACAAAACGACTATTTGTCGTTTCCGGGCCGGGAAGCGCCGGCGGTTCAGTCCCGAACCGCGACACGACGCTACCGGACGGCCCTGAACAAGGCGGAGCATTCTCAAGAAACGGATGTCCGCATTTTCCAGGAGTACTTACCATGCGAAAGCTCATTGTAACGGCAGCCGCCGCTGCCCTTCTCGCTTCCGGTTCGGTCGCCTTTGCCGCGGTCAAGCACACCACGGGCACGGTCAAAACCTATGATGGAACGGCCATGAGCCTTGTTCTGGACGATGGATCGACCTTTACGCTGCCCAAGACCTTCAAGGATCCTGGCCTGAAGGCCGGCGAAAAGGTCCGCGTTTCCTGGGACATGAGCGGCAAGAACAAAGTTGCCGAGTCCGTCAAGATCGTGAAGTGACGGCCCTGTCGGGACAAGACCGAATTGGTCTTGCTCTGGGATAGCGTAGAGAGGCGGAGCAGCGCTGCTCCGCCTTTTTCGCCTATGCATGTCACCCAAAAGTGACCTCGGTTCTGGGAAAATCACATGCATAAAATCAAAGGCCGAAAGCGCGTCGCGTGAATCCGCTTCGACGCGACGCGCTTTAGCGGCAACCAAAACCGCCGAACCGTGTTATGCTTGTTCCCCCGTGCGCGCGCCCAAAACCAACTGCTGTGACAGGGCGCGGAACAAAGGTGGCGGAGCTTCGTGCCCATGAGAGGCGCAGGCTCCCAGGAGGAAAGGAGAAAACCCCATGAAGGAATTCCATTGCGGCTCGCTGGTTCCCGGCTGTGAGTGGCACACCCGTGCCGACGAGGAAGCCGAGGTGATGCGCCGTGCCGTCGACCACATGCGCGAGACGCATGGCGAAACGATCATCCGCGAGACGATGATCGAAGCGATCCGTTCGCGCATCGAGAAGGTTCGCGACGCGGCCTGAGGTTCAACTGGCCCTTAACGCCTCCGCGGCGCGCTCCAGCAGCGCGTCGCGATCGAGCGTAAAGCCGGAGCCGATCCATTCCTTTTCGAGGTTTTTCAGGGTTGCGCCGAGTTTCGGGCCCGGCGACGCGCCAAGTGCGGTTAGATCGGCACCCTTGACCGGAAATACCGGCTTTTCCCATTTCAGCGCAAAGGCCAGCAGGCGCGAAAAACCGCCAGCCTGGACAAGCGCGTCATTGTCCTCGACGGCGCGCGCCCGCGCCGAGGCGAGCGACAGCCGAAAGCGATCGACAAAGCCCTGGCGATGGCCTGCATAAAGCAGCTTTGCCAGCTCCGCTTCACTCGTCTTCGGTTCGATGGCACCCGTCAGCGCCCAGTGTCGCAGGCGCTCCGCCTCATTGGTGGACAGTTTCAGCCGCTCGGCCAATACCGTCATCCGCGCCGTATCGGGCGGCACAATGGCCTCCAGCCTGAGCAGCGGATCCGGCGCCCAGCCCAGATCTTTCTCGGTCTTTGTCAGCCCGTGAATGGCATCGATGCCCCATTTCTCACTCTCCGGCAGGGCGCCGGCCAGCACGCCGGCCTGGCGCATCCATAACAGCGCGCGCGACGGATCCGGGGCCGACAGAAGCTTCTTCAGCTCGGACCAGATGCGCTCCGCCGAGAGTTTTTCGAGCCCGTCCTTCAGCCGGGCGCAGGCCTTCAACCCCTCGGCATCGGGCCGGCCGTCGCCATACCAGGCGAAAAAGCGGAAGAAGCGCAGGATGCGAAGATAATCTTCGCGGATGCGCTGCTCGGCATCGCCGATGAAGCGCAGCCTGCGCGCCTCGATATCGCCGACACCGCCGACCAGGTCGATTACCGTGCCGTCGGCCTCGGCATACAGTGCGTTAATGGTGAAATCGCGCCGTTCGGCGTCGGCCTTCCAGTCGCGGCCGAACGTCACTTTGGCGCGGCGGCCGTCGGTCTCGATGTCTGCGCGCAGCGTGGTGATTTCATAGGGCGTGCCACCGGCGATCACCGTGATCGTGCCGTGTTCGATGCCGGTCGGCACCGCCTTGAAGCCCGCCGCTTCGGCGCGGCGGATGGTTTCCTCAGGCAGGCAGGTCGTAGCGATATCGATGTCTGCCACCAGCTGACCGATCAGCGCATTACGCACCGCGCCGCCGGCGATACGGGCTTCTTCACCGCCTTGCGCCAGCACGGCAAGCAGCCGCTGCAGATGTTTTTCACCGAGCCAGTCAGCCTTGCCCGCCAGCGATATCGGATCACTCAAGCATAGAGCCTTTCATAGAGCGTGCGGATGATGCCGGCGGTGACGCCCCAGATGCGCTGGCCGCCATAGGGCATCTCGTAGAAGAACCATTCGAGCTCGTTCCACAGGCGGCTGTCCCGGGTGTGATTGGCCGGATCCATCAGGAACGACAGGGGTACTTCGAAGGCGGCGTCGACCTCGTCGGCATTGAGCGACAGAGTAAAACCAGGCTCCACGATCGCCAGCACCGGGGCAATGCGATAGCCGCTGCCGGCGACATAGTCGGGCATGCGGCCGATGATCTCGATGCGGTCCTGGCCAAGCCCGATCTCCTCGAAGGTTTCGCGCAAGGCCGCTGCTTCCGGGGTCGGATCGGTCGGATCGATCGTGCCGCCGGGGAAAGCCACTTGCCCGGAATGGCTGCGCAGCTTTTCCGCACGCTTGGTCAAGAGCACGGTCGCATCGCGTCCGTGGTCGATGACCGGGATCAGCACAGCGGCATCGCGCAGCGCCTTCAGCTGCTTCAACCGGGGATGACCGGGGTTGAAGCGATGGTCGCCATAATCGTCACCGGCATGGGCTTCAGCTTGCGCCGCGACCCGCGCCCGAAAATCCGCTGTGGAAAACGGCGGCGGCGTCACCTGGTCCATCATGCGCTCAGCCGCTTCAGTTTTTCCGCTGGCATGATCGGATAGACCTCACCCTTCGAGCGCACGGCAAACATTATCCTGCCGCCGATGTCGATTTCCTCGCCATGCTCGACCAGTTCGTACATCACCGGCCGCGCCACCAGTGCTTCCAGCCGCCCGCGCACCAGCACATAGGGTTTTAGCCCGCCGGTCTCGTCCTCGTCGACGAAGCGCAGCGGATGGCCGGGCCCGGCTTCGACGACATCGCCGACGTTGGTGCGGAAGGTGATGGTCTGCTCGGCGCCGGCGCCGGAAACGTTCATTTCGACGGCAATGAACGGCGCGTCTACGACGCGGATGCCGACCCGTTCCACCGGCGTCACCAGATATGTCCTGCCATCCTCGTCCTTGCGCAGCACGGTGGAAAACAGCTGCACCAGCGGCATGCGGCCGATCGGCGTGCCCAGATAAAACCAGGTGCCGTCCTGTTTGATCTCCATGTCGAGATCGCCACAAAAGTCCGGATTCCAGCGCTCTACCGGTGCTGCGCCCTTGCCGGCGCGGGTGGCGCGCGAGATCAGCGCCTCGAGGCCGCGCGCCTCTGTGGCACCGGTAAGGCTTTGTTCGCGATGTTCGGAGCGTTCCGCCATGGTCACGAAATAGTCACTGTTGTTCCGCTTGTCAGCCTAAGTCTGTGATTTAAGTTGAAATGCAGGCGCCAGGCGAGGCCGAATCGCGGCATTCTGCGGCACTGCTACAGTGCAAGCCGGTACTTCCAGCACAAGGATCGATGCGGCATGAGCGTTATGGTCAAGGAAAGCCCGATCAGTGAAAAGGACATGATCGCCCAGGCCGAGGCGGCGCTGGCCGATATTTCGAGGGTCCGCGACGGCGTCGGCCGCGTCATCTTCGGCCAGGAAGCGGTGGTCGAACGCACACTGGTGGCGCTGCTTGCCGGCGGCCATGCGCTGCTGGTCGGCGTTCCAGGCCTTGCCAAGACCAAGCTGGTCGAAACGCTCGGCGTCGTGCTCGGCCTCGATTCGCGCCGCATCCAGTTCACCCCCGACCTGATGCCGTCGGACATTCTCGGCTCCGAAGTGATGGAGCAGGACGAGGCCGGCAAGCGCTCCTTCCGCTTCATCTCCGGCCCGATCTTCGCGCAATTGCTGATGGCCGACGAAATCAACCGCGCCTCGCCGCGCACCCAGTCGGCACTGCTGCAGGCGATGCAGGAATACCACGTCACCATCGCCGGCGTCCGACACGACCTGCCGGCGCCCTTCCATGTGCTGGCGACGCAGAACCCGCTGGAGCAGGAAGGCACCTATCCGCTGCCCGAGGCGCAGCTCGACCGCTTCCTGATGCAGGTCGACATCCTCTACCCCGAAATCGAGGCCGAGCGCCGCATCCTCTTGGAAACCACCGGCATCGAGGATGCAAAGGCGCAGAACGTCCTGCAGCCTGTGCGGTTGAAGGAAATCCAGACGCTGATCCGCCGTATGCCGGTGCCGGAAAGCGTCGTCGACGCCATCCTCAAGCTGGTGCGTTCGGCGCGCCCCGGCCAGGGCAATGCCGAGACCGACAAGCACGTCGCCTGGGGTCCTGGCCCGCGCGCCAGCCAGGCGCTGACGCTCTGCGCCCGCGCCCGCGCGCTTTATGACGGACGGTTGGCGCCGTCGGTCGACGACATCCGCGCGCTGGCCGAGCCTGTCCTGCAGCATCGCATGGCGCTGACCTTTGCCGCCCGCGCCGAGGGCACGACCGTGCGTGACGTGGTGGCGAAACTGTCCAAAGGCATCTGATGGCGCGTATCGGCGAAGTCCAGACACCGGCAGCGACGCGCGACGCGCTCGCCAGGGGCCGGTTGCGGGCTTCGCTGGTTCCCGACCTGCTGGTCGAGGCGCGCCGCATCGTCAACACGGTGATCGCCGGCTGGCATGGCCGCCGCAAGCGCGGAATCGGCGAGAATTTCTGGCAGTTCCGCCCCTATGTCGAAGGCGATTCCTCGCGCATCGACTGGCGCCGTTCGGCCCGCGACGATCATACCTATGTGCGCGACCGCGAATGGGAGGCCGCGCATACAGTATGGCTGTGGGCCGACCCCTCGCCTTCGATGCTCTACAAATCGACCGGCGCCAGCGTGTCCAAGGAATCGCGCGCGCTGGTGCTGGCGCTGGCCATGGCCGAATTGTTGTCGCGCAGCGGCGAACGCATCGCCTGGCCGGGCCTGACCGATCCGTTCACCGCCCGCAACGGCGCCGAGCGCATCGCAGCGCAGTTGATGCACGCCGCCGATCCGCCGGCAAAGCCTGACCTGTCCGGCATCCGCCGCTTCTGCGACATCGTCATCGTCAGCGATTTCCTCGATCCGGTCGAGGAGACCATGGCCTGGCTCGACGTGCTGGCGCGCCATGGCGTGCGTGCGCATCTGATCGAGGTCGCCGATCCGGCCGAGGAGACCTTTCCCTATGCCGGCCGCACCGAATTCACCGATCCCGAGACCGGCGACAAGCTGACCGCCGGCCGCGCCGAAATGCTCGGCGACGAATACCGCCTGCTCTACACCGCCCGCCGCCAGGAGCTGGCCGGCTGGTGCAAGCGGCTCGGCTGGAGTTACACCGTCAACCACACCGACCGCCTCGCTTCCGAGGCGCTGGTGCGCATCCACATGGCGATGACTGCCGATGGCGCGTTCACGGGAAGGGCCAGCGCATGAGCTGGCTGCCACTCTCCTTTGGCGCTCCCATGGTGTTGTGGGGCTTGCTGGCGCTGCCGGTGATCTGGTGGCTGCTCAGGCTGACGCCGCCCAAGCCGCAGACCGAGGTGTTCCCGCCGCTGAAGATCCTGGCACGCGTGCTGAAGCGCGAGGAGACGCCGCAGCAGAGCCCGTGGTGGCTGACGCTGCTGCGGCTGCTGATGGCAGCCCTCGTCGTCGCCGCCTTGGCCGAACCCGTCTTCAACCCGCGCGAAAAACTGCCGGCCGAGGGCGCTGCCCTGGCACTGGTCATCGACAATGACTGGGCAAGTGCCGCCGACTGGGGCAAGCGCGTCGCCACCGCGCAGCGGCTGATCGCCGACGCCGGCTCGAACGGCGTGCCCGTCGTCATCGCCTTCACAGCGGAAAAGCCGAATGCCGAGATCGGCCCCTTCGACGCCGCAACCGCTCTCGACCGGCTGCGCGCGGCAAAACCGCGGCCGATCCCGACCGACCGTCCTGCCGTCTATGCCCGTGTTGCCGGCGTGCTGGAGACCTTGCCCGGCGCCAGCGTTGCCGTTCTGGCCGACGGCCTTGCCGCAAAAGGCGACGAGGCCGCCTTCAACACGCTGCTGTCGAAAAATGCCGCCCGTGTTGTCTGGGCCAGTTCCGACCGGCTGGCGCTGACCGGCCTCACCGGCGCCGAGAACCAGGTCGACGGCTTCGCACTGACCGCCATTCGCGCGCCCGGCGATCCAGCGCCGGCGCAGGTCACCGCCGGCGCCTTTGATGACAAGGGCCGGCGCATCGCCGATGCGACGCTGACTTTCGCACCCGGCGAGACCGCCGCCACCGGCACGATGGCGGTGCCGTTCGAGTTGCGCAACGACTTCGCCTCGATCGCCCTTGATGGCGAGCGCCAGGCAGGTGCGGTGCGCGTGCTCGATGAAAGTTCGAAGCGCCGCCGCGTCGGATTGTTGTCGCAGGCCGAGGCCGACCAGGCGCAGCCGCTCCTGTCGCCGCTCTACTACATCAGGCGCGCGCTGCAGCCCTTCGCCGATCTGGTCGAACCGTCGAGCGCCGACCTTGCCGATGCCATCCCGCAGCTCCTCGACCAGAAGCCGGCGATGATCGTCATGGCCGATATCGGCACCATTCCGCCACAGGTCCATCAGCGGCTGGTCGACTGGGTCGACAATGGCGGCACGTTGGTGCGCTTCGCCGGGTCGCGGCTGGCCGCCGCAGGTAATGACGACGATCTTCTGCCGGTCAGGCTGCGCACCGGCGAGCGTTCGCTCGGTGGCTCCCTGTCATGGACGACGCCGCAGCCGGTCACCGAATTCCCGAAGAACGGCCCCTTTGCCGACCTCGCGCCGCCGGCCGAAGTCACGGTGAGCCGGCAGGTCCTGGCCGAGCCGACGCCCGATATCGTCGAGCGCACCTGGGCAACGCTGGCCGACGGCACGCCGCTGGTGACCGGGCTGAAAAAGGGCAAGGGCACGCTCGTCCTGTTCCATGTCACCCCGGAGGCGACATGGTCGACGCTGCCGATCTCCGGCAGCTTCGTCGAAATGCTGCGGCGTATCGTGCAGCTGTCGCGCAACCAGGGTGCCGCGGTCGCCAACGCCGAAGCCGCCGCCACATCGCTGGCTCCTTATCGCATGATCGCGGCCGACGGCACGCTGGTGCCGCCGACGCCGGACGCGCGGCCGCTGGTGCCCGTCGCCGGCCCGCTGCCTGTGACGTTCGAAAACCCGCCCGGCCTCTACGGCTCCGAAACCGGCGTCTTCGCCCACAATCTGCTCGATCCGGCCACCGTCTTCGCGCCGCTGGTCCGTCCGCAATTCACGGTACCGGTGACCAATATCCAGTATGCTTTCGATGAATCGCGCGACCTCAAGGGTCCGCTGGTGACCGCAGCACTTGTGCTGATGCTGCTCGACACGCTGGCGGTGTTCTGGATGGGCGGGCTGTTGTCACGCCGGCCGCGCCGCGCCCGCACGGCTGCGGCGACGACGGCTGCGCTGCTGCTCGGCCTCGGCATGTTGTTTGGCCATGCCGACCTCGCCCGCGCCGACGATGCCAAACCCGGCGATGCAGCGGCCATCGAGGACATTGCCAAGACCCGCATCGCCTATGTGCTGACCGGCGTGCCCGCAGACGATTCGATCAGCCGCGCCGGCCTTGAGGGCCTGACCCGTTTCCTGATCGAGAAGACCGCGCTTGAGCCAGGCGCGCCGGCGGGCGTCGACATTTCGAAAGACGAGCTGTCCTTCTATCCGCTGATCTATTGGCCGATCGACCCGTCCGCCCCGATGCCGAGCGAAGCCGCGATTGCCCGCATCGACGCCTATATGCAGCAGGGTGGCACGGTGCTGTTCGACACCCGCGACCAGTTTGCCAACGGCATCGGTGCCGATTCGGCGAGCCCGGCGACGGAGCGGCTGCGCGACATCCTCGGCAATCTCAACGTGCCGCCGCTGGAGCCGGTGCCTGCCGACCATGTGCTGACCAAATCCTTCTTCATCCTGCCCGAATTTCCCGGCCGCTTCGCCGGCAGCCCGCTCTGGGTCGAAGCCTCGCTCGATGCCAGCAATGCCGAGAACCGGCCGGTGCGCGTCGGCGACGGCGTCTCGCCGATCCTGATCACCGCCAATGATTTTGCCGGCGCCTGGGCCGTCGACGAGAATGGCGACCCGCTTTTGCCGACCGTGCCGTCTGATCCGATGCAGCGCATCTATGCGCTGCGCGCCGGCGTCAACATCATGATGTACATGCTGACCGGCAACTACAAATCCGACCAGGTGCACGTGCCCATCCTGCTCGAACGGCTGGGGCAGTGAGATGAACTGGTCGATCTCCTTCGAACCGCTGCTGTCCTGGCCCTTGCTGGCTTTGGTGCTGGTGCCGTTGCTGTTGCTGGCGGCAGTCGGCCTGTGGTTTCGCCAGCGCGGCGCGATCTTCCGTTTCGCAGCGCTGATTGCGCTCGGCGCCGCCTTGCTCAACCCGGTCTTCCTCGACGAGGAGCGCGAGGCGTTGAAAAGCGTCGTTGCCGTCATCGTCGACCGCAGCCAAAGCCAGGACATAGGCGACCGGAC
Organism: Mesorhizobium sp. CNPSo 4688; assembly: GCF_057784295.1. Lineage (NCBI taxonomy): Bacteria > Pseudomonadati > Pseudomonadota > Alphaproteobacteria > Hyphomicrobiales > Phyllobacteriaceae > Mesorhizobium > Mesorhizobium sp. CNPSo 4688. The sequence continues at coordinate 306,706 of NZ_JBWLUY010000007.1, forward strand.
CAAACAGACAGACGAAGCGCTGGCAGGGTTGCAGCAGCGCCTTGCCCGCTTCAAGCAGTTCGACGTGCGCGTCGTCGAGGCCGGCAAGTCCGAAGCCGCCGAAGAGCGCACCGAGACCAAGCTTTTTGCAGCCCTCGAAGGCGCCTTTCGCGACGTGCCGCCATCGCGCATCGGCGGCGCCATCATGATCACCGATGGCGAGGTGCATGACGCGCCGCCCGCCGCCCCCGACTTCAACGCCCCGCTGCACGCGCTGATCACCGGCAACGAGCACGAGAAGGACCGCCGCATCCGCTTCGAGAACGCGCCGCGCTTCGGCCTCGTCGGCAAGCCGCTCGACATGACCTACCGCGTCATCGCCACCGATGGCGAAACCGGCCCGGTCGATGTCCGCGTCTCGGTCAATGGCGAGCAGGTCGCGGTCGAAGAAGCCACCATTGGCCAGCCCATGCCGCTGCAGGTGACCATTCCGGGCGCCGGCCGCAACATTGTCGAACTCTCCATCGACCGCGAGCCGGGCGAACTGACCGACGCCAACAACCGCGCCATCGCGCTGATCGACGGCATCCGCGAAAACCTGCGCGTGCTGCTGGTCTCCGGCGAGCCGCATGCCGGCGAGCGCACCTGGCGCAACCTGTTGAAATCCGACGCTTCGGTCGATCTCGTTCACTTCACCATTTTACGGCCGCCGGAAAAGCAGGACGGCACGCCGATCAACGAATTGTCGCTGATCGCCTTCCCGACGCGCGAATTGTTCGTCGAGAAGATCAAGGATTTCGACCTGATCATCTTCGACCGCTACCAGCACCGCGACGTGCTGCCGATCCTCTATTACGACTACATCTCCGAATATGTCGAAAAGGGCGGCGCGCTGTTGATCGCCGCCGGGCCGGAATATGCCGGCGACGCCTCGATCGCCCGCACGCCGCTGATGTCTTCGCTGCCGGCGATGCCGACAGGCGAAGTCATCGACAAGGCGTTCTATCCGCGCCTCACCGATCTCGGCCAGCGCCATCCGGTGACGCGCGGCCTCGACGGTTCGGCCTCAGAGCCGCCGCACTGGAGCCGCTGGTTCCGCACCATCGGCGTGCAGAATCCCGAAGGCGAAGTGGTGATGAAAGGCGCCGACAACCGTCCCCTGCTTTTGCTCGACCACAAGGGCGAAGGTCGCGTCGGCATGCTCCTGTCTGATCAGGGCTGGCTATGGGCGCGCGGCTTCGAGGGCGGCGGCCCGCATGTCCAGCTCTACCGCCGCATCGCACACTGGCTGATGAAGGAGCCTGAGCTCGAGGAAGAGCGCCTGACCGCCGACGGCCGCGGCATGGTGCTGGAAATCCGCCGCCAGACGATGAGCGACGACCCCGGCCCGGCCCAGGTGATCACCCCCTCGGGCAAGGCGCTGATCGTCAAGCTGGAAAAATCCGAGCCCGGCGTGTTCCTCGGCAGCATCGAGACCAAGGAGATCGGCCTCTACCAGATCGGCAATGGCGACCTGACCGCACTTGCCCATGTCGGCCCGGTCAACGCGCCGGAATTCTCCGACGTCATCTCCACCGAAGACCGGCTGAAGGCGCCGGCCGAAGCCACCGGCGGCAGCGTTCGCCGGCTGGCGGCGTCGTCGGCCCTTGGCCAGCTCACCGGTAGTGTCGCCCTGCCCTCCATCGTCCCGGTCCGCGCCTCGGGCGCGGCCTCGGGTGCCGACTGGATCGGCCTGCGCACCACAGATGACAGCGTGCTGAAAGCCGTGTCGCGCGTGCCCCTGTTCGGCGGCTTCCTCGGCCTCGGCCTGCTGCTGCTGGCCATGGGCGCGATGTGGTATAGAGAGGGACGGTAGCGGCGCTCCATTCCTTCTCCCCCGTTCACGGGGAGAAGGTGCCCGGAGGGCGGATGAGGGGGTGAGAAGCGGTCCGCGCAGCGGACGAAAAGCCAACTGCTTGGCTTTTCGAGGTTCGAACGCCCTGAGCCTGCGAAGGGCCGCCGCCCACACCGCCACGAACCGATGTTCTGCCCTCCGCTTCAAATGCTTAAACATAAAACCAGCCGTCGCGCCATGGCTGTCGGCGCTCCACGGCAAACGGTGCCTGCCGGGGCCTCGTTGCCTTCGGCAACTCCCCAGCGTTCGCGGCCTTTCATCGTGCCATTGGCACGATGAATTCGCCTGCGGCGAACCGGTCGCTCACTCCTCCGGCTCTGTCGTAAACAGCAGCGGATAGCCCTTGGCCTTGCCGGCATCGGTGGCTCGTGTCGCCTTGGTCTCGGCGACATCCCTGGTGAACACGGCGACGACGCAGACGCCGCGCTGGTGGGCGGTGATCATCACCCGGCGCGCCTGGTCTTCGCTGAGCTTGAACTCGCCCTTCAACACCGTCACCACGAATTCGCGCGGCGTGAAATCGTCATTGACGAGGATGACCTTGTAGAGTTTCGGCCGCTCGGTCTGCGGCTTGGTCTTGGTGCGGGGTTTGGAGACAATCTCAGGCATGGGAAACCGGCATTGCGCGAGGGTCGCTCTCACTTTGTCATGGGGGAAAGCGGTCGTCCATTTTGATCGGCGCGCGAAACCGGCTTTCCGGGAGTGCTGCCGTTCACAAATTTAGGAACTGTCTGCCGCGGTTCAACGGCCCTGGCGGTCGATGATGCGACGAGCGTGGAATTGCCCTGCTGAGGCGGACCTGGCCGCATCTGCCTTGCGCTCCATCCAGGCAACAGCAAGCCAGCCGACAAAGCAGGCCAGCGCGCCGCCGGTGAGCACGGCAAGCAGCAGGCTCTGCCATGGCGTTATGTATTGCCAGTTGCTGGAGATCGCCGGCGCGAACAGCGACGGCTCGGTGCGCCCGCTCACCGGATCGGGCACCGGGCTCGCGGTAAACTGGATCAGTACCCTGACCACAGCCGAGGCCACAAGGCCGCCAATGGCCATCGAGCGCAGAATGTATGAAAGCCGCTTCTTCATGCTGGCTGTCCTACCGGACCGGCATTGCAAACGGGTTAAAGTCCTGGGTGGCCGGCACCCATCAATGGGTAATCATATCAGCTCATGCGACAAGGCCGCTCCAGCCGGGGGGTGCTGGAGCGGCCTTGTTACAGACAACCCTACAGGGTTGGTCTGGATCAGGCCTTCGGAGCGTCCTTCTTGACGACCTTCTTGGCCTTCTTGTGCTTCTTGACGGGCTTCTTGGCGACGACCTTCTTCACCGGGGGCTTGGCGGTCGTGGTCGCCGGAGCGGTCGTCGAAGCAGCCGGAGCAGCGGTCGTGGTGGCAGCGGCATTGCCGAGAGCCGGCATCGCGAAAGCGAGAGCGACGGCGAGACCGGTGGCGGAGAGGATGGACTTTTTCATGGCTTCATTTCCTTTTTTGTGCGGGTCGGTTTGAGTGTCACTGAACCGGGTCGATCGGTGTCACTCCAAGCAGCTTCAAAGCGTTCGCGAGCATCCGGATACCCTGTGCCTGTTTCTTGTTGGCGCAGAACCGGTTTCCCTTTCTTTGCAGTGCTTTCGCCGCGGTGACCTGCGTTGCCGCGGCATGGGTTTCGAGGGCTTCGTCTACCTGGCGATTGAGATCGATGCAGCGCTCGCTCCTTGTGATCGGCGTCACCTTTGCGCTGGAGGCTGCGACCGCGGCCGTGACGAGCGAAATGCTGAGCAGCGCACCCATCAAGCTGATCGTGAACCTGTGCATTGGTAATGTCCGTTACTCCGGAGACTAGCGTCGCAGCCGATGTCCTGACCGCCACGGCACCCTTTATGCCTTTGATTTTTTTCGTGAGTTTTTCCGAACTATAGAATTTTGTTTCTGGATTGTTTCTGGCAACAGCCGCTGCCGGGCGATCATCGCCGCTGGCCAACATGTGGCCAGAATTCTATCGTGTGGGTGACGTCGCCAAGCCAGACTCAAGCGGCGGCCACAGACTGGCCCGCCAACAATGACAGGATCACCGTGAAATCCGATGCGCACATACTGATCGTCGACGACGACAAGGGCATTCGCGACCTGCTTCAGGAATTCTTCCAGAAGCGAGGCCTGCGCACCACGGTTGCCGCCGACGGCATCGAGATGGAAGACATACTGCGCCGCACCCAGGTCGACCTGATCGTTCTCGATGTGATGCTGCCCGGAAAAAGCGGGCTGGAGCTCTGCCGCGACCTGCGTGCCAGCTACTCCACGCCGATCATCATGCTGACTGCGGTCACCGAGACCACGGACCGCGTGGTCGGCCTCGAAATGGGCGCCGACGACTATGTGCCCAAACCTTTCGATCCGCGCGAGCTTCTGGCCCGCATTCGCGCCGTGCTGAGGCGCAACGGTGCTGCCGAGCCGAAGCGCGCCAGCACCAAGCAGATCTACCATTTCGCCGGCTGGACGATGGACTGTTCGCGCCGCCGGCTGATGGCGCCGGGCGACGTCAGGGTCGAGCTGACCATGGCGGAGTTCAACCTGCTGCAGACCTTCGTCAAGAGCGCGCAGCGCGTGCTCACTCGAGACCAGCTCATCGAGCTTTCCGGCGGCGACAGCGACTATTCCTTCGACCGCAGCATCGACATTCTGGTCAGCCGTCTCCGGCGCAAGATGGAAGACGATCCCAAGACGCCGAAACTGATCCTGACGGTGCGCAGCGGCGGCTACCAGTTCCTGCCCGAGACCACCTCCGAATGAGACGCCTGTTGCCGCAAACCCTGCCGGTCTGGGTTTTGCTCATCGTCATTGCCGGCCTGCTGATCAGCCAGGTCGCGACGCTCTACATCGTCTCGCGCGACCGTGCCGTCGCCAATGACGAGGTCGATCTCTATCGGCTCAACGACCGCGCCTATTCGCTGGTGCAGTTGATGCATGACGACACACCCGAGCAGCGCAAGCTGACGGCGTCCGGCTTGTTCAATGCCACCTACGCGCTCACCGTTTCGGACACGCCCGCGGTCACCTCGTCGATCGCCGGCGATGACGAACTGGCCGAGCTCGAGGACATACTGGTCGGGCGGCTGTCGAAATTCGGCATCACCGACGCACGCGTCCGGCGCGATCCGGCATCGCAGGCAGCCAATACACCTGGCGGCGTTGTGCTCACCAAGGATGTCGGCGCGGTGGAGCGTGACCTTCTGGGATTGGCGGCGAGCTTCGCGCAGAGCGACAAGCTGACGGCATCGGTCCGCTTCGCCGACGGCCAATGGCTGAATTTCACCGAGCCCAACACGCCGGTCGGGCCGATATTGAGCTTCGACAGCCTGCCGCTCTATTCGCTTATCGCGGCCCTGGTGGTGATCATGTCGATCTGGTCTCTGCGTCGGCTGACGGCGCCCTATCGGATGATGGAAACGGCGGTCAACCGGATCGGCACGGATCTGAAGAGCCCGCCGATCGCCGAGACCGGCAGCCGCGAGATCCGCGCCGCGGCGAAGGCGGTCAACGCCATGCAGGTCCGGCTGCGCGACTATGTCGAGGACCGCGAACATTTGGCCGCTGCGCTCGCACACGATCTGCGCACGCCGCTGACCCGCATGCGGCTGCGCCTTGAACTCTTGCGCAAATCGACGGCGCGCGAGGCGCTGGCCCACGACCTCGCCGACATCGAGAGCATCGCCAGCTCCGTCATCGACTTTGCCACGTTCGAAGTCACCGAGGAGAGGAGCGAGCGGATCGATTTCTGGTCGCTGGTGGAATCGATCGCCGACAGCTTCGAGGACGTCTCGTTTGACCATGACGGCGCCAGGCCGCGCGGCATGATCTGCATGGCGCGGCCGGTGGCGCTGAAGCGCTGCGTCAACAATCTGGTCCAGAATGCCGTGACCTACGGCAAGAAGGCGCATCTCAGCCTGCGCCAGTCGGACGGCACGATCACGCTGGTCATCCGCGACGAGGGACCGGGCATCCCGCAGGCGCAGCTCGACCAGGTGTTCGGTTCCTTCGTGCGGCTGGAACAGTCGCGCAACCGCCAGACAGGCGGCCTTGGCCTCGGCCTGACCATTGCCCGCAACATCGCGCGTGCCGCCGGCGGCGAAGTCCACCTCTCCAACCATCCCGGCGGCGGCCTGCTGACGGAACTCAGCCTGCCTCTGGCGGCATAAGGCAGCAGACTACCGTCCCAACGGGCACCGGGGCTGGATCGGCCAACCCAACCTTGCAATAGTGCGGCCGCTCGAACAGGAGGAGATCGCCGCATGTTTTACGCCATCCTGGCCTATCACGTCGAACAGACCATCCAGTCCCTGACGCCGCAGCAGGATGCGGCGCTGATGCACGACCTGCTCGAGGTCAATGCCAGGCTGACCCGTGAGGGCAAGCTTGGGCCGGCGGCAAGGCTGGGCGCGACCGCCGACGCCGTCACGCTGCGCGGTCCCGGAGACGGCATCGTCATCGACGGCCCGTTTGCCGAGACCAAGGAGCAACTGCTGGGTCTGTATGTGCTCGACTGCGCCACCCAGGATGAAGCCATCGCGGCGGCGCGTGACCTGAGGCGCGTGAACCCTTCGGCAGTCTACGAAATCCGCCCGATCCTGCTCTATCTGCCTGGCGCCCCGCTTGCCGCCGGCGCGGGATGAGAAGAGCCTGCAAGGCAATTCCAGAAAGTACGCACGGGAGGGGTCATTGGAGCGAACTGCGCCTGGCGATGCGGCCGCGAGCCGCGACATCGGCGGGAGCTTCATCGGCTGGATAGCCGAAGTCCTTCAGTTCCGATATCGACAGGCCGGCCAAAGCCCTGCGTTGCATGGCGTCCTGATACCGGCGCCGAAGCCCGGCGATGACGGTCGCGACGTGGGCGGCGAGCGAGTCGGCAAAACGTGAAGTCGGGTGGAAGGCCCTGAGGCCGATGTAGGTCATTGTCATTCTCCCTGTTTCGAACTCACGAGGGCAATGTCCCATCGGCTCGCTTTGCCAATGTTCATCCAGGCGTGAAACGGCAGAAAAAACTGCGGATGGAAGCGCTAAATCGTCGTTAAGTCGACGGCGGGACGTGATATTCTGTCGGGGGCTGCTTCACGGGGGTCGGGGTGCATATCCGATTGCTTGGGGACATCGAGGTTGTCTCTGGAGGCGGGGAACCTCTGCATTTCGCGACGCGCAAGACGTCGCTGCTCTTTGCTGCGCTCGTTTTGGCTGGGCCCAAGGGCCTTCGCCGTGAGAGGGTGGCTGCGATGCTGTGGGCCGGCAGCGGCGAGCAGCAGGCGCGAAATAGCCTGCGCCAGGCCTTGGTCGACATCAGGCGGCTGTTTCCGTCCGCCGGCGACGAGACCATTCGCATCGAAGGCAATGCCGACACCATCTGGCTGGCGGCGAACGCCGATGAAGCTGACATCTGGATTTTCGACCGGAAGATTGAGGCCGATGACGGTGCGAGCCTCGCCGCAGCGGCCGACTTCTACCGGGGCGACCTGCTCGACGGGCTGTCATTCTCACGTGAGATCGACGAGTGGCTTGCGCCGCTTCGGGCGAACTACACCCGCAAGGCGCTGGACCTGGTCGAACGGCTAAGCCTTTTGCCGGAACTCGGTGCGCGCGAGGAACAGGCCTGCGAAAGACTGGCCGAACGGCTGGTGACTCTCGACCCATGCGCCGAGCAGGCCCACCGCGCCCTGATCCGCATCTTCCACCGCCACGGCAAGACCAACGATGCCTTCCGCCAGTTTCTGGCCTGCAAGGAAGCACTGAAGCGTGAGCTCGGAGTCGAGCCGGAAGAGGCGACGCGGGCGCTGGTCGAACGCATCGAAGCGCCCAACATGGAGCGTTTGAAGGAACCCATGGCCGATGGCGGCCCGCCTGAGATCGGACTTTCCCGCCTGGAGGCGAAGGTGGAGCCGCTGCGCCCTACCGTTTCGGTGCCGGAAAAGCCGTCGATCGCGGTGCTGCCATTCCAGAACATGAGCGGCGACGCCGAGCAAGACTATTTCACCGACGGCGTGGTCGAGGAGATCACGACGGCGCTATCGCATGTGAGCTGGCTGTTCGTGATCGCGCGGAACTCCGCCTTCGCCTACAAGGGCCAGGCGGTCGACGTCACGCGCGTGGCGAGGGAACTCGGTGTGCGTTACGTGCTGGAGGGCAGCGTCCGCAAGGCCGGCAGCCGGCTGCGCGTGGCGGGCCAACTCATCGAGGCGGCGGCGGGTGTGAGTCTCTGGGCCGACCGCTTCGAAGGCGGCGTCTCGGAGGTGTTCGAACTGCAAGACCTCGTGGCTTCCAGCGTCATCGGCGCGATTTCGCCCAAGCTCGAACAGGCAGAGATGGCGCGCGCCAAGCGCAAACCCACCGAAAGTCTCGACGCCTATGATCACTATTTGCGCGGCATGGCGAGCCTTTACTGCTGGACGAGGGAGGGGCAGGAGGTCGCGCTCCCGCAGTTCTACAAGGCCATCGAGCTCGATCCCGATTTTGCCGCCGCGAAGGGCGCTGCGGCCTGGTGCTATTTCTGGCGAATGGCGAATGGCTGGATGACTGACCCGCAGAAGGAGAGGGCCGAGGTCTCCCGACTGGCTGGCAACGTCGCCATTGCCGACCAAGACGACGCGGTGGCGCTGGCCTTCAGCGGCCTCGCGCTGGGCTATGTCATCGGCGACTACGAGGCCGGCTCGGCACTGGTCGACCGCGCGCTCGTGCTGAACCCTAACTGCGCGGCCGCCTGGAGCGCCAGTGGCTGCCTCAAGGCCTGCCACGACGATCCGGACATTGCCATCGAGCACCTGTCGCGGGCAAGGAGACTGAGCCCGCTCGATCCGCTGACTTTCTTCATGCAGTGCTTCACCGCCTTCGCCCATTTCGCGGCCGGCCGCTACGATGCCGCCTGGCCGCTCGCCGAGGCTGCTTCCCGCGCGCAGCCATATTATCTCACCGGACTACGCGTCGCGGCCGCCAGCAATGCCATGGCCGGCAGGTTGGATGCCGCGAGCAAGCATATCGCGCGCTCGCTGCGGCTCGACCCCGAACTGACGCTTTCCAACCTCAAGCACCGCGTGGGGCAAATCAGGCCGGACTATTTCGCCAGATATGTTGAAGCGCTGCGGCTGGCCGGCCTGCCCGAATGACAGGTCTTGGCCGCGCTCTCTTCAATCCGGTGCTGCAGCAGCATCGATGTCTTTCCAATGCGGACCGTTTCGGCAACCAGAAGGTCGAGGTCCTCGCGCCGGGTCCGGTGGTTGTTGATTGCCGCCCTGAGGCAATGCCGGCCCTGCACCGTCGTATCGGAAATGGCGGCGATGCCTTCTTCCTGCAACCTCAGCATGATCTCGGTGTTGAGCGCCTTCGAGCGTTCGCCATCGAGCCCTTCCGCGCGATAGCGGAAGCAGACGATGTTGATGCTGGTCGGCGCTGTCAGTTCGAGCGCCGGTTCGGCCTCGATCAGGTTCGCGAGATAATGCCCTTGCGCAATATTCTGGTCGATCAGACGGCCGAACTTCTCGACGCCATGTTCCCGCAGCGCCATCCACACTTTGAGCGCCTTGAAGCCGCGTGACGTCTGCAGTCCGTAATCGTGCAGCCATTGCCCGGAAGCGAGGCCGCGCGGTGTCGATTCCAGATATTCCGGCGTTACCGCGAAGGTCTTGCGATGCGCCGAGGCATCCCTGACCAGCGCGCAGCCCGCCTCGAACGGTGCATGCAGCCATTTGTGCGGATCAAGCGCGATGGAATCGGCCCATTCGATGCCGGCGACGCGGTGCGCATTCTCAGGCGCAATCGCAATCAGCGCGCCGATGCAGCCGTCGACGTGGAACCACATGTCTTCCTCGTGCGCCAGCTTGGCCAGCGCCTGCAGATCGTCGATGGCGCCGGTGTTCACCGTGCCGGCATTGCCGATGATGCAGGCCGGCTTGAACCCGGCCGCGCGATCGTCGGCAATCGCCGCCCGCAAAGCCTGGATGTCGATGCGCAGGCTGGCGTCGCTGGCGATCCGGCGCAGCGCCCTGTTGCCGAGGCCGAGCGCCTCCATGCCTTTGCGGTGGCAGGAGTGGATCTGGTCCGAACCATAGAAGCGCAACGGCTTCTCGATTGCAGCAACGCCGTGCTCGCGCACGTCGATGTCGGCCTTGGTGTTGCGCGCCACGGTGAGCCCGATGATGTTGGCCATCGAGCCGCCGCTGACCAGCGTGCCGCTGGCCGAAGCCGGCATGCCCATCATCTGCTTGCACCAGTCGACGACCTGGCCGTCCATCAGGGCGGCGGCATGATTGCCGCCGCCGAGATTGGAACCCTGGATGGCCGCGAGGAATTCGCCGAGCGCGCCCGTAAAGTTGCTCGACCCCATATACCAGGACCAGAAGCGCGGATGGATGTTGCCCATCGGATAGGGCATCACCTTGTCCACGACATCGCCGTAGATGTCGGCAAGCGGTGTTGGCGATTGCGGCAGGGACGCAGTGAAGAAGTCCCTCACATCTCCAGGCATCTCCTGCCACACCGGCCGTTGCCTGACATCGCGCAAATAGGCGACGGCATCATCAACGATCCGATGCGACAGGACCTGCACATCGGCCCAGCCCGAGGGGTCAAGCGTTTCCTCGGTGCTGGTAGCCGAGTGTCCAGACATCGCGTCCATGCAGATTGCTCCCGCGCCATCATGCCGGGAACTGGCAACCAGGCGTCGAGCGCGAGAGAGCAAGCTCTTCCGCATTCATCTCGGCCTCGATGCCATCGAACAGCGGCGTCGACATATAGCGTTCGCCGGTATCGGGAAGCATGCACAGGATCACAGAACCGGCAGGCGCCGTACCGGCGATCTGGCGCGCCACGGCGAAAGCCGAGCCGCCGGAAATGCCAGTGAAGATGCCCTCCTGCTGCGCCAGCGCCTTGGCCCATTTCATGCCCTCCGGCCCGGCGATCGGCATCACCTCGTCATAGAAGTTGCCATCGATCGCTTCCTGCAGGACGTTCGGGATGAAGTCCGGCGTCCAGCCCTGGATCGGGTGCGGCTCGAAGGCCGGATGACTGGCGGCCGGCGCGCCGCCTGCGCCGCGCACCTGCGGCTTGCCGCTGCCGACAAGCTGCGCGTTGGCGGGTTCGGTGAGCACGATCCTGGTCTCGGGCCGCTCGCGGCGCAGCACACGCGCCACGCCGCCAACAGTTCCGCCGGTGCCATAGCCGGTGACGAAATAGTCGAGCCGCGAGCCGGTGAAATCGTTGACGATCTCGCGCCCCGTCGTTGCTTCGTGAATGTCAGCGTTGGCCCTGGTTTCGAACTGGCGGGCCAGGAACCAGCCATTGGCTTCGGCCAGTTCGACCGCCTTCTTGTACATGCCGAAGCCTTTTTCGGCGCGTGGCGTCAGCACCACCTTGGCGCCCAGCATGCGCATCAGCTTGCGGCGCTCGACGGAAAAACTGTCGGCCATCGTCACCACCAGCGGATAGCCCTTCTGCGCACAGACCATGGCAAGGCCGATGCCAGTGTTGCCGCTGGTCGCCTCGATGACGGTCTGCCCCGGCTTGAGCGCGCCGGTGCGCTCGCCTTCCTCGATGATGTTGAGCGCCAGCCGGTCCTTGACCGACGCAGCCGGATTGAAGAACTCGGCCTTGACGTAGATGGTGGCGTGCGCAGGGCCGAGGTTGTTGACACGGATGACCGGCGTGTCGCCGACCGTGTCGAGAATGCTGTCGAACAGGCGGCCGCGGCCGGCCGTGGTTCTGATTTTCTGCCGATGCAACATGGATAACTCCTGGTTTTGCTCACGGGCCGGTTACAAACCGGCAGTTTGGGCGACGAGATTTCGACACCTTGCCGCACTACAGGTCCTTGACGTGCGGAAATGTGGTAAACACCACATTCGGCGTGCAAATTTTGCGAGCCGGTGCACTTTGTCGGGGTCGGTGATAAAGCAAGGGTCGGCGTGCCAGCGTGGGAGCAGGCGTGGAAACGGACGTGGAATCGAGCCTGGAGAGCAGCCACAAAAGGCTTTTCGTGCGGCTTTTCGGGCCACTGACGATTGTGCGCGACGGCATCCCGGTGGCTTTGCCGGCATCGCGCAAACTGCGCGCGCTGCTCGCCTATCTCGCGCTGGCGCCCCATCCGGTCGGACGTGGCAAGCTCTGCGAATTGCTGTGGGATGTTCCAAATGACCCGAGGGGCGAGCTTCGCTGGTGTCTGAGCAAATTGCGGGCCGCTCTCGACGAACCGAACCGCCGCAGGATCGAAACCGCTGATGATACGATCGCGCTTGATCTCGATGGCATTTGCGTCGACGCGTTGGATGTCGCGTCAGCGGCTGCTGCGGAAATCGAAAAGCTTGGTACCGAGCGTCTGCAGGCCCTGTCGAAGCTCTTCGTCGGCGATTTCCTTGAGGGGCTGGAGATCGACCGCAACCCACTCTTCAACAATTGGTTGACCGCGCAGCGTCGCCGATTCGGCTCCTGCCACGCGGCCATCCTGGAACATCTGGTCAAGACGCTGCCGGCCGATTCCGAGGACGTCTCCGGCCATCTTGAAAAATGGCTGGAACTGACCCCGTTCGACAGCTGCGCCCACATCGCGCTTCTGACGAGGCTGGCGCGGCGCGGCCAGTTCGGAGCCTGCGAGGACCATCTTGCCGCCGCAGCAGCGCTCTTCCAATCGGAAGAACTGGATTTCGCTCCCGTGCGCCAGGCGTGGCTGGCCATTCGCGCGGAACGGCCCTGCGCGATTTTGCCGGCACAACCGGCCGCTCGGCCCGCGGCCAACCAGAGCCCGATCGTGCTTGGCGGTTCCGAAGCCGCGACACCGCACAAGGCTTCGCTTGCCGTGATGCCGTTCGCCGAAGACGCCGGCAGTGGCATTCGTGGCGGGCTGGCCGATGGCTTCACCCACGACATCATCACCCGCCTGGCCAAGCTCAGAGATTTCTTCGTCATTGCCCGTGGCTCGGTCTTTGCGCTGGCCGAGAAAAACATCGCTCCGGAAGATGCCGGCCGCAGGCTGAATGTCGACTACGTCGCCACCGGCACCGTGCGCAGCCTGGCAGGCCGCGTCATCGTCACCGTCGAACTGGTCGAGGTACGCACCGCCAGGATCGTCTGGGCCGAGACGTTCGAGCGCAAGCCCGATGACATCTTCTCCGTGCTCGACGATATCGGCAACAGCATCGTGGCGTCGATCTCATCCGAGATCGAGACGGTCGAGCGCAACCGCGCCATGCTGAAAGCGCCCAATTCGCTCAATGCCTGGGAGGCCTACCATCGCGGTCTCTGGCACATGTATCGCTTCACCCGCAGCGAAAACGATCAGGCCAGGCATTTTTTCGACATCGCCCTGCGCCAGGACCCCACCTTCACCCGCGCCTATGCCGGCCTGTCCTTCACCCATTGGCAAAGTGCTTTCCAGCGCTGGGGCGACCGCGACCGGGACAGCGCGCTCGCCTTTGAGGCGGCCGGCCAAAGCCTGTTGATCGACGATCACAATCCGGCCGCGCATTGGGCGATGGGCCGGGCGCTATGGCTGCGCGGCGAAGGCGACCAATCCCTGCTTGAACTGGAAAGAGCCGTCGACCTCAGTCCCAATTTCGCGCTTGGCCACTATGCGCTTTCCTTCGTCCAGTCGCAGTCGGGCGACCCGCAAGCGGCCATCGGGTCGTCGGATCATTCGCGCCATCTGTCGCCGTTCGACCCGATGCTGTTCGGCATGATGGGGGCACGCGCCATGGCCCATGTCCGCCTTGGCCAGTTCGACGAGGCAGCCGAATGGGCGCTGAAGGCGGCCGCACGCCCCAACGCCCACATTATCATCCTGTCGATCGCCGCCCACTGCCTGGCGCTGGCCGGACGGCTGGACGAGGCCAAAACCTTCGCCGCCGCCATCCGCAAGACGCTTCCAGGCTACCGCGCCGACGACTTCATCGACACTTTCCGCTTCGACCCGAATGCAACGGCCCTGTTCAGGCTCGGCGCCAAACACATCGGGCTGAACTGAAGCAGGCGCGGGTCCTCCTGGTAGCCTGCTCAGGAAATGACGGCGATCTTCCATGCCAGCATGGCGACGATTGCCGCAGCGCACAACAGCGTCGCCCAGCCGTGCCGTCCCAATGCGTGCAAGACAAGAACCGCCAATGCGGCAACAATCGCCGCAAGCCCGCCTTTTATGTAGAAGACCTGCTCCGCGCTCAGCGGTGTGCCGGCGGCCCCGCCGATCCTGAAGAACTCCACGATCGCCCGCGCCGCAATCACGAGCATCAGCCCGAGCGCTGCTTGCGCCGCCCGCGGTTTAGACGACCAATTCCAGATCCGCTGCAAAAGCGCCTTGTCCTCGATGGTCCCGAAGGACTGCGTCTCCCTATCTGCGCAGCACCGCGCTCAGCACGTCACGTATGCCGATCGCGCCGACAAAGCGCGACTGGTCGTCGAACAGCGCCACGGGCGCTGTCTGCGAGCGGTGCATGGCCAGCATCACCGTCTTCAGCGAGGTGCCCGGAGTGGCCCAGAATACCTGCGCCGTCTCCTCCGGCTGAGCCTCGACATCGACGCACGATACCCACACTGCCGGCTTGCCGTCGCGTTCAGCCGCCGTCACCAGCCCGTGATCGTCGATCTTGAAGCGCGTCGTCTTGCGCCGGTCGAGCCACACCCAGCCGTCCTTGCCCTCTTCGAGATCGCGCCGGTCGCGCATGACGTTCCAGGCGGTCAGCACCGAGAGTGGGTTCACGTTGGCGATGAAGTCGCGGACATAGTCGTTGGCAGGCCGCAGCACGATGTCTTCCGGCGCGCCGGTCTGCACGATGCGGCCGCCTTCCATGATGGTGATGTGGCTGCCGATCTTCAGCGCCTCTTCGAGATCGTGGCTGACGAAAATGATGGTCTTCTTCAGCTCCGCCTGCAGCTGCAGCAATTCGTCCTGCAGCTTGGTGCGGATCAGCGGATCGAGCGCCGAGAACGGCTCGTCCATCAGCAGGATCGGCGCCTCGGTGGCAAAGGCGCGTGCCAGGCCGACGCGCTGCTGCATGCCGCCGGACAGTTCATGCGCGTATTTTTTCGACCACTGGTCGAGATTGACCAGCTTGAGCTGCTTGTGCACGCGCTCCTTGCGTTCTGCGTCCGGCACGCCCGCGAGTTCGAGGCCTAGGCCGACGTTTTCCTCGACCGTGCGCCATGGCAGCAGGCCGAACTGCTGGAACACCATAGCCACTTGTTTCTGGCGCAGCCGCCGCAACGTCGCCTGATCGCAGGTCACGACATCGACGATGTTGTCGCCGTCCTTGACCAGCACCTGGCCGCGCGACACCACGTTGAGCCGGTTGACGGCCCGGAGCAGCGTCGACTTGCCTGAGCCGGACAGGCCCATCAGCACCGAGATCTCGCCCTCGTGCACGGTCAGGCTGGCGCCGGCGCAACCCAGCACATTGCCGGTTTTTTCGAGGATTTCGGCGCGCGTGGCGCCGCCGTCGATCAGTGCCAGCGAACCGGCCTGATCGGCGCCGAAGACGATATCGACGTTCTTGAAATCGACTGCGACGGTCATTTCTTGCCTCCAACGCCGATACGCGTCATCCGGTCGAGCACGATGGCGAGCACGACGATCGCCAGGCCGGCTTCAAGGCCGAGGTCGATGCGGCGCGAGCCGAGCGCGCGGTTTATTTCAGTACCGAGGCCGCCAGCGCCGATCAGCGCTGCGAACACCACCATCGACAGCGACAGCATGATCGACTGCGTCAGGCCGGCCATGATGGTCGGCAGCGCCGACGGCAGTTCGACCTTCCACAGCAGCTGCTGCTTGGTGGCGCCAAACGCCTCACCCGCCTCGATGATCGACTTCGGCACCGAGACGACGCCGAGATGGGTGAGCCGCACCGCGGTCGGGATGACGAAGATGATGGTGACGATGAGGCCAGGCGCATTGCCAAGGCCGAACAGGGTCAAGACCGGGATCAGGTAAACGAAGGTCGGCAGCGTTTGCATCAGGTCGAGCACCGGCAGCATGACGCGGTAGACCTTCGGCTTGTGCGCGGCCCAGATGCCGAGCGGCACGCCGATGGCCATCGCCATGGCGGCGGCGGCCACGACCAGCACCAGCGTCTGCACCGTCTGCTTCCAGAGGTTCTGGTTGATGATGAAGATCAGGCCGAGAAAGACGCCGATGGCCAGCGGCCGTGAGCGCTGCAGCAGCCAGGCAATGATGGCAATGACCAGCGCCAGCAGCACCGGCGGCACCATCAAAAGGATGCCGACCAGTCCGTCGAGCAGAAAATTGAGGCCGTTCGAAAAAGCCCTGAACACAGTGTCGAAATTGTCGGTGAGGAACCCGAAGAAGGCCTTTCCCCAGGCGCCGATCGGTATCTTGTGATCGACCATGAATTTCGAAATCGGATCCATATCGCCCCTCTCATGCGCGAGACCGCCCGCCGCCGGCCTCTGCTGTCGTTACGTCATCTTCTCACAGGATATGAAAAAGGGCAGCCTTTTCTAAAATGGCTGCCCTTCCTGGTTCGGCTTTGCCGAATTCAGTCGGCTCAGCTTCCGAGCGCGGTCTTGACCGCTGCGGCCGCATCGCCGCCATCGAAGGTGGTGACGCCGGCAATCCACGGCGCAACCGCGTCAGGGTGCTTCTTCAGCCAGTCGGCTGCGACCGTGTTGGCGTCGCCGCCTTTCAGGATCGCGTCCATCATCTCGCCTTCCATGTCGAGATTGAACTTCAGGTTGGCGATGAACTTGCCGGCATTCGGGCATTCGGTGGTGTAGCCCTTGCGCACATTGGTGTAGACGGTGGCGGCGCCGAAGCCGCTGTCGCCCATGCCATCGAGATAGGTGATCTTCATGGCGCCCATCACCGGATGCGGCGTCCAGCCGAGGAAGGCGATCCACTCATTGTTCTTCATCGACTGTTCGGCCTGCGTCAGCATGCCGGCTTCCGAGGATTCGACCAGTTCGAAGCCTTCGAGATTGTCCTTCGGGTTCTTGATCATGTCGAGGATGATGCGGTTGCCGTCATTGCCGGCCTCGATGCCATAGATCTTGCCGTTGAACTTGTCCTTGAACTTGCCGATGTCGGTCAGCGACTTGACGCCGGCATCGGCGACATAGGTCGGCACGACGATGCCGTAGCCGGCGCCGGTCAGGTTGGTGCTGATCGTCTCGACCGAACCGTCGGCGGTATAGTCCTTGATGTCGTTGGTCATCGACGGCATCCAGTTGCCGAGGAAGACGTCGAGATCCTTGTTCTTCAGCGACGCCATGGTCACCGGCACCGAAAGCTGGATCGTCTGCGGCTCATAGCCGAGCGCGGTGAGCAGCACCGAAGCGACGCCGGTCGTCGCCTGGATGTCGGTCCAGCCGACATCGGAAAGGCGCACCGTCTTGCAGCTCTCCGGATCGCCGGCAAGGGCTGCGCTCGTGGACAGGAAAGTCGCCAGACCGAGGCCGGCGACGAAGGTGTTCATACGCGACATTGATAGTCTCCCATTGTGATTCTTTGGCGAAGCGTAGTTACGGTTTCTTTGCCCGCCTTGTTTCGTCAGCCAAACACCATTCTGGTGTGGTTTCAAGCGCTAAGGCAATCACGATCAACGGCGCGGGCTGGCCAAACAGCGACACGCCTGCCGCTTTTTCGATGGCAGACGGCTTTTCCAGTGAAATGCAGCAGTGCCCCCTCCCCGCGCGGCGCCAACTCGGCTTAAAAGGGCGGCATGGCCAAGCTTTACTTCCACTATGCGACGATGAATGCCGGCAAGACGACGATGCTGCTGCAGGCGTCCTACAATTATCGCGAACGCGGCATGACTACGATGCTGTTCGTCGCCGGTCATTACAGAAAGGACGACACCGGGCTGATCTCGTCGCGCATCGGCCTGGAGACCGAGGCCGAGATGTTCCGCGACGGCGACGATCTCTACGCCCGCGTCGCCGAGCATCATGAACACACGACCGTGCATTGCATCTTCGTCGACGAGGCGCAGTTCCTCGAGGAAGAGCAGGTCTGGCAGCTTGCCCGTATCGCTGACCGGCTGAACATCCCGGTCATGTGCTACGGCCTGCGCACGGATTTCCAGGGAAATCTGTTTTCGGGTTCGCGCGCGCTTCTGGCGATCGCCGACGACCTGCGCGAAGTGCGCACCATCTGTCGCTGCGGCCGCAAGGCGACGATGGTCGTGCGTCTCGGCCCTGACGGCAAGGTGGCGCGGCAAGGCGAACAGGTGGCGATCGGCAAGGACGTCTATGTCTCGCTCTGCCGCCGCCACTGGGAAGAGGAAATGGGCCGCGCCGCGCCCGACGACTTCATCGGCTTCACCAGAGGCTGAACGGCCGGGGCAACATGAAAATTCTCCAGTTCACAGTCGATTGCCCGTTTCCGCCTGTGTCAGGCGCGGAGATCAGGAACGCCACCAATGCGCGCGCCCTGGCAACGATGGGCGAGGTCCTGACGGTAAGCCTGGCCGGCGCCCCGGCGCCCTCCACACCGCCGAACATCCGTCACCAGATCATCGAGGCGGCGCGCGGCAGAGGTCTCTGGAGCAGGCGCAGCCCCCACCCGACCGTGCATATGATGCCGGACGACGAACTGGCTGAAGCCGACGCAATCTGGAGAGAATTCTCGCCCGATCTCGTGGTGATCGAGGAGATCTCACTGTCGCAGCTGCTGACGCTGGCGCCGAAGCAGCGCGCGCGCACCGTCCTTGACCTGCACAACATAGATTCCCAAACAGTGGCCGACCGGATCGCCGGCCTGACGCTGTGGCAGCAAATTCGAGGCTGGCGCCAAAACAGGCGCAAGAGGGCGCAGGCGCGCGATGCCGACAGGCGTGCGGCCGCCATGGCCGATCAGGTCTGGGTCTGCTCGCCGACCGACGGCGCGCTGCTGTCCGCTCTCGGCCCCGTCGGCGACGTCAGGTTCATCGCCAACCCCATTCCGGACGAGAGTGTGCTTTCGCTGCCGATTGGTGCCGAGCGGTACCGTGAACTCAGCCTGTGCTTCATCGGCCATCTCGGCTATTTCCCCAACATCGACGCCGTCAAGCAGATCGGCCGCGGGATGGTGCCGCGCCTCACCGCCTCCGGCCGGCCATGGTCGATCACCGTCGCCGGCAGGAACCCGCGCGACGTCGTGCGTGGTTTATGCACCAAGCATGGTCTGCAGTTGATCGAGAACCCACCGCATCTGCCGGACCTGCTTGGCCGTGTCGGCTATGCGCCGATCCCGCTGCGCTTCGGCGGCGGAACCCGCATCAAGGTGCTTGAGGCGATGGCGGCGGGCCTGGTCGTCTGCGCCACCGAGAAGGCCGTCGAAGGGCTCGGTCTGCAAGCGGGCAGGCATTTCTTGTCGAGCAACGATGCCGGCGAACTGGCTTCGAAAATCGTCGATCTCGCGAAACGCCCGCAAGCGGCGGCCGAGATGGCGGAGAGCGGCCGCACCTTCGTGCGTGACAACCACTCATCGGCAGCAATCGAAAAAGCGATCCGGCAGGCAATCGCGGAAATGCCGCTCCACCGAACGGGATAAGACCCGTCTTGCAATCCAGCCACCATGCGGCGTTTGTTAAGGCCCTGCTGCCTATTTTGCCCGCAGCCAGAGCCAGCCGGGGACCGCCATGCTTAGAGCCATTTCGTCAGCACTTGTCATTTACTTAGCCGGTATCGCGGCCGCGCAAGCCGGCGGCGATGCTGCGCTGGGCAAGAAGGTTTTCTTCAGATGCATGGCTTGTCACGAGGCGGCAACCGACCGCGACAAGATCGGCCCGCATCT
The DNA here is from genome assembly GCF_057784295.1 of Mesorhizobium sp. CNPSo 4688. Lineage (NCBI taxonomy): Bacteria > Pseudomonadati > Pseudomonadota > Alphaproteobacteria > Hyphomicrobiales > Phyllobacteriaceae > Mesorhizobium > Mesorhizobium sp. CNPSo 4688. The sequence continues at coordinate 326,316 of NZ_JBWLUY010000007.1, forward strand.
CCTTGGTATCGTCGGCCGTACAGCCGGCACAGCCAAAAATTTCAACTATTCGCAAGCCATGAAGGATGCCGGCGCCGCCGGCCTCGTCTGGGACGAAGCCAACCTCAAGGCCTATCTCAGCGCCCCCAAGCTGAAAGTACCCGGCAACAAGATGGCCTTCTCCGGCTTGACCAGCGACGAGGACATTGCCAACGTCATAGCCTATCTGAAGGCCGATCCGAAGCCTTGACGGCGCGGTGCGGTGTTTGATGGAGCCAGCCGTCTCGCACCTGCAACCGATTGAGTTCTCAGTCGAATTCCAGCACGTCCATGCCGGCGGGGATCGACTGCTTTGCCGGCGTCAAAGTTCAATGACAGTTGAACCATGCCTTGCTGGCAGGCTATTCACGCCATGACCCCGCCTTCATTGACTTTCAAGACGATGACGGATTTTTTTGTTTTCGGGGCGGGTCTTGTCTTGCGTCTTTCAATCCCCGGATGCCCCACATATATTCGCCGCTGTTCGCAGCCAGCGACCGGAAGCCGAAGCGGGAGGCCCCTATGGCGACATTGCAGAATTTCGATGCCGAAATTGCCAAGACCAGGCAGGTTGTGCAGGACATGCGCTCCAAGATCGAGCAGTCCGGCACCGTGCTTGATACTTTGGCCACCGCCGACAAGAAGATCGGCGACGCCAATTTCGACATCGAGAATGCCCGCATCGAGGATGTGCTGAAGCAGCAGAAGGTGATGGAAGGCAACATCGCCGACCTGATCATCGGCCTCGAGGACGCCACCAACGTCTTCGGCACCGAATTCGAAAGCATGAAGAACTATACCGGCTGGGAAAGCTTCGTCGGCGTCTTCTCCGCGCAACGCAAGCAGCGCATGCGCACCGACCGCGTCCGCAACATGTCGCTGGCCGGCAATCTGCAGGAGCTTCTGGTCAAATCCGACACCATCGTCGGCATCCTGAAGGCGCAGAAAGAGGTCCTCGACCAGCGCTACAAGACCTCCGAAGCCAGCTTGTCGCAGGTGATCGAGCGCCGCAAGGCCACCATGGCCAACCTCGAAGCGGTGCAAAAACGCATCGAGGAGGTCAACCCCTTGCTGCTCGACATCGAGAACAAGATCGCGGCCTCGACCAGCCAGAAGGAGCGCACGCAGCTTGAGGGCGAGCGCTCGAAACTGGCCACCGAGTACAATGAAAAACAGGCCAAGGAGCAGGAATTGCTGGCCGAGAGCCAGACCCTGGAGCGCTACACCTCGATGTTCCAGACCTTCGTCGATTCGCTCAACAACCAGATTGCGGCGCAGTCGACGCTGATCAACAAGCTGACCATCGATACCGAGCAGCGCATCGTGCTTTACAAGGCGCTGGAAGATTCTTTGAAGACCGCCGCCCAGCAGGACGTCGCCCACAAGATCAACACGCTGGGCAGCCAGGTCGACAACACCGCCGAAGAGACCATGGCCGGCATTGGCGCCGCCTCGCAAAAGCACATTGGCGATCTCCTCGAAATGCACGAGAAGAACATGGTCGCCAGCGCCGACATCCAGCGCCGCAAGAAGCTTGCCGACGATGCCTTCGCCCGCCGTTTCGACGACGTGATGAAGAAGCACAATTCGGCCAACTACGTGCAGTCGTAAGGAGCGGCTGCACGCGAGCACACCCGGCATGACTCCCGAAAACGAAGCGGCGGCGCGCTATTTTTCCGCCATCACGGCCGCACTCAGCGGCCTTGAAGTGTTCATGCGCGACGACCGCTCGCCGCTCTACCGGCACGGCATCGTCGCCAAGATCGTCGCCGAATATATTGCCCGGCTGGACAAGTCGTTCTCTTGCTGGCGCAACCGCCTCGGCTTTATGGACACGTTCCGGATTTCGCGCGCCGACAGCGGCTATCCCGTCTTCCAGAACCTGCTCGAACTGGAAAATGACCGCCGCCAGGCCGATGCGCGGCTGGCCAACATCCCGCTGGCCGGCGAATTGCGCGAGGAAATGGCCGACTTCATCCTGCGCCACAAGGAATTCCCCGAGGCGCTGCAGAAGTCGATGGCCGAGCGGCTCTATCTCGAAGACGTCAAGAGCGAGCAGACCTTCGGCCCGTTCTCGCTGGCGCAGACGGCCAAGGTCTCGGTCAATCCAAAAACCTTCCGGCCCTATTACCTCGTCCACTGGGCGACATTCGACGGCAGCGCCAACCTGCCGCTAGTCTACATGGTGACGGTGGAGGATTCCTCCGAAGCCATGATCCGCCAGCTTGTCGACAGCAACGGCAAGCTCAACGAACAGGTCGACATACCGCTGCCCGTCGACGGCCTGCTCAACCCCGAGCTCGCCCACCGTTTCGACGATTTCACCGAAAAGAATTCCGCCTACACGCTGTCACCGGCAACGATTGCGGTCAATCTCGACAAGGATTTCGAGCCGCTGCACCCCAAGCAATTGCGCCGCGTCGTGCTTGGCCCCTTCTATTCCGCAGGGATTACCGACAACAATTCGACGGTGACCGAGGTGCTGGCCAAGGTGCGCAAGCCCGAAAATGCCTGGCTGCTCACCTGGACCATCCAGGAGGTCTACTCCAAGGGCGAGAGGCCCGGCCGCAAGGGCCTGTTCTCAAGCGAGAAGACGACGCAGGAATTCTTTATCAACACCGACGATCTCGAAGCCGCGCGCCAGGGTGTGTCGAGCTACGAGAACCACGCGCTGATCCCGCACGAAGCCTATCAGGCACTCTACGCCGCCGGCGAGGCGCAAAAGATCTTTTCCGGCTACAAGGTCCACATCCTGTCCAACGGGCAGGTCATCTCAGACGTCTGACCGTCACACCACGGAGCATCCTTCATGGACACCGGCCTGACCACCATCCCGGAAGCCGCGATCGAAAAGCACCGCGCCACGGCGCAGAGCTTCATCACCCGCGTCGTCGTGCTGGAAGACCCTTCGCGCGAATCCGGCACCGCGCTTGCGGGCACCAATCGCCGCTTCGTCTCGACTGTCTCTGTCGGCTCGGTGCGCCGCACCCGCGAGGTCGAGCTGACCAAGACTGTCGCCGCCATCCATCCCGACGACCAGCTGATGAGCATCCCACAGCACACGCTGCTGTTCCGCGCTCGGCGTGGCCTGGCGATTGCGCTCGCCATCTCCGACGTTTTTGCTGAGGGCTCAGACCTTGAAAGCCTGCAGGCCAAGAACACCCGCGCACCGCTCGAAGGTGACGAAGCCGCCACCTTCAAGAAGCTTCTGTCAGCTTCGGCTTACGTTTCAGCCTTCAGTCTTGCCTCCTATCTGTTCCAGCTGATCGACAGCGACGGCGAGGCGCCCAACGATATCCCCGAGCCCGACTTCCTGTTCGACACGCCGCAGGATGCGGTGAAGTCGATCGTTGCCGGTCTCGACAAAGCGATTGCGGGCTCCAAGGATGATGGCGATCTGACGACGCGGGCACGCGCTTTCGCGCGCGTCGCCATTGACGGGCTCTTGGCCCGCAAAGGCCGCTTCGATGGTTTCGGCCCGTTCGAGAACGCTCATATCCGCATCGACACTGACGATTTCACCCTGGACGGCTTCGACGTCGCGCCGGGCAAGCGCTCCAAGCCGCTGGTGATGACCTTCAAGACGCCGGAAGAGGTCGTCGGCAACCACATCGCCAAATACCAGTCGGCCAAGCTCGCCAAGATGCTGATGGCCTATGATTTCGAGCGCGAGCTGAACCCGTTCGTCGAGCTCGGCGGTTTCCTCTTCACCTTCATCGGCGACGGTGCGCCAGGCACCGGCAAGACAACGCTGATCCAGATGATCGCCGGCCTGGTCAACGGCTACTGCCAGGTCGCCGGCTATCCCTTCGCCTACGAGAATTTCGGCGTCGACCAGATCTCGTCCTACCAGGGCAAATCCGGCCAGAACTGCCGCCAGTTCATCAACAATGTCTTGAACCCGCGCGTCATCGGTTTCGGCACCATCGACGACATCGACCAGGTGGCAGCGCGCCGCTCCGACGACCGCGCCTCGGCAGGCCAGCAGGAAATCACCGGCGTCTTGATGGATGCCTTTGCCGGTGCCGGCACGGTGGTGCGCGGCAACTGCTCGTTCGGCATGTTTTCCAACTATCCCGAAAATGTCGACGACGCGCTGCGCCAGCGCGCCGGCGCCCGCTGGCTGGTCGACGGCCCGCAGAGCCGTGACGACTACATCGACATCTTCGTGCTGCTTGCCGGCAAGAACCACAAGATCCCGCTCGGCGACCACAAGCTCTACGCCGCGCAGGAAATCCAGCGCGCCGTGACCGAAGCCTATGAGGAGCATGAAAAGCCGCAGGAAGACGGGCTGATGAAGGTCTATGAGCGCTACATGAAAGAGAATGGCGCGCCGAAATCGATGGCCGACATCGGCACCTATCTGCACCTGATCAAGGATGCCGAACCGCGCTTCACCGGCCGCGCCATCAAGAACGTCACCGACGCCATCAAGATGCGCGCCATGGATATCGAACTGCCCGATGACTGGTTCGAGAAGCCGGAAGCCTTCATGCACAAGGGCTATGACGAGAAGAAAGCCATGATCGAGGAACTGCGCGGGCCGTTCTCGATGGACATGGTCATGCAGGAGATCAACCGCTACGCCGACTCCGAGTTCCGCTATTCCGACAAATCCGACGACGCCGCGGTGGAGAAGCTGCTGCGCGACGCAAGGCTGCGCGAACGCGCGGCACGCGAGATGGAGGAGATGAAGAAGAAGGGGCTGTGGAATGCGTGAGCTTCCTTCCTTCTCCCCGTTCACGGGGAGAAGGTGCCCGAAGGGCGGATGAGGGGCAGCGCTATGCGTGGAAGAAACGAGCCAAAAGCGGCGAGAGCCCGGCAACCTAGGCAAGTTGAAAATGAAGCTGAAGAGAAACTATGGCACGAACTGCGCGGGCGACGATTGAACGGCTACAAGTTTGTTCGCCAGCTGCCGATCGGTCCATATTTCGCCGACTTCGCCTGTGGTTGTGGAAGTCGATGGAAGCCAGCATGCAAATCGATCCCACGATCGATTCAGGGATGAGACTATGAACAGGAACGGCTGGTCGGTTTTGAGGGTTTGGCACGCTGATGTCCTGACGGGGCACAAGAGCGTGCTGGATACGATTGTTGCTGCCCTGGATGGTCGGCTGAGCCAGAAAATGATTGCTGCCGACGTGAAGTTTTTGCCCGCCACGACGTCGGAAAGATGACGAGCGTTTGCGCCGCCCCTCATCCGCCCTTCGGGCACCTTCTCCCCGTGAACGGGGAGAAGGCAAAGTGAGCAAAAAACCCGACCTGCTGCGCGACAACGAGCTGATCTACGGCCGCCTGCTCGCCGTCGACGAGTCGCACCTCATCCAGCGCTACAACAAGGCGCTTGTTGCCTTCGGGTTGAAGCCGACCAAACTAAAGAGTTTCCAGATCGACCGCACCGGTTTCTCGCCCGAGGTGGCCGAGGAATGCGACGACTACGATTATCTCGATCCCAATGAGGTCAACCGCCGGTTCATAATCCTGACGCCGTCGCAGATCGACCTGCCAGTGGTGCACACCGCCTTCTCCAACACCTCGCAACTGATGTTCGAATTCATGTCCACGAACCAGCGCGCCATCGACGCGCTGACCATCAAGGACGTCATCTACGGCGAGATCGAAGATTCCGTCCCCGTGGTCAACGACATCGAGGATCTGCTGTCAATCAGCCAGGTCGAGTTCAAGGTGCTGTCGGCCGAGGACGTCCTGGGCAAGGCCGCCGAGCTCGGCAAGCTTGTCGACCGGTTGAAGCAGGAGCCGGACGCCTGGCGCGACAACGCCATGCTGACCCGCATGGTGGAGCTGGCGAAGGTGTGCGGCGACATCCGCGAGAATGCACTGGTGCCCGACCAGGTGATCTTCCGACACAACGCCTATTGGACCAGCCATTTTGGCGGGCTCTACGTGTTTGTCGATCCTGACATGACGACGGTCATCGGCGACCCGGCCGCCCCTGGCTTTCGCCGTTCGCGGCCCTGGCAGGTGAGCTATCTCTCGATCAACGATGCCGACAAGGTGTTCAAATTCCTGGCCAGCACCGGCCGCATCGAACTGCCGCGGGCGTCATGGGTCGAAAGCTCGGGCTATCTCGAGCATCGCGCCGAGATGGTTGTGCGCTCGCTGATCCGTGACACCGAACCGAACCGCAATTTGACCGATGTCGACAAGGTCTGGCTGCAGACCTGGATCCACGGCCATGCCGATCTCATCACCAGCGACGGCAATTTTCCCTTCCTCAATGCCGCCAAGCGCGAAATCGCCCAGCTCGGCCATCTCAAGATCGAGGATGTCGCGCCGCGCCAGCGCTTCCTGGTCGTGCGCGGCAAGCCCGACCATCCCGACGCCTGGCTGACCAACCAGCTGATCTCGGATTTCGTGCCGCAGGACTTCGTCTCGCGCTATGTCTTCAACAAGCCCGGCTTCTACAAGGACTATGACGGCTACAGCGACGCCTGGCGATCGCATGTTGTGGACGTTCTGAAAACCACATATTTGAAAGACAAGGTGGCGTTGCGCACGCGCCTTTACGGCTTGACTGACTAGAACGAAATGAGCCGTCATTTCGTTCTAATTTATTGTTTTGGCGCATGATGTTATCCAAAAAGCCTGCAACTTTTTGGCATCATGCTGAGGGGGTGAACGAGAGCCATGCTTGATCCGATCGTGAATTTCTTCACCCGCATCTTCCAGTGGATCGGCCGCGGTATCGGCCTTGTCATCGGCGCGATCCTGTGGCCTTTCCTATGGGCCGGGCGCTGGTACACGCAGCGCGGCTGGATCCTGAAGGCGGTGGTTGGCCTGGCTTTGCTGGTACTGATCGGCCTCTACGCCAACTTCTTCTACGCTACCCAGTGGTGGAACAAGTTCGACCCCAACTACGTGGACAAATACACCTTCGAGAACCGCAACATTTCCGCCGGCGAACAGGTCGCGGCCGGTGCCGGCACCGAGACCGCCAAGACCTGTGGCAATTCGGGCATCGCCCAAGTCGCGGCCGACCTCACCGATTTCAACGTCAACCAGAATGCCTGGGTCTCGTCGATGATCCTCTACAAGCTCGGGCTGTTCGGCGTCGACTGGGATCACACGCCGTTTATGGACAACAAGGCCTCGTTCCAGCGCGGCATCAACCAGGCGGTGCGGCGCACCGCCACCGAGCTTGCCGACAATCTCGGCCGCGTGCGTACGACATCGCAGATCGACGCCGATCTGCAGGATGCTCGCGGCAATCTGCAGTTCGACGAGGAAACCTGGTATTTCGGCCTGAACCCGTTCGGACCGAAGACGCCGACGCCGAGCTATTATCGCGATGCCGTCAACAAGCTGCGCTCCTTCAACGCCCGCCTGGCCACCTGCCAGGCGACGTTCGACGCCCGTGCCGACAATCTGAAGCAGTATATAGACCGCATCTCCTCCGACATCGGTTCGACCTCGGCGATCCTCAAGGAGCGTGCCGAAAACCACAACAATGGCTGGTTCGACTTCCGCGCCGACGACCGCTTCTGGTTCGCCTATGGCCAGCTCTATGCCTATTACGGCCTAATGAAGGGCGCCCAGGCCGACTTCGAGGACGTGATCAAGGAAAAGCATCTCGGCAATCTGTGGGACACAATGGATTCGCAATTCGTCTCGGCGCTGCGCATACAGCCCTTCATCATCGCCAATGGCCGCGAGGATGGCTGGATCATGCCGACGCACCTGACGACGATGGGTTTCTACGTGCTGCGGGTGCGCTCCAACATGGTCGAGATCAGCAACGTGCTGACCCAGTAGCCCTTATCGCAACGCAAGCAGCGATGGCGAATTTGCGCCGTCGCCTCTGTCGCATTCCGTGCATTGAGCGGCTGTTTTGAGACGGCGGAACGACGCGTCCTCTGGCTTCTATACGGCGCGGCAACGGAGCCAGGAAGAACCGGCGACAGGTCGGCCCGGCCGCGGAGACACTTTCTTCATAGGAAACATAGTTGCATGCAAGTTGACGCCGTGGCTGCGACAGGGTTAGAACATGCCCGCGCCCGGGTCCAACATGCCTGCGAGTGAGATCAAACCCGTCCCCTCCACCGTCCAATCCGAAGGAAAGCCGTCATGGCCGAAGTGAAGTCCGACATCGAGATCGCGCGCGGCGCCAAGAAAAAGCAGATCCAGGAGATCGGCAAGAAGATCGGCATTCCGACCGAGCATCTGCTGCCTTACGGCCACGACAAGGCGAAAATCTCGGCAGAATTCATCAAGTCGGTTAAAGGCAACAAGGACGGCAGGCTGATCCTGGTCACCGCCATCAACCCGACGCCGGCCGGCGAAGGCAAGACGACGACCACCGTCGGCCTCGGCGATGGCTTGAACCGCATCGGCAAGAAGGCGATCGTCTGTATCCGCGAGGCGTCGCTCGGCCCGAATTTTGGCGTCAAGGGCGGTGCGGCCGGCGGCGGCTATGCGCAGGTCGTGCCGATGGAGGACATGAATCTCCACTTCACCGGCGATTTCCACGCCATCACCACCGCGCATAATCTGCTTTCGGCTCTGATCGACAACCACATCTACTGGGGCAACGAGCTCGGCATTGACACCCGCCGCGTCGTCTGGCGCCGCGTCATGGACATGAACGACCGCGCGCTGCGCGAGATGATCTGTTCGCTCGGCGGCGTCGCCAACGGCTTTCCACGCGAAGGCGGGTTCGACATCACGGTGGCCTCGGAAGTGATGGCCATCCTGTGCCTGTCCACCGACCTCAAGGACCTGGAAAAGCGTCTCGGCGACATCATCGTCGCCTACCGCCGCGACAAGACGCCGGTCTATGCCCGCGACCTCAAGGCCGACGGCGCCATGGCGGTGCTCTTGAAGGACGCCATGCAGCCCAACCTGGTGCAGACGCTGGAAAACAACCCGGCCTTCGTCCATGGCGGTCCGTTCGCCAACATCGCGCATGGCTGTAACTCGGTGGTCGCCACCACGACCGCGCTGAAGCTTGCCGACTATGTCGTCACCGAAGCCGGTTTTGGCGCTGACCTTGGTGCGGAAAAATTCTTCGACATCAAGTGCCGCAAGGCAGGCCTGAAGCCGGCGGCGGCGGTCATCGTCGCCACCGTGCGTGCCATGAAGATGAATGGCGGCGTCAAGAAGGAAGACCTCGGCAAGGAAAACATCGAAGCGGTGAAGAAGGGCTGCGCCAATCTCGGCCGCCACATCGAGAACATCCGCCAGTTTGGCGTACCGGCGGTGGTCGCCATCAACCACTTCTATTCCGACACCGACGCCGAAATCCAGGCGATGAAGGACTACGTCGCCTCGATGGGCGAAGAGGCGATCCTGTGCAAGCACTGGGCCAAGGGCTCGGCCGGCATCGAGGACCTCGCCAACAAGGTGGTGCAGCTCGCCGAATCCGGCGCCTCGCAGTTCGCGCCGCTCTATCCCGATGCCATGCCGCTGTTCGAGAAGATCAATACCATCGTCCAGCGCATCTATCGCGGCTCCGAAGCGATCGCCGACAAGTCGGTACGCGATCAACTGCACGCCTGGGAGCAGGCCGGCTACGGCAATCTGCCGGTGTGCATGGCCAAGACGCAGTATTCCTTTTCGACCGACCCGAACCTGCGCGGCGCACCGACCGGCCACACCGTGCCGGTGCGCGAGGTCAGGCTGTCGGCGGGTGCCGGCTTCATCGTTGTCATCTGCGGCGAGGTCATGACCATGCCCGGCCTACCCAAGGTGCCGTCCTCGGAAAAGATCTTCCTCAACGAGATCGGCCAGATCGAAGGCCTGTTCTAAAAATTTCGAGATCGTTGCGAGATTCAAGAAGGGCGGCCAATGGCCGCCCTTTTTTGCTTTCCGGGGACGGATTTGCCTATGCGGCGTTGCGCGCCAGCGCCCGCTGGTTGGACGCATAGGGCGTGTCGCGTTCGGGCAGTGCACCGGTCTTCAGGCAGTCGATCCATTCGGCGGTCTTGAGTACGGCCGCGAAGCGCGACTGCAGGATGATGCTCACCACACGGTGGATCTCCTCGGCCGAGGCATAGCCGGCGCTGTTGGCATAGGGCAGCGAGCCGGTTGCGTCGGAGAGGAACTCGACCGTAAAGCCCATATGGACGGCGTGGATGATGGTCGACAGGTCGCAATTATGCGTCATGTAGCCAATGACCGTGATCGTATCGATGGCATTGGCGCGCAGCCACGCCTCGAGATCGGTGCCGGTGAAGGCGCTCGGCAAGTTCTTTTCGACATAGTGGTCGCGCTTGCGCCTGGCGATTTCGGGATGCAGTTCGCCGCCATGGCTGCCCTTGGCGAAGACCGGCGATGTCTCGGGCGCCATCTGCTTGATGACCACCACCTTCACGCCGGCCGCAGCGGCGGCATCCATGGCGCGCGCCACATTGACGACGCTGTCGCGGAACGGCGGATGCTGGATGGCGAGGTTGCCGCCATCATAATCATTCTGAACATCGATGACGATCAGTGCGCGGCGCGGCGTGGTGTTGGCAGACATGGTGTTTTCCTTTCGGGCTTGAATGGGACGGGCGGAAAATAGGCGGATCGCCCGGCCGCCAAAAGTGGCCCGATTGACATCATTCGAAAGAATTGGGACAATCCAATCTCATTTGCTGGAGACGCCCGTGACTGATCCGATCATTGCCGTCCTCGCCTTTGACGGCATCAGCCCGTTCCACCTCTCCGTGCCGTGCGTGGTGTTCGGCACCGACCGCACCAAGCTCGGCCTGCCGCGTTTCGACTTTCGCGTCTGCGCGCTCGACGATGGGCCCATCCACACCGATGCCGGGTTGACGATCGCGGTGCCGCATAGGCTTTCCGCGTTCGACGATGCCGACATCGTCATCATTCCCAGCTGGAAGGATCTCGACGCCCCGCTTCCCACCCCGCTCCTCGAAGCGCTTACGCGCGCAAACCGGCGCGGCGCGCTGATCGTTGGCCTCTGTCTCGGCACTTTCGCCATCGCCGCCGCCGGGCTGCTTGCCGGCCGGCGGGCGGCGACGCACTGGTCTTCCACCGACCGGTTGCAGGCGCTGCATCCCGAAATCGAAGTCGACGCCGACGTGCTCTATGTCGACGATGGCGACATCGTCACCTCGGCCGGCGTCGCCGCCGGCCTCGACTGCTGCCTGCACATAGTGCGCGCCCGCTATGGCGCCGAGGTAGCGCTGCGGCTGGCCAGGCACATCGTGCTGTCGCCGCAACGACAGGGCGGGCAGGCGCAATTCATCGAGCGCCCGCTGGCGAAAACCCCGGCAACTGACCGCTTCACCCAGGCGCTCGACACGGTGCGGGCAACGCTGGGGCAAACGCACAGCCTCGACCGCGTCGCCGAGGCCGCCGGCCTGACCCGGCGCACCTTCACCCGCCGTTTCCAGAAATCGATCGGCACCAGCTTTGGCGAGTGGCTGGCCGGCCAGCGCATCGAACTGGCGCAACGGCTGCTGGAAGCGACCGAGAAATCGATGGACATGGTGGCTTTCGAAGCCGGCTTCGGCAGCGCCACCTCGCTGCGCCAGCATTTTGCCGCACGACTGCGGACCTCGCCGGCGCAGTACCGGCGCGAATTCTCCAGGCGGACCGGCGAGCAGGCGATGTCCGCGCTGTCTCATTGATCATCGGCGGACGCGTATTCAGCCGCGTTTGACCGCCCGCGCCGGGTTGCCGACCACAGTGGTGTTGTCAGGCACGTCGCGCGTCACCACAGCACCCGCGCCGACAATGGCGCCATCGCCGATGCTGATGCCGCCGAGGATGATGGCGCTGCCACCGATCCAGGCACTGTCGCCGATGGTGACCGGCCTGGCGATCTCCAGCCCCGCCTGACGGCCTGCTGCCTCCTTGTGGTGCTCGGCGCAGTAGATCTGCACATTGGGGCCAAGCAGCGTCCGGTTGCCGATACGCACCGGCGCGTTATCGAGGATGGTGCAGCCGGCATTGAGAAACGCGCCTGCGCCGAGATGGATATTGAAACCGTAGGCGCAATGGAACGGCGCCTCGATGCGGGCGCCCTCGCCCGCGATGCCGAGCAGCGCCGATAGCGCCGGACCGATGTTGCCGCGCTGCCGGGGCGGCAGCGAATTGTGCTCGAACACCGCATCGCGCGCGATCACCCGCAGCGCTTCCAACTCGTCGTCGATGCAGGTGTACCACTCGCCTGCAATCATCTTCGTGCGCTCGCTTGCGGACATGGCCACGCCTCCAATCTGATCTCCTGCCAAAGCACAATCCTCCGCCTGGGAAAACCCCACTGTCCAAATGCCCGGCCTATGCTAGCTTGCCGCGTGGACCGTCCGAGGTTCTGCGTTGAGGGGATCAACCATGCTCTATCTGCTTGCACTTCTGATCGGCATCATCGCCGGTCTTCGCGCCATGACAGCACCGGCCGCCGTCGCCTGGGGCGCTTATCTCGGCTGGCTGCCGCTTACCGGCACCTGGGCAAGCTTCATGGGCCATTGGGCCGCCGTCGGCATCTTCACCATCCTTGCCATCGTCGAACTGGTCACTGACCAGTTGCCGTCGACACCGAGCCGCAAGGTCCCGCAGCAATTCGGCGCCCGCATCCTGCTTGGCGCCTTTGCAGGTGCTGTGGTCGGCGCCACCGCCGGTTCCACCATTGGCGGTCTGATCGCCGGCGCCATCGGCTCCGTCATCGGCACCTATGGCGGCGCCGAGGCGCGCGGCCGGCTGGCAGCCGCCTTCGGCCAGGATCGGCCCGCCGCTCTCATCGAGGACGCGGTGGCCATCATCGGCGGCCTGCTGATCGTAGCGGCGGTGGCATGACGGCGAAAACCTTCGACGCCATCATCATTGGCGCCGGCCAGGCCGGCACACCGCTCGCCGGCAGGCTGAACGCAGCCGGCATGAGCGTAGCGCTGATCGAGCGCAAGCTGGTCGGCGGCACCTGCGTCAACACCGGTTGCATCCCGACCAAGACGATGGTGGCGAGCGCCTATGCCGCGCATCTCGCCCGACGCGCCGCCGATTATGGCGTGACGCTCAGTGGGCCTGTCGGCGTCGACTATAAGGCGATCAAGGCGCGCAAGGACAAGGTTTCGGGCGCCTCCCGCACCGGGCTGGAAACCTGGATCGCCGGCATGGACAAATGCACGCTCTATCGTGGCCATGCGCGCTTCGAATCTGCCAACACCGTGCGCGTCGGCGACGACCTTTTGACCGCCGAAAAGATCTTCCTCAACACCGGCGGTCGCGCCTCGGTGCCGGACCTGCCCGGCATCCACGACATCGACTACCTCACCAATTCCTCGATGATGGATCTCGAAATTTTGCCGCGCCACCTCGTCGTCGTCGGCGGCAGCTACATTTCGCTCGAATTCGCACAGATGTTTCGCCGCTTCGGTAGCGAAGTCACCGTCATCGAGAAGAGCCCACGCCTGACCGGCCGCGAGGACGAGGACGTATCGGCGGCGATCCTGTCGATCCTCGAAAACGAAGGCATAGAAGTCCATGTCGGCGCCGACGACATCGGCTTCGCCAAACAGGGCAACGACATCGCCGTGACGTTCTCATCCGGCAAACCGCCGGCAGTCGGCTCGCACGTGCTTCTGGCGCTCGGCCGCGCTCCCAACACCGACGACCTCGGCCTCGACAAGGCCGGCGTCGCGGTCGATCTGCGCGGTTACATCACCGTCGACGACCAGCTGCGCACCAGCGTGCCCGGCATCTGGGCGATGGGCGATTGCAACGGCAAGGGCGCCTTCACCCACACCTCCTACAACGACTATGAGATCGTCGCCGCCAATCTGCTCGATAACGATCCGCGCAAGGTCAGCGACCGCATCGAGGCCTATGCGCTCTACATCGATCCGCCGCTCGGCCGCTGCGGCATGACTGAGGCCGCGGTGAAAAAATCCGGCCGCAAGGCGCTGGTCGGCCAGCGGCCGATGACCCGCGTCGGCCGCGCCGTCGAAAAGGGACAGACGCAAGGTTTCATGAAGATCCTGGTCGATGCCGACACCAGGGAGATCCTCGGCTGCTCCGTGCTTGGCCCCGGCGGCGACGAGGCGGTGCACTGCGTGCTCGACCTGATGTATGCCAAGGCGCCGGTCGATACGCTGGCCCGTGCTGTGCACATCCATCCCAACGTCTCGGAGCTGTTGCCAACCATCGCCCAGGAACTGAAGCCGCTGGTGTGACGTAACTCTGCTTCAAGCTCAGCGCTTTCTGCATCGGTGCATTGCAGCAATGTGCATTGCGCCCCGCATGGCTTCTCGTTCAGTCTGAAATTGAACCGATTCAGTCTGGACGTTCCATGCCTTTGCCGATCCTTGCGCTTGCCATTGCATCCTTCTGTATCGGCACCACCGAATTCGTCATCATGGGCCTGCTGCCGGAGGTCGCCGCCGATCTCGGCGTGTCGATCCCCTCGGCCGGACTGCTGGTCACCGGCTATGCGCTCGGCGTCGTCTTCGGCGCGCCGATCGTCGCCATGGCCACCGCGCATTTGCCGCGCAAGCCGGTTCTGGTCGCGCTGACGGCGATGTTCGTCGTCGGCAATCTGTTTTGCGCCATCGCGCCCAACTACTGGCTGTTGATGGCTGCGCGCGTCTTCACCGCCTTCGGCCATGGCGCCTTCTTCGGCATCGGCTCGGTCGTTGCCGCCAGCTTGGTGCCGCGCAACAAGCGCGCCAGCGCCATTGCATTGATGTTCGCCGGCCTGACGCTCTCCAACATTCTGGGCGTCCCTGCCGGCACTGCGCTCGGCGAAGCCTTCGGCTGGCGCTCAACCTTCCTCGCCGTCGTCGGCATCGGCTTGCTCTCCGTTGCGGCCATCGCCTGGCTGGTGCCGTCCGACGTCGCCCAACCGAGCGGTGGCGGCTTGCGCGGCGAGTTGCGCGTGCTGGGCAAATTGCAGGTCTGGCTCGCCATGCTGATCGCGTCGCTGTCCTCGGCCAGCCTGTTTGCCGTCTTCACCTACATCAAGCCCTACCTCACCGACGTCTCCGGCCTGTCCACCTCGGCCGTCACCTGGGTGCTCTTGCTGTTCGGCGCCGGCATGACCATCGGCAATGTCATTGGCGGCCGGCTGGCCGACTGGAAGTTGATGCCGACGGTGATCGGCACGCTGCTGCTGATGGCCCTGCTGTTTGTCGGCTTCATGCAGTTCGGCGCCATCGCCAGCGTCGCCATCGGCGTCGTCTTCCTGTGGGGCCTGCTCATCTTCGTCGTCGTGCCGCCGCTGCAGATCCGCGTCGTCGAGGCGGCTTCGGAAGGGCCGAACCTCGCCGCCACGCTCAACCAGGGCGCCTTCAATGTCGGCAATGCCGGTGGCGCCTGGATCGGCGGATTGGCCCTTTCGGCGGGAGTCTCCTACGCTCACCTGCCGCTGGTCGGCGCGGTTCTGGCGCTGCTGGCCGTCACCGTGGCCGTTGTCTCGCAGGCGCTTGAACGCTCAGCTCCTGTGGCCGTTCCGGCTGCCGCGGAATGATATTGCGCCCATAGCGCCGCGAACTGGACCAATCGACAGCCCTCCGGCAAAGGTGCATGTGTTCTGCCTCTTTCTTGGAGGCATCCCATGCAGAAATCGATCGAACGCATTTCCGGCGACAGCGAAGGCGTTTTCTACGAATTCCCGGCATTCCGCTTCACCGGCGCCGACAAGTCAGCGCCCTCTGCCTATCTGCAGTCGGCACTCCATGCCGGCGAATTGCCGGGCGTCGTCGCCATCGACGCCTTGATGCCGGCGTTGAACAAGGCCGAAGCCGAGGGGCGCATCAAGGGCAACATCACGGTCGTGCCCTGGGCCAACCCGATCGGCCGCGCTCAATATCATTTCGGCGAACATCAGGGCCGCTTTCATCTCGGCACCCGCACCAACTTCAACCGTGCCTTTCCGCTGCTTGCCGCGCCTGACACCGCACTGTTGCCGGACACCAGGTTCGGAACGGCCGACCAGCAGTTGAAGACGCGGCTGCTGCAACTTTCCATCGGCCACGACATCGTGCTTGATCTGCATTGTGACGATGAAGGGCTGGCCTATCTCTACGTCCACACCAGCCTGTGGCCGGCAATGGCCGATTGCGCCGCCGCCATGGGCATCGATGCGGTGGTGCTGTGGAGCGAAGACAACGACGGGACCTTCGAGGGCGCCACGATCATGCCCTACCAGAACGTCCCCGCCAGCGTGGCGAAGTTCGAGCGGCGCGTCGCCACCACGGTCGAATATCGCGGGATGCTCGATGTCGACGGCGGGCTGGCCGCATCCGATGCCGAAGGTCTCTACCGGCTGCTGGTGGCGCGCGGCGTGATCGCCGACCCGGCCCTACCCGCACCAGGTCCTTTCACTGGTTTCGTTGCACCGTTGGAAAACATCGACATGATGCCGGCACCCCGGGCGGGTGCCGTGCTCTACGACGTGAAGCCCGGCGACCGCGTCGCCAAGGGCGCACGCCTCGCCACCATCGTCCACACACCAGGCGAGACGGGCGGCCGCACGGAAGTATTTGCCCCGCAGGACGGCATCATTCTGACCCGCCGCGCGCGCCGCATCATCCGCGCCGGCGAGGATCTGCTGAAACTCGTCGGCGACAAGAAGAGCGCTGATGCGCGGTCGGGGACGCTGGAGGACTGACCTAGCCCGAGATCGCCAGCCGCGCTTTCGCCTCCAGCCATTCGGCCATCTGCCGGTAGGGCACAGGCCCGTGGCTGATGCGGGAGACGCCGAGCTCGGCCAGCCGCTGGCGTGGCGGCACATGCGCCAGCGCGATGATGTTGACCGGCAACGCTGTGGCCTTGCAGAGCGCCTCGATCAGCCCCTCATCGCCAAGACCCGGCGCAAAGAAACCGCTCGCGCCGGCCCTTTCATAGGCCATTGCCCGCTCGATCGCCTGGTCGAGCAGGCCCTTGTCATGCGCATCCGGCTTCGCCTTGAGGAAGATGTCGGTGCGGGCGTTGATGTAGGCGGGAATGCCCGAAGCCTTCACCGCTGCCGCCGCCGCCTCGATCCGCTTCACCTGCACGGCGATGTCGTGCAGGCCAGTGCCGCCGACGATCTGGTCCTCGAAATTGAAGCCGATGGCGCCGGCCTGCAGCGCAAGCGTCACGGTGCGGGCAACGGCTTCCGGCTCGACGCCGTAACCGCCCTCGAGATCCATGGTCACCGGCAGGTCGACCGCCGCCACGATGCGCTTGATGTTGTCCAGCGCCAATTCCCTAGGGATTTTCTCGCCATCGGCATAGCCGAAGGCGGCCGCCACCGGCCAGCTTCCGGTGGCGATCGCCTTGGCTCCGGCTTTCTCGACGATCTTTGCCGAGCCCGGATCCCAGGCATTGTAGAGAACGATCGGGTTTCCCTTGACGTGGAGGGAATGGAACGTGCGTGCGCGCTCGATCTGGTCGGTCATCGGTGTCTTCCCGTCTTCTCGATGTTGGGTGGTTAGTCTAGGCAGGAACGCCGGCCCTGACGATGTGCCATGAGCCCCGGAAGCGGCGGCCACAAGCTGGCCTTTCAAACCTGTTGCGCATCCGGCTTTTCGCCGCTATGGATTTCGCCCATGAACATGCGTTCGATCAAGACCGTTTGGTGGTGGGCTCGCTGACAGCGGCCTGTTCGAACGCGTGCGCGTGAAAATAGAAGGTGGCCGCAACGGAATGTCCGGGCGGCCATTTGTTTTTTCAAAGCCAGTCCCGGGTCCGTTGCCCAACAAGCCAGATGGAGACGGCAATGACGACAATGAAGGTTCTGGAAAACGGCGCGGAACGCTTCGTGACCGCGGGCGGCGTCACCATTACCCGCGAGCGCCACGACAAGCCCTATGCCGGCGCGATCGACGCCTATGTCGACGGGCTGAATTCGCGCCGCGGGGCCGTGTTTTCCTCAAACTACGAATATCCCGGCCGCTACACGCGCTGGGATACGGCCATCATCGATCCGCCGCTGGTGATTTCCGCGCGCGGCCGCGCCATGCGCATCGAGGCGCTGAACGGCCGTGGCGAGGTGCTGTTGCCTGTAATCGGCAAGGCGCTCGCCAGCTTGAGCGAAGTCACAGTCACTGAAACCTCGAAAAAGCTGATCCGCCTCGATGTCGCCAAACCAGGCCGGGTCTTCACTGAGGAAGAGCGCAGCCGCGTTCCCTCGGTCTTCACCGTGTTGCGCGCCATCACCGCTCTGTTCAAGACCGACGAAGACGCCAATCTCGGCCTCTACGGCGCCTTCGGCTACGACCTCGCCTTCCAGTTCGATCCGGTCGACTACAAGCTCGAGCGCAAGCAGAGCCAGCGCGACCTCGTGCTGTTCCTGCCCGACGAAATCCTGGTCGTCGACCATTACTCGACCAAGGCCTGGACCGACCGCTACGACTATTCCGGCGAAGGTTTTTCGACCGAGGGACTGCCGCGTGACGAAATCGCCGAGCCGTTCAAGACCGCCGACCGAATTCCGCCGCGCGGCGACCATGAACCCGGCGAATATGCCAATCTGGTGCGCAAGGCGATGGATAGCTTCAAGCGCGGCGATTTGTTCGAGGTCGTGCCCGGGCAAATGTTCTACGAGCGTTGCGAGACGCAGCCTTCCGAAATTTCGCGCAAGCTGAAGTCGATCAACCCCTCGCCCTATTCCTTCTTCATCAATCTCGGCGAAAACGAGTATCTGATCGGCGCTTCGCCGGAAATGTTCGTGCGCGTCAATGGGCGCCGGGTCGAGACCTGCCCGATCTCCGGCACGATCAAGCGCGGCGACGACGCCATTTCCGACTCTGAGCAGATCCTGAAGCTGCTGAACTCCAAGAAGGATGAATCCGAGCTGACCATGTGCTCGGACGTCGACCGCAACGACAAGTCAAGGGTCTGCGATCCGGGTTCGGTCCGCGTCATCGGCCGCCGCCAGATCGAGATGTATTCACGCCTGATCCACACGGTGGATCACATCGAAGGGCGGCTGCGCGAAGGCATGGACGCTTTCGACGCCTTCCTTTCGCATGCCTGGGCGGTCACCGTCACCGGCGCGCCGAAACTCTGGGCCATGCGCTTCATCGAGCAGAATGAGAAGAGCCCGCGCGCCTGGTATGGCGGTGCCGTCGGCATGGTCAATTTCAACGGCGACATGAACACCGGCCTCACGCTGCGCACCATCCGCATCAAGGATGGCATTGCCGAGGTGCGCGCCGGCGCCACGCTGCTCTTCGACAGCATCCCCGAGGAAGAAGAAGCCGAAACCGAACTGAAGGCATCCGCCATGCTCTCCGCCATCCGCGACGCCAAATTAGGCAACGCCGCCGGCGCCGAACGCACCACCGCGCGCGTCGGCGACGGCGTCAACATCCTGCTCGTCGACCACGAGGACTCCTTCGTCCACACGCTGGCCAACTATTTCCGCCAAACCGGCGCCAATGTCTCGACCGTGCGCACGCCAGTGCCGGAGGAGGTCTTCGAGCGGCTGAAGCCCGACCTCGTCGTGCTGTCGCCGGGACCCGGCACGCCGAAGGATTTCGACTGCGCCGCGACCATCAAGAAGGCCAGGGCCCGCGACCTGCCGATCTTCGGCGTCTGCCTTGGCCTGCAGGCGCTGGCCGAGGCTTATGGCGGCGAGCTCAGGCAGTTGCATGTGCCGATGCACGGCAAGCCGTCGCGCATCCGTGTCTCCAAGCCCGGCATCATCTTCTCCGGCCTGCCCAAGGAAGTCACCGTCGGCCGCTACCACTCGATCTTTGCCGATCCGGTACGGCTGCCCGACGGCTTCGTTGTCACCGCCGAGACAGAGGACGGTGTCATCATGGCCTTCGAGCATCGCAAGGAGCCCATCGCCGCCGTGCAGTTCCATCCGGAATCGATCATGACGCTCGGCCACAATGCCGGCATGCGCATCATCGAGAACATCGTTGCGCATCTGCCGCGCAAGGCCAAGGAAAAGGCGGCCTGACCGGTATGGCCGCAGCGGACAGCGTGACGGCGATCGCGGCAAAGGAGGCGGCCAAGCAAAGGGTCGCCGCCCTCGCCTTCTGGTCGATCGTCGTCGCCTGCGTCGTGCTCGCGCTGAAGCTTGCCGCCTGGTACATCACGGGCTCCGTCGCGCTCTATTCGGACGCGTTGGAATCGATCGTCAACGTCATCGCCTCGGCCGCCGCTTATTGGGCGATCCAGGTCAGCTACAAGCCGGCCGACCAGGACCATCCATTCGGCCACCACAAGGCCGAGTATTTCTCGGCCGTGCTGGAAGGCGTGCTGATTGTGCTGGCAGCACTTTTGATCCTCAGCGAGGTCTGGCGCTCCTGGCAGGCGCCGACGCCGCTTGAACAGCCTTGGGAAGGCTTGGGGATTAACGGCGTCGCCACCGTCATCAACGCTTTCTGGGCCTGGACGCTGATCCGCGCCGGCCGCAGCGCAAAATCACCGGCGCTGGTTGCCGACGGCCGCCACATCATGACCGATGTGGTGACTTCCGTCGGCGTCTTCGGCGGTCTCGTCGGCGCAATCCTGACCGGCTGGCAAATCCTCGATCCGGCGCTTGCCGTCATCGTGGCGCTCAACATCCTGTGGCAGGGCTGGCATGTCATCGGCTCGTCGATGAACGGGCTGATGGACCGCGCCGTCGACACGCAGGAACACATGCATATCCGCGACACTATCTCGGCCAATTGCAAGGGCGCGCTGGAGGTTCATGACCTCAAGACCCGCATAGCCGGCCGCGCCACCTTCATCGAGTTCCACCTGGTCGTCGACGCCGACATGACCGTCGGCGCCAGCCACGTTATCTGCGACCGCATCGAGGATGCGCTGAAAGCCGAAATCCCCTCGGTGCGCGTCACCATCCATGTCGAACCGGATGATGAAGCGAAGCTGCCGAAAGGCACAACGGCGGTGCCGTTCGCGTAGCCCAGCGCTAGGTGCGAAGGTCTGTCGAGATTCAGGTCAGGCCGAGTCGAGAATGGTGGCTTTCGAGAACCGGAGCGGAGCGTACTTGAAGTACGTGGGCACCGGAAGCGCAGGAAGCCGCCGTTCGCAGGCCGGCCTCACCTGAATGTCGATAGGCCTTACGGGGCGCAGGCCGATTGCGGCATCGACTCCAGCCGATAAACCTTGTCATCGGACGCGGTCTTGCCGTCCGCTGCCTTCGAGCACAGGTCGACGATCGCCAGGCTGCTGTTGGGGTTGGCCAGCATCATGGTGCCGTTGGCGCCGCGCTTGAGGTAGATTTCCTTTTGGCTGATGTCGCAGGAAAAATTGCTCATCTTCGGACTGGCAGCGCAGCGCCATTGGTCGGCTTCGCCCTGACACGAATAGGTCTGCGTGACCTTGGTTCCGTTCTTCCTGGTGGTCACCGAGACGGCGATGTCGGCGCCGTCGGGCCAGTTGGCGACATCGCCGCCTGAGGCGAAGGACGCCAGTTCGACCGGCCCGCGAAAGACGCGGATCGACTGCGTCACCTGGTCGGGATGAGAGCTCAGATGCGCGGCATCGTAGTCGCGGCCGAAGCAGAAGGGCTGGTCCGGCTTCAGCCGTTCGCGCAAAGGCGCGCCAAGCGCCGGATCGATCGGATCGATCTTGGCGAATTCGGCCTTGCAGGTCGCCGCCGGCATCGGGTCGAGGCGGAAATTGTCGTCCTCTGAGCCCAGCGCCTGCCGGTCATACTCCGCTTCGCCGAGTTCGTCTTCCGATCCGGCGTCGAGATAGAGATCGGACGAGACATCGGTAATGATCAGGCGGCCTTTGTCGTCGAGCTTCAGGGAAGCCATGGTGCGGTCGCAGTCCATGCCGCAGCGGATCGGGCCCGATTTGCCGTCCTCGGATTCGTGATTGCACCAGCCGCCGGCCCATTGCGGCGTCTTGGCGCCGCGCACGGTGGTGGTGAGAAAACCATTGTAGGAGGTATCGGCGTTAGCCATCGGCTCCTCGTTCGGATGGCTCACCGGATCATGACCATAGAGGAAGAAGATCCGTGCCACCTTCTGCTTGGGATGCGCCTTGAGGTGGGCTGCGTCATAGACCCGGCCGAAACAGGCATCGGCGCCATTCGGGCTGAGTTCGGTG
This sequence comes from Mesorhizobium sp. CNPSo 4688, assembly GCF_057784295.1. Lineage (NCBI taxonomy): Bacteria > Pseudomonadati > Pseudomonadota > Alphaproteobacteria > Hyphomicrobiales > Phyllobacteriaceae > Mesorhizobium > Mesorhizobium sp. CNPSo 4688. The sequence continues at coordinate 348,300 of NZ_JBWLUY010000007.1, forward strand.
AGCCCTGGCCTCTCGTCGGCATGTGCGGTTCCGGCAAGCGCACTGAACAACACCGCGCCAAATCCCGCTCCGGCAATCGTCTTCCACTTCCTGAATGCCATTGGACCCCTCCCTCGCATCGACAGGACGTAACGTCAGTTTATGCTAGGATGATGGCCGCAGCCACGCAATTTGCGGTGGGCGCCAGGACGAGGAGGATGCTATGCGCCGACGCGACATGTTCCGGGCCAGCCTTGCCGGCGCCGCCGGCCTGTTCGGGTTGAGCCGGGCGGCCGCTGCCGAAGACAAGCCGAAGGTTGCCTATCACCTCAGCGATGTCGACAAGGTCAATTTCGTGCTCGGCAACATCAAGAACCACTATGAAGGCACCGGCGGCAATGTCGACATCGTGCTGGTCGTGCATGGTCCAGCCCTTGCCGCCTTCAAATCGAAAGGCATATCGGCGGCGATCTCGGGACGCTTCGCCAGTCTGGTGCAGCAAGGTCTTGAACCGCAGGCGTGCGGCAACACCATGAAAGGCATGGAGATCACGCTTGCCGACCTGCTCGAGGGCTTCCACGCCGCCGACAAGGGCGGCGTCGTCAAGCTCGCCGAACTGCAGCGCCAGGGTTACGCCTATCTCAGGCCATAAGCCGCCATGGACTTGAACGTGACGGCAACGAGAGCCTGCGAAGGGAGAGCAGACATTCCGGAGGAAAAACGCCCATGACCGCGACCGCTCTTGTCATCCCAGATCTTGCCGGCAAGGCGGTGCTGGTCACCGGCGCCTCGACCGGCATTGGTGCAGCCCTCGCACTGGCCTATGCCGAGCAGAAAAGCCGGGTCGCTCTGCACTACAATTCGAGCCGCGACGCGGCCGAGAAGCTTGCCAAGACCATTCGCGATGGCGGCGGCGAGGTGTTCCTGACACAGGGCGATTTCTCAGCGGCCGCCGATGTCGAGCGCGTCGTCGAGGAAAGTGCTGAGCATTTCGGCCGGCTCGACGGGTTGGTCAACAATGCCGGCGGCATGCTTGGCCGCGTGCCTTATGCCGAGCAGACCGAGGCGCATTACGACGCGGTGATGGACCTCAACGCCCGCTCGGTGCTGACGGCGTCACGCAAGGCGATGCCATGGCTGAAGAAGCAGGGCGGCTTCATCGTCAACACCTCGTCGATCGCCGCGCGCAATGGCGCCGGTGGCGGCGCCGGGCTCTACGGCTCGGCCAAGGCCTTCGTCTCCAACGTCACCCGCGGCATGGCCAAGGAGCTGATCGGCTTCGGCATCCGCGTCAACGCCGTGGCGCCGGGTACGATCCTGACGCCATTCCATGAGCGCTATTCCACCCACGAACAGATCAAGGGCATGGTCGCCACCATTCCTCAGGGGCGCGCCGGCACGGCCGAAGACTGCGTCGGCGCCTATCTGTTCCTCTCGTCCGATCTCCTGAGCGGCTACATCACCGGCCAGGTGATCGAGGTGAACGGTGGCCAGTTGATGCCTTGAGCGGTCAATTGCATACTGCGTCTCGCAACGATGCATGTCGTGCGAGCGTTGCTGAGGTTTGAAGGGGAGACGTAAGGCAATGTACGGACTGATCGGCAAGATGCGGGCGGCGCGCGGCCAGCGCGACGCGATCATGGACGTCCTGCTCGCCTCGACCGGCGCCATGCCCGGCTGCCTGAGTTATGTCATCGCCCGCGATCCGGCGGATGCCGACGCCATCTGGGTAACCGAAGTGTGGACCGACGCCGCGAGCCACAAGGCGTCGCTGCAACTGCCCGAAGTCCAGGCCGCGATCGCCAAGGCACGGCCGATCATCGCCGGCTTCGAATTCCAGGTCGAGACCCATCCCGCCGGCGGTTTCGGTTTGCCCCAGACCAAAACCGGCTGACATCCGAAAGCAACGCAGACCCTGAATTCTGTTCGCGGGCGGGGTTCGCATTTCTCTTCTCCAGGTCTAAGACCCAGATATGGACTCCTCGCCAGACCAGCCGGCCGTCGAACGCATGGCGCGCATGCGCCCTGTCCGGCAGTGGCTGGTGCTGCTGATTTTCTCGCTGCTGTTTGCCAGCGCGCTGGAATATGCCGCACTGCCTGCGGCGTTGCTGATCGGGCCGATGCTGGCGGCCATCCTTGCCGGCACCAACGGCGCTACGGTGCGCGTGCCGCGCCCGCTGTTCGGCGCCGCCCAGGCCGTCGTCGGCTGCCTTGTAGCGGCGTCGATCTCCGCCGACATCTTTTCGGTCTTCTACAAGGAATGGCCTCTGTTCCTCGTCGTGGTGCTGGCGACCCTTGCGGCGTCCAGCCTGCTCGGCTGGCTGATCAGCCGCTGGCGGATTCTGCCCGGCACCACTGCGGTCTGGGGCTCTTCGCCGGGTGCGGCCACCGCCATGGTTCTGATGGCGGGCGCCTTTGGCGCCGACCAGCGCCTCGTTGCCTTCATGCAGTATCTGCGCGTGATCTTCGTCTCGATGACGGCGGCACTCGTGGCCAAGATGTGGGTCGACACCTCCGGCGTTGAAATCCCAGCCATTGTCTGGTTCCCGCCGATCGACACAATGGCCTTTGCCGCCACGCTCGGCGTGGCGCTGGTCGGCGGCCTGCTCGGCCGCTTGTGCCGATTGCCCTCGCCCTTCTTCCTCGGCACCTTCATCTTCGGTACCATCATCCATCTCGGCTTTGGCGTGGCGATGCAATTGCCGCCATGGCTGCTGGCACTCTCCTATGCGATGGTCGGCTGGTCGATCGGTCTGAACTTCACCCGGGCAATCCTGCGCCATGCGACGCGGGCACTGCCGCAGATCGTCGGTTCGATCGTCGTGCTGATCGCCTTTTGCGGCGGTCTCGCCTGGCTGATCAGCCATGTCCTCGGCATCGATCCGCTGACCGCCTATCTCGCCACCAGCCCCGGCGGCATGGACAGCGTCGCCATCATCGCCGCCGCCGCGCAGAACGTCGACATCTCCTTCGTCATGGCGCTGCAATCGGCCCGCTTCCTGGTCGTGCTCATCGCCGGCCCAAGCATCGCGCGGCTGGTGGCGAGAGCCGTCAGGGACTGAGTTACGAATTCAAGTATCCGGGAAGAGGAAACTGCCCATGAACCGTCGCGTGAATGCCGTCGATCTCTCAGGCCGTGTCGCCGTGGTGACGGGCGGCGCGCAAGGCATCGGCCTTGCTGTTGCCCGGCGCCTGCTGTCGTCGGGCGCCAGCGTTGCCATCTGGGATGTCGACCAGGCTGCGATGAAGAACGCCGTCGCCGAACTCGCCCCGCTCGGTCGGATCGAGGCTTTGCTGTGCGATCAATCGCTGATCGAGGCCGTGGACAGCGCCGCGACGCAAACCGAGCGCTCGCTCGGCCCGGTCGATCTGCTCGTCAACAATGCCGGCATTGCCGGACCGGCGGCTACCGTGGTGGACTATGATCCTGCCGCGTGGCGCCAGATCATCGACATCGACCTCAACGGTGTCTTCTACTGCTGCAAGCGCCTGGTGCCCGGTATGATCGCGCGCAGCTACGGCCGCATCGTCAACATTGCCTCTGTCGCCGGCAAGGAAGGCAATCCGAACGCCGCCGCCTATTCGGCCGCCAAGGCGGGTGTGCTCGCGCTGACCAAATCGCTCGGCAAGGAGCTTGCCGGCCACGACATCGCGGTCAACGCGCTGACGCCGTCGCCCGCCCGCACCCGCATCCTCGAACAGCTCACCGAGGCCCAGGTGGCCTACATGCTGGGCAAGGTGCCACGCGGGCGGTTTGTCGAAGTCGAAGAGGCGGCCGCGATGATCGCCTTCATGCTCTCGGACGAAAATTCCTTCACCACTGGCGCAACGTTCGACCTGTCGGGCGGACGGGCCACCTACTGAGAAGTAGCGCTGGTCCCTCGCCGTCTTCGTCATCGCCATCGGCGCCGCGAAGGACTACGAGCCGCTCAGCGTCGCGGCAAGCCGGTCGGGGAGGAAATCGACGAACGCGCGAACCTTCGGCGACAAATGGCGATTTGACGGCCACAGCATCCGGAACTGGCCGCGGCCGTCGACATGGTCGTCCAGCACAGTGCGCAATTGCCCATCGCGCAGCGCCTCGCGGACCAGGAAATCGGGCATGGAGCTGATGCCGAGCCCGGCCATCGTGGCGCCCTTCAGCGCCTCGGTGTTGTTGCAGGTCAGCATCGAGCGGACCTGCGGCTCGACACTGCCGCCGATGAACGGCCAACCCTGCAGCTTTCCGCTGTTTGGAAACCGGAAGCGTATGCCGTAATGGTTCACGAGATCGTCCGGTCCGCTCGGGTTGCCGTGCTGCTCGAGGTAGGAAGGTGCTGCACACAACAGCAGCCGGAAGGGCGCAAGCGGCCGTGCCACCAGGCGCGAATCCGGCAGCTCGCCGCTGCGGATTGCGATGTCGACGCCTTCGTCGATGAGGTCGACGATGCGATCGTTGAAATCGATGTCGAGTTCGATTTCGGGATAGCACGCCATGAACTCCGACAGCACCGGCAACAGCAGGTGATAGGTCACGATCGGCGTCGAAACGCGCAACCGCCCATGCGGCGTTTCCCGCGTCCGCGACAGCATCGCCTCGGCATCGTCGATGTCGTCGAGGATGCGACGCACCCGCTCGTTGAACAGCTTGCCCTCTTCGGTCAGTCCGACACGGCGCGTGCTGCGCTGCAGCAGCCGCACGCCGAGATCCTGCTCGAGCCTGGCGACGCTCTTGCCGACGGCCGACGCCGAGATGCCAAGCGTTCGGCCGGCGGCGATGAAACTGCCGAACTCGGCGGTGCGGGCAAAGGCCAGAAGGCCGTTGAGGCGTTCCATCATATCTCTCCATTCGAGCGTTTCAGTCCGGTATATCTGGAGATTTAATACTATTTTTCTCGTAATGTCGCGGGCCTATCTTGCCGTTGCGACCGGTGCTGCGCTCCCAACGGCACACCGGCGGATCCTGCTTCAGATAGGAAAACCCATGACTTCGAAGACCACAAACGGCGCCGCCGCGCCATGGCTCGTTCTGCTTTCGGTATGCCTTGCCGCCATGACCATGCCCTTGACCTTCACCGGACCGGCCGTCGCACTCTCGCGCATTGCAGCCGATCTCGGCGGCAGCCCGATCGCGCTCAACTGGGTGACGAACGCTTTCATGCTGACCTTTGGCGCCACCCTGATGGCGCTGGGCGCGCTCGCCGACAATCATGGCCGCAAGCGGATGTTCATTGTTGGCCTCGGCCTCTATGTCCTGGCCACGCTGGGCGCGATGCTGGCCCCTGACATCGTCTGGTTCGACACACTTCGGGCTGCGCAAGGGCTCGGCAGTGCCGCCGCCTTCGCGGGCGGCGCCTCCGCGCTTGCCCAGGAATTCGAGGGGCAATTGCGGTTGCGCGCCTTTTCCTTCCTCGGCACCAGTTTCGGCATTGGCCTCGCCTTCGGTCCGGTCGCCTCCGGCCTCATCATCGAAGCATTCGGCTGGCGGTCGATCTTCGTTCTGGTGGCAGTGCTTGCGATTGCCGCCGCGCTACTGGGTCTGGGCACAATCAAGGAATCGCGCGACCCCGATGCGACTGGCCTCGACTGGGCGGGGGCCGGCACTTTCACGATTGCACTGGCCGCGCTGACCTACGGCGTGCTTCAGGCGCCGCAGAGTGGCTGGACCGATCCGCTCGTGATCGGGCTGCTTGCCATCGCTGCGCTCTTCTTTGCCGCCTTCGTCATCGTCGAGCGGCGCGCGGGCCGGCCGATGCTCGATCTTTCGCTGTTCCGCTTTCCCCGCTTCGTCGGCGTCCAGTTTCTGGCGGCTGCCCCCGCCTATGGCTTCGTCGTCCTGCTCGTGCTGTTGCCGATCCGCTTCATCGGCATTGAGGGGATGAGCGAGATCGAGGCCGGGCAATTGATGATCTGCCTGTCGGGACCGCTGTTGATCCTGCCCCTGCTTGCCGGCCAGGTGGCGCGCTGGATCGCTCCGGCGACGATCTGCGGCGTCGGCCTGCTGATCGCCGCCGCCGGCCTTGTCTGGCTGAGCCTAACCCCGCCGGTCGCCCTCGCCCTCGTGGCGCCGCTGATATTGATCGGCATCGGCATCGCTTTGCCCTGGGGGCTGATGGACGGACTTGCCGTCAGCGTCGTGCCGAAGGAGCGCGCCGGCATGGCGGTCGGCATCTTCAACACCACCCGCGTCGCCTGCGAGGGCGTGGCTCTGGCGATCGTCATGGCTGTCCTGTCGGGTTTCACGGCTGCACAACTGGCGGATCATGGAATAGCGTCTTCCCCGAGCGCAACCGCCGCCGCCCAGCGGCTGGTGACCGGCAATGTCGGCGAAGCGGCAGCCCGCTTGCCGGCAGCCGGAGCCACGGTCTTGGTCCAGGCCTACGAGACGGCGTTCGACAGGCTGCTGATCGTGCTGGCGGCAATCACCATCGTCACCGCGCTTGTTGTCTTCCTCGGCCTGCGCCGCGGATCGACCGTGGAGGACGAAACCGTTCCTCTGCCGATATGCCAGGAAGGATAGGCGATCTCAGCTGATGACGAGGCTCGCTATGCGGTCGCCGTCCAGCGTGAAGACCATGTCCCCTTCGCCGTTGAAGCCTTCGCCTGTGACGGCGATGCGGACGTGGTAGCTGCCATCGGCCTCGGCGATGCGGACAATGCGCAGATTGGACTTCACGCCGATATTGTCCGACTGGTTCCAGCGCGCAATCTGCTCGCGGCCGTGGAAGGATCGTCCCCAGTCGGTCAAGGATGCATCCGACACGAACGTGTCGAGAAACGCTTCGGTGTCACCTTCATTGGTGGCTTCGACAAAGCGGCGGATGGGATCGGGTGTGGCCATCAGTCCAATCTATGCATCAGATCGTCATCCAGCCAGCGGCCGAAGAAATAGACCAGCTGCTTGTGCCACCACGGCCAGTCATGGCTGACGTCGCCGCCCCAATAGTCGACCCAGGCGGGAATGGATTTGTCGCGCAGGATCTGTTCCAGCTTGCGCGTCTCGACCAGCATGCGCTCTTCCCAGGCGCCCTGCCCACAGCAGAAGATCATCCGCAGCGCCTTCAGCCGCGCCAAGAGCTTGGGGTCGACAATGCCAGGCAGATAGTCGAGCGGCGAGTTGTAGAAAATGTCGCCTTCCAGCGCCTTGCCGAAGAAGTCGTGCGCCGAATAGACGCCCGACAGCGCGATGACGCCGCTGGCGAGTTCTGGAAAGCGGAAGACGAAATTCGAGGAGTGGTAGCCGCCCATCGAGCAGCCGGTGAACAGCGGCTTCAGCTTGCGTCCGCCATTGGCTTGCTCGGCGGTCGCCAGAAACTCCGGCAACGCCTCCTCACGGACATAGCGGAAATAGGCCTCGTGGCGGCCGATGCGGTGGGCGGCGTCGGCATGCTTGTTGAAGAAAGATTCCGAATCGATGCCGTCGACCGCAAACAGCTGGATGCGGCCGGTGTCGATGAATTCGGCCAGCGCCCCCACCCCGCCGGAATCCTCGAACTGATAGAACCGCCCTTGTGAGGTCGGGAACACGACCACCGGCCGGCCCGCATGGCCGTAGCGCTTGTATTCCATGTCGCGGCCGAGATTGCGGGCAAAGCTCTTGTGATAGGAAATGTCCATCGCGTTTAAGCCTTTTCCGCGTGAATATAGGCGACGGCCTCGCGCAGCGCTGCTTCGTCCTTCGAGCGCATCTGGTAGGCGTAATTTCCCATGGCGCGGCTGAAAACCTTTTCTATCGGCTGATGGTGGACGATCTTGTCGCGATGCGCGGCTAGCACGTCCTCATGGCTGTGCAAATAGTGGAGGTGCTGCTTGCGGCTGGCATAGGCGGTGAAATACTTGCCCTCATAGGGTCCGCCCGCGGCATCCTTGACCACCATGTCGGCCCACGCCGCATAGACGTCGATGTCGAACGTGTAGTTGATCGCATCGGTCATCCACGCGCCGGGCGGCCGCATGTTGACCTCGAGTGCGATGACACGGTCCTTGGTCTCGAACAGCTCGATGTGGAAGAAACGCTCGCGCACGTCGAACGCCTTCAGGATTTTCCTGCCCGCCTCCTCCACCGCAGGACTGATCCTGGGAAAGCAGGTGTAGCTCATGTGGCGGTCCTTGTTGACCACCTCCATGACGCTCTGGTCGTAGCGGTGGCTGGCCGCAAGCACCACCTCGCCGTCACGGTTGACCAGCCCGTCATAGGTCACCACCAATCCTTCGATGAACTGCTCCATGACGAAGGTCACGTCTTCGGGCTTGTCCCGGAAGAACTGGTCAAGCTCTTTCGCGTTGGAAATCTTGAAGGTGTTCGAGGCGCCGGAACCGGAATCGGGCTTCACCACCACGGGATAGCCGACGCGGCGGATGAAGGTCATGGCGCCTGCCCGGTCGGAGCATTTGCGCTGCGCGATGGTGTCGACGCCGCTCTTGCGGAAGAAGGCGCGCATGCGGCTCTTGCGCTTCAAATTCTTCACGAAATCGAGCTTGGTGCCGTAAATGTTGAAGTCGGTGCGGATGTTGGCTTCCAGCTCCAGCCAGTGCTCGTTGAGCGATTCGAAACGGTCGATGCGGCCCCATTTGTGGATGAAATGACCCATAGCCCGGAACACCGGATCGTAATCCTCCATGTCGGCGACGCGGTAATATTCCGACAGTGCCGCCTTCAGCTTGCCGTCCAGCGCCTCATAGGGCGCATCGCCAATGCCGAGCACCGTGGCGCCGGCCTTCTTCAGCCGGTCGCAGAAATCGGCGCCGTTGGTGGGAAAATGCGGCGAGAAGAAAACAAAATTCATGGGCGACCTCCCCCGGCATCGCGACCTCGTCCATGCATGTCGCCCGGACTGCGAAGCAACGACGACACGCACAGAAACAACACCAAGTCTGGCGTATTTGCCGCGCGCGGGGAAGAGGCCTGGAATGGGCGCAAATGCGCCTACTTGCCTCTCCATAGCCGCTCCTGTATGAAAACCGCCATGAACACGCGCGCCACCTCCGTCGCTTCCCGTCCGACCGGCTTTGCCGGCGAGACCGTTCGCGCGCTGGCATCGACCTTGCTTCTTCTCGGCCTTATCGGCGATCGCCGGGTTCGCTGAAGGAGCGCCCGGCGGTCGAACCGCCGCTTACGCGCACGCTCCTTGGCCAGTTCAAAATTGGCACTTCACATCAAGCGAACGAAAATCTGGTAAGGCGCAGCTCGCTCTCAATCCGTCCGAAGACCGATCCGTGAGCCGCCGGGAGAACAAGACGATGAACGCACGAGAAGAGATCCGATCCGGCGAAGCCGAAAGCGTAAAACGCGCGGCTGGCCACATGCCGGGCGCCGCCCGCAAATACCAGCCCTATCCGACAGTCGGCCTCACCGACCGCACCTGGCCCAACAAGGTCATCGACAAGGCGCCGGTCTGGTGCTCGGTTGATTTGCGCGACGGCAACCAGGCGCTGATCGACCCGATGGGCCATGAGCGCAAGGCGCGCATGTTCGCGCTGCTGCTCGACATGGGCTTCAAGGAGATCGAGATCGGTTTCCCCTCAGCCTCGCAGACCGACTTCGATTTCGCCCGCTGGTGCATCGAGCAAGGCAATGTGCCGGCCGATGTCTCGCTGCAGGTGCTGGTGCAGTGCCGGCCCGAACTCATCACCCGCACCTTCGAGGCGCTCAAGGGCGCCACCAACCCGATCGTGCATTTCTACAATTCGACCAGCGAGTTGCAGCGCCGCGTCGTCTTCGAGAAGGATGTCGGCGGCATCAAGCGCATCGCCACCGATGCGGCCAAGATGATCACCGACATGGCGGCGAAGGCCGGTGGCGGCTATCGCTTCGAATATTCGCCGGAGAGCTTTACCGGCACCGAACTCGAAGTCGCGCTGGAGATCTGCAACGCCGTCACCGAGATCGTGAGGCCGACGCCCGACAACAAGCTAATCATCAACCTTCCGTCGACGGTCGAAATGTCGACGCCCAACATCTATGCCGATCGCATCGAATGGATGTGCCGCAACCTCGACAACCGCGAAAACCTGTTGATTTCTCTGCACCCGCACAATGATCGCGGCACCGGCATCGCAACCACCGAGCTCGGCCTGATGGCGGGTGCGGACCGCGTCGAAGGCACGCTGTTCGGCAATGGCGAACGCACCGGCAATGTCGACATCGTCACCCTGGCGCTCAACATGTACACGCAAGGCGTCGATCCCCATCTGGATTGCTCCGACATCAACCGGATGAAGGATGTCTACGAATATTCCAACCAGCTGAAGATCCCCGAGCGCCATCCTTACGTCGGCGAACTCGTCTACACCGCCTTTTCCGGCTCACACCAGGACGCCATCAACAAGGGTATGAAGGCGCTGAAGAAAGCCAATACGCCGGTCTGGGAAGTGCCCTACCTGCCGATCGATCCGGCCGATGTCGGGCGCAGCTACGAGGCTATTATCCGCATCAACTCGCAGTCCGGCAAAGGCGGCATCGCCTATGTGCTGCAGGCCGATTACGGTCTCAACCTGCCGCGCAATCTGCAGATCGAGTTCAGCCAGGAGATCCAGGCGATCACCGACGCGGAAGGCAAGGAAGTGCCGGCCAAGCGCATCCACGACCGCTTCCTCGAGACCTATGTCGACCAGCCTGGCGGTCGGCTCAAATTCCTCGACCATCACACCTACCCTGATACCGAGAAAAAAGGCCGGCGCGTGGTCGAGGCGGTGATCCTCGATAACGGCAAGGAGACGACCATTACCGGATCCGGCACCGGCCCGATCGATGGCTTCGTCGATGCGCTGTCGCGCCATGTCGGCGTCGACATGTCGGTCCTCGACTACTCCGAGCATTCGCTCCAGCGCGGCTCGAACGCCTCGGCGATCTCCTATGTCGAGATGGAATATCCCGGCGGCAAGCTGTTCGGCGCTGGCATCAACACCAACATCGTCGCGGCCTCCCTGGAAGCCGTTGTTTCGGCTGCCAACCGTATCATCGGGCGCAAGGCCGGCTGATTTCTCGCCGGGCGCCGTATCTCCGCGGCGCCCGGAAATCCCCCATTTGCCGGGGAAAATCCCGATTTTTTCGTGTTAACCATCGGCAATTATATGGTGCGGTACGCGATCGCATAACATAAGCAAGCTTGTATGGACGTGCAGGCGCGATATGATTGCGCCTCAACCTGTGCCGACTTCGAGAGGATCGACACTTGCAGCATGCCACGCCTGCCGCCCCCGCAGTGCGCGAGACACTGGAGCGACTACTCGCCAGCGAAACGTTCGGACGTTCCGAGCGCGCACGCAAGTTGCTGCGCTACCTCGTGGAGCGCGAGCAAGCCGGCGAAGCCGACAGGCTCAAGGGTTTCTCCATCGCCATGGACGTCTTCGGCAAGGACGGCGATTTCGATTCGTCGACCGATGCGGTGGTCCGGGTGCAGGCAGGCAGGCTGCGCGAACTTCTCCAGCATTATTTCGCCAATGAGGGCGTAGCCGAACCTGTCCGCATCGCCATTCCGCGCGGCGGCTATGTACCGTCCTATGAACTCAACGCCATCCGCCTGCCGCAGGAGCCGGTGGCGCTGGCGCAGGCGGTAGCCGCCTTGCCCGGATCGCCCGAGGACCCCGCTCTTGCCGCGCCCCCCGTTGCCTCGATGGCGTCGGCGGTTGCGGAACCTGGACCTTCCCTGGCGCGCCATCTGCACTTCTTTTGGGGCGCGATGGCGCTGGTCATCCTTATGCTGGGCGTGCTCATCCTGCGCCAGGGCAGCGGCGCACTGCTTGCCAGCAGCGATCCGGCGGCGGTGGTCGAGACAGCGGGCGCAACGAGCAGCATCGCATCGCCGACGGTAGAGGCCCTGCCCCTCGTCTACATCGCCGTGAGGGCCACCGGCCCTGAGGCAGGCCGCGTCGCCGCCTCGCTGCGCGCCGGTCTTGCCGGTTTCGACACAATCGACTTCATCGGCCGTGACGCCGACAGCAAGCGCGACCCGAGCACCGACCCGACCAGCTTCGTTTTCGATGTCCTGCCGGGACCAATGGCAGGTGACGTGACGCTTGAGCTGCAGAGTGTGGCGACCGGCCGCGTGCTTTTGTCCCGCAATCTGACGGTCGCCGACAGTGCGCCTGGTACCGTCGAGGATCGTATCGCCGCCATCCTCAGCTCGACCATTCCCGCCGCCGGCCCGCTCTACAGCTACATCGAACAGAACGGCATTCAGACAGGGCTGACGAGGTGCCTGATCCTCAACGACAGATATTATCTCGACCAGAGCACCAAGACTCACGAGGCGGCCTATCGCTGTCTGGAAAACCTTGCCAGCCAAGGCGCGAAATCGTCGCTCGTCTATTCGGAACTGGCATCGCTCCATCTCGAGGCCGCGACCGATCACTACGCCTATCCGCCTGACGCGACGGTCGAACAAGCGATGTCTTTTGCCCATCGCGCCATCCAGATGGGGCCGACCAGCCCCTATGCGCATCGCGCATACGGTTACCTTTACTCGCGCCTCGGCAACCCCGAGGAGGCGATCCGCTGGATGCGCAAGGCTTATCAGCTCAACCCCTACGACCTCAGCATGGCTGCCGCCTACGGCTATGGCCTGATCTTCGCCGGCAAGTATGCCGAGGGAACACCGATCCTGACCCGTGCCGTCGAGACGTTCAGCGGCCACCCGACTTGGTGGGATTACGGGCTCTTCGCCGGGCAGTTCATGCTGGGCGATATGAACAAGGCCGCGATCGCGAGCGAGTCGCTGCGCACGACGGCGATGAAATCGCATTATCTGGCGGCGCGGCTGATCGGCGCCAAGGCTGCCGGCCGCGAGCAGCTGGCGGCCAAGCTTCTGGATGAGCTGACCACCAAATTCCCTAAATTCGCCGCTGACCCGCGTGCGGCCTTCGCCGAGCGGAAATATCCCGCCGATCTGACCGAGCGGCTGGTCGAGGCGTTGCGCGCCGCGGGCCTCGGTAACGCCAGCTAGTATCTTTCCGGATCGCGGAAATTTTACTGGCCATCGGTCTGGACTGGGAGCAATCCAGCCCCATTCGAAATTTCCTGTCTTGCAATAATCATACATTTTTCATGGTCTCATCCCTCTATGTTGCCGAGCGGGGCGCCGGGCCGAAGACGGTCGTCCTGTTGCATGGCTTCGGCGGTTGCCATGACATCTGGCGCGAGGTGACCGCGACGCTGGCGCCCGGGATCAGAACACTGGCCTACGATCTTCCGGGACACGGACTGTCGCTCGATTTCCCTGGTAGCGGTCCGGCCAAGACAGCGGCGCGAGCAGTTCTCGCGGATCTCGCCGCACGCGGCATAGCAAGGGTGCATGTCGCCGGTCATTCGATGGGCGGTGCGGTAGCCACCCTGATGGCATTGGCCGAACCCGAAACAATAGCCTCGCTGACGCTTCTGGCGCCGGGCGGTTTTGGCCCGGAGATCAATGGGCCGCTGTTGCGTCGCTACGCCGCGGCGGCCGACAGACGGGAAATCCGCACCTGCCTTGCCGCCATGTCCGGACCGCAAAGCCCGCCGCCCGAACGCATCGTTGGCGTGCTGGCGGAAGTACGCTGTCGCCCCGGCCAGTTGCGCAAGCTGGTCGAAATATCAGCCGTCATGACCAGGGATGAGCGGCAGGGCGTCATCCCCCGCGAACAGCTGGACACGCTCAACATGCCGGTGATGGTGGTTTGGGGAACGGACGATCCGGTCCTGCCCTATACCCAGGCTGATGGCCTGCCTGCGCATTTTCACATCCATCACGTCCTCGATGCCGGCCATATGCTGGTTGAAGAAGTGCCTGATGTGATCGCCCAGGCCGTGCGCCGGAACATAGACCGGCGCGGCAGGCGTGCGCGTCCGACACTCGACGCCGCAGCGAGCTGAACCTCGCTGGCTTCCGGCATCTCGCCAGTGCATTTTGCAAATGGCTGTGCTAACTCGCTATTAACCATATATTAGCGAGGGATGATGAAGGACTCAGACGAGCAATTCACCTCTTTAACCCCGTCGCGCAAACTGTCCGATGCCGTTCGCGACGTGAAGAATGCCTTCGCCGATCGCGACGACGTCGTGGTCGACATGCGCGAGGCGCACCGGATGCGACTTGAGTTGCTTGCCGCCGAACTCGCCCCGGTCTTTGCCGACGTGCCCGCCGACATGGACAATTTCGACTTCGTCGTCTCATCGGGCCTGCAGCCGCGGCTGTGGATCGACGCCGTCAGCCATGTCGCCATGGGACGCGACCGCCGCACCTACCGTTTCCTCAGGGATACCCGCATCGGCCGCGTGGTGTTGGCCGAATCGACCGATATGAAACCGGTTGCCGATCAGGTCACGCGCTATGTGGCGGAGCGCATCGTCGAGCGCCAGCGCATGATGGAGGGTGGCGTCGAGTCCGCCGTCGCCGGCCTGAACCGCGCCACCGTGCGGGAAGCCGAACCACCTTTGCACGCAATCGCGCCCGGCAGGCGCTGGTCGACCTTCCTGTCCGGCCTCGGCCTGATCGCCGCCGGCGCGGTGGTCGGCCTTGCTGTGTCGGCGGTGCTGTTTTGGGATCGCATCATGGCGATGAAGATCAGCTTCTGACCAGTGGTTTAGATGCCTCGGCATCCACGCCGAGTTCCACCACCTGGAGGTCGGATGGCGGTATGGCCGGTCCGGTCAGGCCGCGACGCGTCAGCCGGATCCGCCAGCTGCCTTTTTCGCCGTCGATGTCGAGCAGATTGTACTGTGCCGCCGGGTTCTTGCCGCCCGGTGACTGCCCGGCAGCGGCGACGCCGACAACCGGAATCCTGGTGCCGCGTCCGCCGATGAAGAACAGCGACGGCAGGTGCGAATGGCCGTGCAGCACAAGCTCGGCGCCATGCCGGTGAACGGTCTTGTGGAAACGGGAGATGCCAAACAGGCGCTTTTGCTGGGTAACGGCGCCGCGCACCGGCGGATGATGGATCATGATCACCCGCAACAGGCCGCGTTTGGCGCTGGCGTCGAGCACTTCAGCCAGCCTTTGCGCTTGGCCTTCGAGGAAGAAGCCGTTGGCCATGAAAGGTGCCGTGGCGCGTGCCGTCGAGACGCCGATCAGCGCGACGTTGCCGCGCACGCGCAGATAGGGAAAGGTGTTGCGATCGATTGGTGTGGTGACGCCGTCGCCGCTCATCCACGCCGCCCAGGAGCGGCAGACCTTGTCGAAGGCGCCCGGCACATAGGCGTCGTGATTGCCCGGCACCACCGAGACATCCTCCGGCGAGCCCAGCGTCTCCAGCCAGTGCTTTGCCATCTCGATCTCGCCATCCAGCGCCAGATTGACCAGATCGCCGGTGATGGCGAGATGGTCGGGACCGCTCGCCTTCATGTCGGCGACGATGGTGTCTATGACGGCATCGTGCATATGGCGGCGGCGGTTGCGCTGCCAGTTGACATAGCCGACCACGCGCTTGGACGCGAGTTCGCGATAGGTTACACCGGGAAGCGGCCCCAGATGGACATCGGAAATATGCGCGAGCCTGAACATCCTTCCTTCATAGGCGACGCGCCCACCGCTTTCCACTCACTGTTTCCTGTCTGCTTACGGTTTCGCTAGCGATGGCGATATCGGATCCGGAACAGGCGTTTCGCCAGACCAGTTGGGCCGGCCTCAGGGCAAGGTTGTTCCATCTCTATTTCCTGCTGCGGCGGCCAATGACGCTTGGTGTGCGCGGCCTGATCCACGATCGCGCGTCGAACTCCGTCTTCCTCATCCGCCACACTTACGTTCCCGGCTGGCAATTGCCGGGCGGTGGCGTCGAGCTGGGCGAAACGCTTGGCGAAGCGCTGACGCGGGAATTGGCCGAGGAAGGCAACATCGCGCTCACCGCCCCGCCGGTGCTGAAATCGATGCATTTCAACCGCCGCTCCAGCCGCCGCGACCATGTCGCCCTCTACCTGATCGAGAGCTTCAGCCAGACGGCGCCGAAACTGCCGGACCACGAGATCGCCGAAGCCGGCTTTTTCCCGCTTGATCGTCTGCCCGAAGGCACGACGCCGGCGACGTTGCGGCGGATCGCTGAGGTTTTTGGTGGGGACCCGGCATCGCCGCACTGGTAGGCCAGAGTTCTCCGACAGCATTAGCTGCTGCGCTAACTCTCGCTGCTGAAATCGCAAAATAGTGCGCCATGCGCTCGATTGGATTTGGCGTCACGCCGCCTTCCTGAACCGCGCCCGGTCATGCGGCGCGGCGTAGTCAAGCTCCGGGCCGACAGGCACGATGCGCGTCGGGTTGATGCCCGCGTGGCTGCCGTAATAATGCGTCTTGATGTGGTGCAGGTTCACCGTGCCGGCGACGCCGGGCACCTGGTAGAGATCGCGCAGATAGTTCGACAGGTTCGGATAGTCGGCGATGCGGCGCAGATTGCATTTGAAATGGCCGACATAGACCGGGTCGAAACGCACCAGCGTTGTGAACAGCCGCCAATCCGCCTCGGTGATGCGCTCGCCGGTGAGGTAGCGCTGTTTTGACAGCCTCTCCTCCAGCGTATCGAGTGCCGAGAACAGCTCTGCAAAGGCTTCTTCATAGGCTGCTTGCGTGGTGGCAAAGCCGGCGCGGTAGACACCATTGTTGATGGCCGGATAGACCAGCGCATTGACCTTGTCGATCTCGCCGCGCAGCGTCGGCGGATAGAAATCGACGCCGGCATCGCCCCATTCGTCGAAGGCGGAATTGAGCATGCGGATGATCTCGGCGGATTCGTTGGAGACGATGGTCTGTTCCCTTTTGTCCCACAGCACCGGCACCGACACCCGGCCCGAATAGGCGGGATCGGCTTTGGTATAGATCTGATGCAGGAAATCGAGGCCGTAAACCGTGTCGCCGGTGGCCCCGTCCTCGGCCAGAAAAGTCCAGCCGTCGGCGCCGAGGAAATGATGCACGACCGAAACCGAGATGATGCCTTCGAGCTTCTTCAGCGCGCGAAAAATCAGCGTGCGGTGCGCCCACGGACAGGCGAGCGAGACATAAAGATGGTAACGGCCCGGTTCGGCCTTGAAGCCGCGCGTACAGCCTTTAGCCGGCGCGCCATCACGCGTGATCCAGTCACGCCACTGCGTCTCGGCGCGGACGAACCTGCCGCCGCTATCGACCTTGGCCGGGCGGTCCTGCCATTTGCCTTCGACCAACAAACCCATGCGAAATCTCCTTGCCTGTCTTGGCCAATGTAGGCGCAAAGCGGCAATGTCGAAGTCGTCATCTGCTGAACAGAGCGTCACTCGTCCGAAATGCCTGATAAAAGCGACCGATTGCAGCGGCCGAAAAATGATGCTAGCGGACACTCCGCATGTTCGACTTTGCCTCGATACGGTTTGACCGACGACGAAAGGGCGCCCGCGCTTAGAAAGCGCTGACTGGCGAACGCTGCCGCTTGCAGCAACCTTCCTCGTATATCGGACCGCAAAGACCATGAGCCTTGCCGACGTGAAATACCTGCCGGAAACACCGGCACATGACCCCGAAATCGAAGCCATCAACGACGAAGCCTTCGGCCCCGGTCGCTTCGTGCTGGCCGCCTACAAGATCCGCGAGGCCGGCGGCCACGAGCGCTCGCTGTCCTTTGTTGCCGTCGATGGTGACATCGTCGTTGCTTCGGTGCGCATGACCCGCATCGCCGCCGGCGCCGGCCGCGCGCTGATGCTCGGGCCGCTTGCCGTGCGCCCTGCGTTCAAGAATCTCGGCATCGGCCGCCGGCTGGTGGCGATCGCGCTGGAAGCGGCGGCCAAGGCTGGCGCGCCGGCGGTGATCCTTGTCGGCGACGAGCCCTATTACGGCCCGCTCGGCTTCAGGAAGATCCCACGCGGCCAGATCTCCATGCCACGCCCGGTCGACCTCGACCGGCTGCTGTCGCACGAGATCCTGCCTGGCGCCGTGGCGCGTCTTTCCGGTGAGGTCTGCCATGCCAGCCTTGCCAGGATTGCCGAGAACGTTCCGGCGATGGCCTGATTGCCCGGCCGATCGAGACGTCTCGATGGACCGGTCAGGTTGCACCATGCCAGCGACCTCCGTAGCATGATCCGCAAAAGCAGGGAGGACGCGGCATGAACCCGAACGGCCAGATTGCGATCGTAACCGGCGGCGGCTCCGGACTAGGCGAGGCAACCGCCCGCGCGCTGGCCGATAAGGGCGCCCGCGTCGCGATTTTCGATATCGGCCTCGACCGGGCGGCGAAAGTGGCGGGCGACATTGGCGGCACCGCCATCCAGTGTGACGTCAGCAGCGCCGACAGCGGTACGGCCGCGGTCGCCGAAGTGGAAAAAAGGCTTGGGCCGGCGCGCATCCTGGTGAACTGCGCCGGCATTGCCATCGGCGTGAAGACCATCGGCAAGGACGGTCCGCATCCGCTCGACCAGTACCGCAAGGTGATTGAGATCAACTTGATCGGCACCTTCAACATGATCCGCCTCGTCGCGGATCGCGCCGCCAAGCTCGAGCCGTTGCAGGGCGGCGAGCGCGGCGTCATCGTCAACACGGCGTCGGTCGCCGCCTATGACGGCCAGATCGGCCAGGCCGCCTACGCCGCCTCCAAGGGCGGCGTCGTCGGCATGACGCTGCCGGTCGCCCGCGATCTCGCGCGCTCCGGCATTCGCGTCTGCACCATCGCGCCCGGCATCTTCAAGACGCCGATGATGGCCGGCATGCCGCAGGAGGTGCAGGATTCGCTTGGTGCGGCCGTGCCCTTCCCATCCCGCCTCGGCGAACCGTCCGAATATGCGGCGCTCGCCCTGCATATCGTCGAGAACCAGATGCTAAATGGCGAAACCATCCGTCTCGACGGGGCGATCCGCATGGCGCCGAAATAGCTGGCCATGACGGCCGGCGCAGCCGCAGTGAAGACCGGCCCGCTGGCCGGCCTGAAAGTCATCGAGATGGCCGGGCTCGGCCCGGTGCCGCTGGCCGGGCTGATGCTGTCGGAAATGGGCGCCGAGGTGCTGCGCATCGAGCGCGCCGGATCGGACCAGCCTTTGCTGCCGCTCTCCGATGCGCACAATCTCGACCGTTACGGCCGCTCCATCCTGCCCCTCGACCTTAAGCAAGAGAAAGGCATCAAGCTGGTGCTGGGTCTCGTTAAGAAAGCCGATCTGCTGATCGAGGGCTTTCGTCCCGGTGTCATGGAGCGATTCGGTCTCGGCCCGGATGCTGCATTGGCGCGCAACCCGGCGCTGATCTACGGCCGCCTGACCGGCTTCGGCCAGGACGGGCCGCTGGCCGGCCGCGCCGGCCACGATATCACCTACCTCGCCTATTCCGGTGTGCTGCATGCCATCGGCCGGGAGGAAAGCCGGCCGGTGCCGCCGCTGAATCTGATCGCCGACAATGGCGGCGGCGCCATGATGCTGATCGCCGGCGTGCTCGCAGCGCTGTTTGAGCGTTCGCGCTCCGGCAAGGGCCAGGTGGTCGACGCGGCAATGGTCGAGGGCGCTTCGATGCTGGCGGCGCCCATACACGCCTTCATGGCGGCCGGCCTGTGGAGCGACAGGCGCGGCGCCAACCTGCTCGATTCCGGCGCCCCCTTCTACGACACCTATGAGACGGCGGACGCACGCCACGTCGCGGTCGGCTGCCTTGAGCCGCGCTTCTTCGCCGAATTCGCCAGGCTGCTGCCGCTGGGCGAGCATTTTGTCCGCGGCCAGTACGACAAGGCGTTGTGGCCGGACATGCGCGCCACCATCGCCGACCGGTTCCGGCTGAAGACGCGCGACGACTGGGCCGGTCTGTTTGAGGGCACCGACGCTTGCGTCGCGCCGGTTTTGTCGCTTGCGGAGGCCAGGAACCATCCGCACAATCGTGCTCGTCACGCATTTGTGAAGACGGGCACGTTCGAACGCCCGGCACCTGCGCCGCGCTTTTCCGCCTCGCAGCCGGCGCTTGCCGCCATGCCGGATGATGACGACCAGCGGCCGCAAAACGTGCTGGCGCGCTTCGGCTTTTCGGCAGATGAGATCACAACGCTTGTCAAATCCGGTCTGATTGGCCAATAACTGGATGAAGAAAATCAACTTAACCCGGTGAGCATTTTGAACGAGCCGAAGAAGGACGTCATTCGCGCGACGGACGCCGAGGCGGTCAGGCTGGCAACAACCTTGATCCGCAGCGCCCGCTTCGGCGCCCTGGCGGTCATCGAGCCCTCGACCGGTTCACCGCTGGCCTCCAGGGTCGGTGTCGCCACCGACACCGATGGCGCGCCGCTGA
This sequence comes from Mesorhizobium sp. CNPSo 4688, assembly GCF_057784295.1. NCBI lineage: Bacteria > Pseudomonadati > Pseudomonadota > Alphaproteobacteria > Hyphomicrobiales > Phyllobacteriaceae > Mesorhizobium > Mesorhizobium sp. CNPSo 4688. The sequence goes on from NZ_JBWLUY010000007.1 coordinate 368,438, forward strand.
TCCTTGTCTCGGCGCTCTCCGCTCACACCGGGGCGATGCTTGCCGAGCCGCGTTGCTCGCTGCTTGTCGGTGAACCCGGCAAGGGCGATCCGCTGGCGCACCCCAGGATAACACTGGTTTGCCGGGCCCAGCCGCTTGAGCGCGGCTCGAGCGCGCATGCCCGCGCCGAGCGGCGCTATCTCAACCGCAACCCCAAGGCAAAACTCTATGCCGGGCTCGGCGATTTCTCGATCTTCCGCCTCGAGCCGGAGCGCGCCAGCCTGAATGGCGGTTTCGGCAAGGCCTATCTGCTCGACCGTGCCGATATCATCACCGATGGGCCGATCGTCGAGGAACTGGCCGCCAGCGAACAGTCCGCCCTCGACCACATGAATGCCGACCATCTCGACGCAATCGCTGTCTATGCGCATCATTTTGCCAAGGCCGAAGGTGATGGCTGGACCATGACCGGCTTCGATGCCGAGGGCATGGACCTGGCATCGGGCGACGCCGTTTGCAGGGTCTATTTTCCGCAACCATTGAAGACCGCGCGCGACCTGCGGCCAGTTCTTGTCGACATGGCCAAGACCGGACGTATGCCGGCTACGCAAGGATAATCGTCATGAATCAAAAGCATGTCTTGAGATTTGGGCGAAATGATCTACGATTCATACGGCGCTGAATCAGCAGCGCGATCCACAGCTGAATTATAGCACCCAACGCTATTTGCCCCCATAGCGTTCGGATGAGCAGGGAAACATGGGGCATGGTCTCGACCAAACTAATCGCCAATGCCGAATCGGCGGCGGCATTTCTGACCCTTATGGGCAACGAAAAGCGGCTTTTGATCATGAGCTATCTGGCCGACGGTGAGATGTCGGTTGGTGCCATCGCCGAAAAGGTGGTGCTCAGTCAGTCCGCTTTGTCGCAGCATCTGGCCAAGCTCAGGGCGCTCGATCTTGTCGAGACCCGCCGCGACCGGCAGATGATCTACTATTCCTGCAAGTCGGACGCCGTGCGCGAGCTGTTGCGCATGCTGGACGGCATTTTCGGGATCGGCGACTTGTCCCAGATGGCAACGCGTCTGCGCCGCGCCGGGACTTGACCTGCGGCTCCGATCGCTCCTTACCTGGCTGACGATTTTTCGCCGGCCGAGGTATTGATGGATCCGATCCAGATCGACGACGCGCGCGATCCGCGGGTCGCCGCCTATCTCGACATCCGCGAACGCGATCTCACCGGCCGCCATGGCCGGTTCGTCGCCGAAGGCAAGGTGGTGCTGGACGTCCTGCTGTCAGCCGGACGCTTCGCCGCCGAGTCGGTCCTGGTTCTGGAGAACCGGCTGGCCGGGCTCGACGACATCCTGCGCAAGGCCCCTGCCGACCTGCCGGTTTACGTTGCGAAAAGCGACGTCATGGACAGGATCGCCGGCTTCCACATGCATCGCGGCATATTGGCGATCGGCAGCAAGGGCGCGCCGCAGGCCGCAGAGGCCTTGCTCGACACCTTGCCAGCCGACGCGCTGATCGTCGTGCTCATCGGCATCGCCAACCATGACAATATGGGATCGATCTTCCGCAACGCTGCCGCCTTCGGGGCCGATGCCGTGTTTATCGACGCCACCTGTTGCGATCCGCTGTATCGCAAAGCGATCCGCGTCTCCGTCGGCGCAGCGCTGAAAGTTCCCTTCGCCTCCTTCAGCCACACTGAAGCTTTCATCGCGAAGCTCGACGAGTTGGGCTTCGGCCAGGTCGCTCTATCGCCGCGCGGTGAGGCTGACATTCGCAATGCCGCGAGACCGAAACGACTGGCGCTCTATCTCGGCACCGAAGGCGAAGGCCTGCCCGAGAGGCTGCTTGACCGGCTGCGGACGGTGAGGATTGCGATGTCTGAAGGGTTCGACAGCCTGAATGTCGCCGCAGCCTCAGCCATCGCGTTGCATCATTTTTCGACTGGCAAGTCGGTAGCCGCCCAGGATTTTTGAAAGCCAGCGGCCTGAAGCTCAGCCCGCCGAATCTGCCTTTTGCAGCGCCCGCACGCGATCGGCGAGGCTGATGGTTCCCGATCGCGCTTCCTGCGGCGCAGCCAACGCCTTGGTGATCGGCGAATCGGGTCCTTCAAGCTTGGCCGTCAGGCTGACGACCTCTGCCGCGAGCGTGTTCATCTGTTCGCGCAACGCATCACCGACGCTGCGCCCGTCATCGCCATTTCTCGCGGTCTCGGAACCACCAAGCTCCGTCTTCAGCCGCTTGTTCTCACGGGCCAGCGTCGTCAGCCTGGCTTCCAGCCGCTCGCGATCGCCTTCGAGCTTGGCTAGCACCTTGTCGACGTCCTCGTTACCAGCGGGGGCATTGTCCTGCGCGCCAACAAGGCCAGCAGCCACGGCGCCTCCCACAGCCTCGCCCTTCAACCGTTCGCGAAGCCGAACCAGTTCCTTTTCGCGGCGATCGAGCTTGTCCTCGCGATCGGCAAGCGTGGCGAGCAGGCGCTCGAGCTTCTTTTCGAGATCGGCGGTTCTCTTCTTCTCGGCTTTCAGAGAATCGCGCGTGGCCTTGCTCTCGGCGACGACTTCCTGATGGCGCTTCTCGGCTTCCTTACGCTGGCCGCGCAGCACCGAAATGTCGTTGGCGAGCTTTTCCAGCTCCGATTCGCGCGCCACCAGTTCGATCTGACGATTGCTGGAGGAGAAGGAGGCGTCGTCGTACATGTGCTCGAGCTTTTCGAGCTCAAGCGCGCGCTTTTCCATCATGCGCTCGGCCTGCACCAGCTTGTCCGTCAGCTGCTGTATCTGCTGCTCGCGATGCAGGAGCAATTCGTTTTTTTCTCCGAGCTCGGAAAGCGCCTGCTTCTTGTCCTTGCGCTCGACCGCCAGGCCTTTCAGTGCCTCGCGCCCGCGACTGATTTCGACGAGTTGCTCATTGGCCTGCTCACGCAGCGTCTTGACGCTGATTTCGAGCCGGCGCGTCGTCATGGCGAACTCGGCCCGCAAGCTGTCCTTGTCGGCCTGGATCTCGGCCAGCGTTCGCGGCACCGACGCCTCGACACGCCTGCGCGTCAGCGCGACCGCCCGCCGCCAGATGGCCGGCGCAACCAGCAGCGCCAGAAAGCCGGCGCACAGAAAGCCGAGAGCGAAGAACAGGATCGATTGAACCAAGGTGACTACCCGTTACAGGCGGGCCGCTAGCCGACAACCGCCAAGTCTGGACTTTGCCATGTTCGCATGACGCAAATCCAGCGCTGCGGCAAGAGTATGCCGCAGCTTGATCGGGTCGGAACCTGTTGATCGGGTCGACCTGTGGTCGGAATCGCTCAGAAGGGATTCCAGGTCGGCCTCTGCGTCAGCTTCAGATAGCCGAGATTGACGCCAAGCCGCGCGCCGACGCCGGTGCGGATCGGCACCAGCAGCACCCTGTTGTTCTGCAACACGTTGAAGCCGACGCCGGCCACGACATAGGCGGAACCGGCGACGCCGCCGAACCGATTGTAGAGATTGCTGACGTCGTCGAGATTGTAGACGAGCATCATCACCCGCGATCCCTCGCCGCCGAAATCCCAGCCGAGCGACGGACCTTGCCAGAACACCTTATGATCGCCGGCATTCTTGGTGTAGAGCGTGCCTTCGCCATAGGTCAAGCCGCCGATCACCGCGCCAGAACCCTCTTCGCCGAGCAGATAGCCATTGGGCAGGCCGTAGGAGGCAAAAATCTTCTCGACGACGGTGGCGAGACCGCCCGACGTCGCGCCGAAGAACTTGTGGCCGGAATCGACGATCTCCTGAGCGGTGTATTCCTGCGCCCGCGACGCAGAGGTTGAGAAGGCGAGAGCGCCCATGAGGGCAATCGCCATGAAGAAGACACGGACAAAGGTCCGGTCGTAGAATCGGGAAACCATGCTTCCAATCTCCGTCAGGGAGCACTTTCGCCGACACCTCGCACCCCGTCCGGCTCTTTAGGCGGCCGTTAAGGATGGCTGTTACGGGCAAACTATGCCGTAATCCTTTTTCAACCATTAACCTTCCACATGAACATGGCGGTTCGAAGGCTGTCTGACCGTCTGTGCGGGCTCCCATCCTGTGCAAACACGCCATTTTTGCTGACGAGAATTGTGGATTTGTTGCTGCACGCTCGGGCGCTGTGTATTCAGAAGCGCTGGGGAAAGAGCGTGATTCGGGTGGGTGAGGCGCGGCGGTCGCTCGCGTGGCCACCAGCATGTGAATTTTTTGCAGGGATTTTTGCCGATGGCCGAGCTTTTCTCTCTCTCCGCACCCGATCTCGCAGCCTTGTTGTGCAGCCGCGTCTGCCACGACATCATTTCGCCGGTTGGGGCCATCAACAACGGCCTTGAACTCCTCGACGAGGGCGGCGCCGACGAAGACGCCATGAAACTGATTCGCCAAAGCGCCAAAAACGCTTCGGCCCGCCTGCAGTTCGCCCGCATCGCCTTCGGCGCCGCAGGTTCGGCCGGCATGATGATCGACACCGGCGATGCCGAGGCCGTCGCCATCGCGTTCCTGAAGAACGAGAAGCCGGAACTGGTCTGGAACGGCGTTCGCGCCCTGCTGCCCAAGAACAAGGTCAAGCTGCTGCTCAATTTACTGCTCGTCGCCAACGCCGCCATCCCGCGCGGCGGCAAGCTGGTGGTTACACTGGAAAACCTCGACACCGAGCCGCGCTTTGCGCTTGCGGCAAGCGGCCCGATGCTGCGTGTGCCGCCAAAATTCCTCGAACTCCATTCCGGCAACAAGCCCGAGGAGCCGATCGACGCCCATTCGGTCCAGCCTTATTACACGCTGCTTCTTGCGCGTGAGGCCAACATGACAATCTCGATCCACGCGACCGCCGACGAGATCGTGCTGTCCGCGGTCTGACGAGCCGAAGTCGTTACCGGCTCGGCCGACAGCCAAGAACAAGTCAAGTATCTTTTCCTGCTGATATTTGCGGACTTGGCCGAAATTCAGAACAGCCAAGTTTCTTCGTCGGCGACGCGTCGACTGGCACGGCGCGCAAACGACATTTTTGCAAAAACTTTACCTAACGGCTTTTCGGCTTCTTTACCAGATCGGCCTAAGGTGCATCCTGATACCCCGGATGCCGCCGGTTCGCCCCAAGGCAAAGAGGACCCGGAAATGAAGCGCTGCATGTTTGTTGACGATTCGAGTGTGATCAGGAAGGTCGCAAAACGGATTCTTGGCGGCTCCGACATGGTGGTGATCGAAGCGGCCACCGGCCTTGACGCGGTCGAGATGTGCGCTGCCGAGATGCCCGATGTGATTGTCGTAGACGGCGCCCTGCCGGACATGCAGGCGGTCGATCTCATCCGCCAGGTCCGCGCCATGGAAAGCGCGATCAAGCCGCAGATCCTGATTTCGTTGGTTGAAGTCGATGTCGCCTCGATCATGAAGGCAAAGCGCGCCGGCGCCCAGGGCTATCTCTTGAAGCCGTTCAACCGGCCGCAACTGCTCGAACGCTTTCGTACCCTGAAGGTCGCCGCCTGATTCGGCTCGTGGTCGAACGGAAGGACAGCAAAAAAACCCGGCCTGAGCCGGGTTTTTTTGCATTGAACTCAATCAGATGATTCGGTCAGGCGCTGACGCGGATGTCTTCCGGCTCGCGCAGCACATAGCCACGGCCCCAGACCGTTTCGATGTAGTTCTGGCCACCGGACGCAGCGTCGAGCTTCTTGCGCAGCTTGCAGATGAAGACGTCGATGATCTTCAATTCCGGTTCGTCCATACCGCCATAGAGGTGGTTGAGGAACATTTCCTTGGTCAGCGTGGTGCCCTTGCGCAGCGAGAGCAGCTCCAGCATCTGGTATTCCTTGCCGGTCAGATGCACGCGCTGGCCACCAACTTCGACGGTCTTGGCATCGAGATTGACCACCAGGTCGCCGGTGGTGATGACCGACTGGGCATGGCCCTTGGAGCGGCGCACGATGGCGTGAATGCGGGCGACCAGCTCGTCCTTGTGGAACGGCTTGGTCATATAGTCGTCGGCGCCGAAGCCGAGGCCGCGCACCTTGTCCTCGATGCCGGCCATGCCGGACAGGATCAGGATTGGCGTCTTCACCTTGGAGAGGCGAAGTGTCCGCAAGACTTCGTAGCCTGACATGTCGGGAAGGTTGAGATCGAGAAGAATGATATCGTAATCATAAAGTTTCCCGAGATCGACGCCTTCTTCGCCGAGGTCGGTCGTATAAACATTAAAACTTTCGGATTTGAGCATCAGCTCGATGCTCTGAGCGGTTGCACTGTCGTCTTCTATCAGCAGAACGCGCATTTCATTCCCCTTTTCTGCCGCCGGACCAAGTCACGACCCATCCGGGACCGGAGCAGTGATTGCCTGAACAGAAGGCTGCCATCGAATGGTTAACAAAACCTAATTCCGCACCCAGAACGGTACCAGATTTTTTAACCGCTTTCTACACCCTCTTGAATCTAATGATGAATCACAGAACCAAATCGCTAATGCAACACATTAATAAGTTGGACTAAGTGACTCAAGGGACTCGCTGGCCGGCTTCCGTATCGGGAGCCGGAATTTTTACCCGGCCTTAAGTCCTCGCCCTTATGATTAACAATGCCCGTAAACGAATGGTTACCGCCGGCAAAAAACTTTAGGAATTTGTTTCCCATAGTTCGGGGAATGCCGGTGGATACGGGTGTCGCCAGGCCCTGGCGAGCGGATTGGACGATATGTGCAGGTGTGCGTTTGCGGGAGTACCGAATCATGAAGTCACGTGAAAACCTCGTTCGGCTGAAGCAGTTTCAGGTGAATGAGAAGCGGCGGCAGCTGCTGCAGCTCGACACGATGATCGCCGAGTTCGAGCGCATGGCTGTTGAACTGGAGCTTCAGATCACCGCCGAAGAAAAGAAGGCGGGCATCACCGACATCAGTCATTTTGCCTATCCAACTTTCGCCAAAGCGGCGCGTCTGCGCCGCGACAACCTCAGAAACTCGCAAAGCGACCTCGCCCAGCAGCGAAGCGCTGCCGAATCATTACTCGGCGAAGCTGAAGCGGAGCTTTCCAAGGCCGAGATGCTGGAATCGCGCGACACCAAGATCCGCGATGCGGAACTCGGCGGCCGCAGCGCCATGATCGGCTGAAGACTGTATCTGATCCAGCCGGCAGCAACTGACGCCGCGCCTTGAGTGTAGCCGCGCCAAAGGGCTCTGGCGCTGCTGATCTGGCCGCAAGGCGGCCGCAGCCTCACGCCTGTGCCGGTAACTCCGCTTCCTGGTTCGCCGCTGCCCTTGCCCGCGCTTCCTTGATGTCGGGCACATGCTCTTCCGACCAGGACCGTATCTGGGTGAGCAGCCCCGCCAGGTTCTGGCCAAGTTCCGTCAATTCATATTCGACCCGCGGCGGGATCACCGGAAAGATTTCGCGCCGCACCAACCCGTCCCGCTCGAGAATGCGCAGCGTCTGCGTCAGCATTTTGGGCGTGATGCCTTCCAGCCTGCGCGCCAGTTCGCCATTGCGCATCCGGCCGCGGCGCAATGCGCAAACCACCAGATAGACCCATTTGCTGGCCAGCATTTCGAGCACGGCGTGCGAAGGGCACGTCCGCTGGAAGGCATCATAGCCGCCGCAATCATTATCACTATCCATGAGGTACCTATATATAGAAAAGGTACATACTAGACAAGAGAATATTACTATCCAAATGATAGTGGCATATGAACCCAAGCAGGAGCTTGCCATGCGTGCCGTTATCCAGAATTCCGTCGGCGGACCCGACGTCCTCGTCATCACCGATCGTCCCGCCCCCTCGCCCAAATCGGGCGAAGTGTTGGTCCGCGTGCACGCAGCCGGCATCAATCCGGTCGATGGCTCGGTACGCGCCGGCAATTATCCATTGCTGGGCGAACCGCCCTTCACCCTCGGCTGGGATATTTCAGGCACCGTCGAGGCGCTAGGCCCTGGCGTCAACGGTGGCCTCAAGGTCGGTGACGCCGTGTTCGGCATGCCGCATTTCCCCAAGCAGGCCGCGGCCTATGCGGAACTCGCTGTCACCCCGGCCGATGAAATCGCGCCAAAGCCGCGAATCCTCGATCACGATCACGCCGGCGCGCTGCCGCTGGCCGGCCTGACCGCCTGGCAAGGCCTTGTCCGCCATGGTGGCCTGAAGCCCGGCCAGCGCGTGCTCATCCATGCCGCGGCCGGAGGCGTCGGGCATCTGGCGGTGCAGATCGCCAAGGCGCGCGGCGCCTATGTCATCGCCACCGCCAGCCCGGGAAAACTTGATTTCGTCCGCTCGCTCGGCGCCGATGAGGTCATCGACTACACCAAGGGCGATTTCACCGCTGAGGTCCGCGACCTCGATGTGATTCTGGACCCAATGGGCGGCGACCATGCCGACCAATCGCTGACGGTCCTGAAGGACGGCGGCGTCCTGGTGTCGCTGCTCAACGTCCACGACACCACCCGGGCCAAGGCTGCGGCGCGAAACATCCGCGTCGAGCGCATGTCTGTGGTGCCTGATCGGGAAGGCCTCGTTGAGCTTGGCAAACTGGTCGACGCGGGAAATCTCGCCGTCCATGTGGCAAAGAGCTTTCCGCTCGAACAGGCGGGTGCGGCGCACGCCTTTCTCGCCACCAGGCCGATCGGCAAGGTGGTGCTGACGGTCTGAAGCAGGCCTTACGACAGGCAAAAGGGCGCGGTTACCGCGCCCTTTTCTGTTGAGATCCTGGCTCTAGTGCCGGTATTGCTGAATGCGCGTCGTGCGCAGTCCGGCAAGGCCGTATTCGTCGATCGACGCTTGCCAGGACAGGAATTCCTCGGTGGTCAGCTTGTAGCGCTGGCATGCCTCGTCGAGGCTCAAAAGCCCGCCGCGAACCGCAGCAACCACTTCCGCCTTACGCCGGATAACCCAGCGACGTGTATTCGTCGGCGGCAGATCGGCAATCGTAAGAGGGCTGCCGTCAGGCCCGATAACATATTTGACTCGCGGTCTAACAAGATCGGTCATCGTACTCTCTACAAAAAACTCAAAGACCCAATCCCCACCACATTACCGCCACAGCTTTAAAAATTGCCTAAGCGAACCCTAATGACTAGGTAAGGATCATGAACGCCGCGTTAGTCTTTTCGTCGGCATTTGAGTGAACGGCCGGGAGACACGCAATTTTCCCGTGAAATCGGCGCCCCCGCAAAGCTGGCGCCGCTGATGTGGTTGACCTATATTCGCGCCATTGAAGCGCCGCGCAGAACGAAAGAACCATGAACAGCCTCGATCTTCCCGCCAGCCCGCAAAACACCCGCGTCGTCGTCGCCATGTCGGGCGGTGTCGATTCGTCCGTCGTCGCAGGCCTTTTGAAGCGCGAAGGCTATGATGTCGTCGGCGTCACGCTGCAGCTCTACGACCATGGCGCGGCAACGCATCGGGCCGGCTCGTGCTGCGCCGGCCAGGATATTGACGACGCCCGCCGCGTTTCCGAGACATTGGGCATCCCGCATTACGTGCTCGACTATGAAGAGCGCTTCCGCAAGGCGGTGATCGATCCGTTCGCCGAGAGCTATGTCGCCGGCGAAACGCCGATCCCCTGCGTGTCCTGCAATCAGACGGTGAAGTTCGCGGATCTGCTGGCGACCGCCAAGGACCTTGGCGCCGACGCGCTCGCCACCGGCCACTATATCCGCTCCGGCGCCAATGGCGCCCACCGCGCGCTGTTCCGGCCGGTTGATGCAGACCGCGACCAGAGCTATTTCCTGTTTGCCACCACGCAGGCGCAGATCGACTATCTGCGCTTTCCGCTCGGCGGCCTGTCGAAGCCCGCGGTGCGCGCCATTGCCGAAGAGATGGGGCTGACCGTCGCCGCCAAGCAGGACAGCCAGGACATCTGCTTCGTGCCGCAGGGCAAGTATTCCGATATCATCGCCAAGCTGAAGCCGGCTGCCGCCAACCCGGGCGATATCGTTCATATCGACGGCCGCGTGCTTGGCCGCCATGACGGCATATTGCGCTACACGATCGGCCAGCGCCGCGGCATCGGCATTGCGTCGGGCGAGCCGCTCTACGTCGTCCATCTCGACGCCGACCGGGCCCGCGTCATTGTCGGCCCGCGCGAGGCGCTGGAGACGCACAAGATCTACCTGCGCAACATGAACTGGCTGGGCGATGGCGCGCTGTCAGACATCCCGGCCGCCGGCATGGAGCTGTTCGCCAAGGTCCGCTCGACGCGGCCGCCGCGCCCGGCCGTACTGCATCACCGCGCCGGCAGCACCTTTGTGGAACTGGTCGACGGCGAGTCCGGCATCGCGCCCGGACAGGCCTGCGTGCTCTATTCCGATGACGGCAACGAGGCCCGCGTCTTCGGTGGCGGCTTCATCGAGCGTTCGGAGCGCGGCGCCGAGGCCGAAGCCATGCTGACGCGGCTTGCCGCCCGGCCGGCGCAGGTTCCCGCCGAGTAAACACTACTTTTCTCGGAGACCGTTGGCCGCCGGAGTAGAATTTCCAAACGGTCTCAGGATTTGGTGTGTGTGACCGTGCCTGCCGTCAGGATGCGCAGCACCCTGATGGCTTCCTCGCCGCTGGTGCGCGGCTCGGCGCGCGTCTCGATGCACTGGATGAAATGCTCTAGTTCGCGCGTCAGCGGCATGCCCTGGCCGACCGCGACATAGGATGGTTCGTTGGTGGTGAAGGCCCACTGGCCGCTGTCCTGCCACACTGCGTGGCGGTAGACGGCAAGCTTGCGCTCCCACGGCTCGACATCGTCGAACACCGCCATCGCCTTGGTGCCGACAACGGTCAGCCGCCGCTCGCGGTAAGGGTTGAGCCGCGAGGCGAAGAGATGGCTGCGCAATCCATTGGGGAAGCGCATATGCAGATGCGCGAAGTCGCTGAGGTTGTCGAGCAGTGCCGCCCCCTCGCCTCGCACCTCGATCGGCTCGGTCCCGGTGATGGCCAGGATCATCGACAGATCGTGCGGCGCCAGATCCCACAGCGCGTCGTTCTCAGTGTGGAATTTGCCGAGGCCGAGCCGGTGCGAATGGATGTAGCGGACTTCACCGAGCTCGCCATTGTCGATCAGCGCCTTCAGCGTCTCGAAGGCGGGATGGAAGCGCAAGACATGACCGACCATGAACACGCGGCCATTATCCTTAGCCGCCTGCACCGCGCGTTCGGCATCAGGCACCGTCAGCGCAATCGGCTTTTCCACCAGCACATCCTTGCCGGCTTCAGCGGCGCGTACGGCGAGATCGGCATGGAATTGCGGCGGCAGCGCCATGACGATGGCGTCGATATCGTCGCGCACGAACAGCTGATCCGGCTCGATCGCCAGGCAGTCCTGCTCGCTGGCAAAACCTTCGGCCCGCGCCCGATTGGCATCGGAAACCGCATGCAGCGCGCCAAGCGCCTTGAGGGTGCGGATGTGGTTGCTGCCCCAGTATCCGCAACCGAGGACTGCAATGCGCGGCTTCATCAGCTTCAAACTCTAGATTTCTTGGCCGAGACATAGCGACGTGCCCCGCCGAACTCAACCCCGGCGACAAGAGCATGGTCCCGAAAAGTGGGAACCGGTTTTCACGGACAAACGGGGAACCTGTTTTGTCCAGAGACCATGCTCAAACAAAAGACTAGAGCCCCATCCCGACTGCATCGGGATGGAACAGGCTCTGGCCTCAGATGTCTGCCCGGCAAAGCTTTTCTCGGGCGACAATATGCCGGCGCGCCTGACGCATCGATGCTTGACAGGCTCGCCATCCCAACCTTATATCCGCGCGACCTTGGCGAACGCCTCGAACTGCCTTGCGATTTAAGGTGGATTTCGGGCCTTTCGCCGCCCTGGCGGGGTAGCTCAGTTGGTTAGAGCACGGGAATCATAATCCTGGGGTCGGGGGTTCAAGTCCCTCTCCCGCTACCACCATTCCCCACACTCCTTTGACGCCGTTGGGAAAGGCATTCTCACCGAGCAGTGCCGTTAGACGCCCCGTGATCTCGACTTCGAATCCGCCGATCCTCGACGGGTCTTGGAACACAGTTGTGGTTTCGATCAAATCCCGCACGCCTCTGCGGATTGGGAATCGCCAACCGTAATTCCTCTGGCAGGGCTGGCGCCGGCACGTGAGAACCCGCCAAGCTAGGTCCCAAAGTGTCCTGTCGCCTTTCGACAAAAGAAGGGCGGCGGGACAAAGACCGGCGATGAAGGGACGTTAATCGTCGATCGAGCGTGCTATAACCGAACCCGGCAATGCCGGGCCGTCTTCGCTGGCCCTCTGCAAGAGCCAAACCGAAGGATTCGATCTCGAAACGGCCGCCGGACGACCGTTTTAGATTATCACGGCATCGGAAAGTCGTCATGAAATCGTTCCCGGTAACGGAGCGCGCCGTATTTCAAAAAGGTCAACGAGATCTAGATTGTACGTCTTTTACGGAATGTTCCCACGCAGTGGGGAGAGTGATAACCTGCCTTCCTGCTCGGAGGTCACGGCGACCGAGGGCCGCCTCTTAAATGACTTCCGACAAGCATATTGGGACTTTGGTCTATTGCACCTTAGGACCGAAGCTGGGCGATGGAACCTTTGCCCAAGGTTAAGGTTCGAGCCGCGCATTCGTGGCTCGGCTGGAAGGCCGCCACCGCTTAGTTTCAGTAAATCGCTGAGGGGAGTGGCACATGCCTATTTCCGAAGAAATGATGGACGAGTACCTCGAATTTCGATGCCCCAACTGCTCCCATGTAATGGTGAAGAAGGGCTCTTGGGTGAAGGTGATATCTACCTTCAACTGCGACCGATGCGACGCGAAGATTAGGATCGGTTATTTGACCAAGCTCGCGCTTTTCGAACAAAAGATGCAGAGCATGCGCCTATCATAGTCCAATCCGCCAGTGCGCGAGGAAGGGCAATCGACAGCAGACTTTGCGTTACTCAACAATACCTTAGGTTGGCGTCGGCTGTGCCGGCACTGCCGGAGAAGCCTGCGGTGAAGCCGTGACAGCTGTCAGCCTGCCCTTCTTGTCCAGGTTCGGCTTTTCATAAACGCGCTTTGCTGGTGCTGCCTGCAGAAAAAAGTGCTGCGCTGAAGATGCTCGATGAGGTCAGCAAGGACATACAGACATGAAAAAAGCCCGCCGGCTTGAGCCCGCGGGCGAGAATTTCATCAAAGGCTGACGAGGGGTTTGAATTCTCGTCGTAGATAAAATTAGCTGAAGCTCACATTGGGTCAACTAGTCCTTACGGCCTATCGTCCTGTTTCGAGCAACCCCTATCTCCAATCCGGGACAAGGTAGATCAGGCAGCGAATGATGGAGCGGTTTGCCAAAAAACTCACTCTTCGCGCGAAGGAACAAGCGCTCGCCCAAGCGAACGACCGAGAATCCCTGCGAACCCAAATCGCCGAAGCCTACAAAAACCTGGCCGAGATGTCCGAACGACTGAAGGCCGCGGATCTCGCGGACGGGCGCCTGAGAGTGTACCGGCCGCGCTACGGAGGCAATTTCTCGTGCCCAATCTGTTGGGTGGAACGCGGCACAGTCAGGATGCTCCGTCGCGAAGAGGAGCCGAACCATGCGTACCGCTGCAAAGCATGCGGTTTCAACGAATTGGATGATCAGTGATAGAAGCGGCTTCAGGTTCACCAGGTCTAATCAAGCGGCGGGTTCCCAAAAATCGGACTTGGGGCATGGTCATCGCCAAGCGTGGCGCCGCGCGCCCTGCCGAACGACCCGCAAAACGTTGTGTGGTGGCCCTTACAGGCCATGGGTCTATTTTATTCCGGTGACCCTGCCTGCTCTGTCGAGCCTGCAATTGACCTTTGCCTGCCGGACTTCGATGCCACCTTGCCTTGCGTAGTCCACTCGCACGTTGATCGGCGCCGAGATTGCACCGCGGCGTTGACGCAGGGCACCCGCGCTTGCCGCGCGGACACGGATGGCCCCAAGCGGCTTGGCAGCCGACATGACCGCCGAGCGGCAGGCTTGCACGACCGCAACTGGCGTCCCGGGAATCGCTTCCAGTGGTCCCAGAAATCCAAAGGGATACCCCTTGGTGAAGCCCCGCCCTGATTTGGAAGGCCTTAGGACAGGCGGCAGAACCATCGACTTTCTGGTGGTCTTGGCAGTCGCTGCCGAGACTGCGGCCGGACTACCGGCAGTGGTAGCCGATTGGTTTTCGGCGGACACGTCATCGCCGACGCCGACACCTGCGCCAACCGAAGCTCCAACGTTTGCTCCGCCCGCACCGTCGACGCTCGTGCTTACCCCCACAGACGTGCCTTGCGCACCAGCGCTCACTCCAGCACCGATCCCGAGACCGCCGACGTTCGCGCCCACCCCCACTGATGTGCCTTGCCTACCGCCGCTCACCCCTGCGCTGAGTCCGATGCCGCCGACACCGGTGTCAAAAGCCGAGGCAGGCCCGACCGCCATTCCGGTCATCAATGCGGCCACGACGCAATTTTTCATTGTCATGCTCCCGTGCGGCATACATTTCGCTCCCTAGTCCTCACTGGCCCAGGCCGCGCTTTTTCGGGGGGCGCGTTGGGAGCAACGCCTCGGGAAGATCGATGGTAGCCAGCACCTCCGATTGCGATGGATCCTGGCCCTTTTCCTTCTGTTTCTCCTGTGAGCGCGGTTTACGGGTTGCCCCTGAGCGCGGTAATTTAGCTGCAAGCTCACCCGCTGGGGCGCGTACTTTCGGCGCGCGCTGCAATGCTGTAATGCGACGCTTATCCTTGAAGATGTCAATTGTCTCACGCGCGGCACTGAGGCTGCGGGCCAAACCGTTAGACCTTTCACGCTCCTGGTCCAGCGCCGCACTCAACACAGTCGATTGCTGCCTCAACGCATCGCGTTCCTTCCGAACAGAGTCGAGCTCACCTGTGGCTGAATCTGCTCGTTCGCGTTCCAGTTTGAGTGCTTCCCCAGCCTGCTTGGAAGCGGCTTCGGCCACTTGGCGGCCCTTTGCGACGCTGGCCTGCTCGACTGCGGCCAGATTTGCACCTGTCTTGAGAGCATCGATCGTTTGATAAGCCGTGGAAAGTTGTTGCTTCAAGAGCGCAACCTTCTGGCGCTCGTCCTCAAGCGCTTGCTTTGCAGGAGCCTCGGAGGCTTCCATGGAGGGGTTGGCTCCTGGCACGCTGTTGTCCGCGCTTTCAGAGAGAGTGGCTGCCGCCCGGAGATTCTCGATAACACGTTGCGCCGTCTCCAAACTGTGCGAGAGCGCTTCGTCTGTTTGCTGCTGTGCTTTTAAGGCCTGAGCTTGCTTGGCGAGCTCCGCTCGTGCTGTGGCCAACTCGCGGCGCAACCCTTCCACATTCTCGTCGAGCGAGGTGTGTGCATCCTTGGATGCCTGCGCTTCACCGAGGACCGCACTGGATGCAGGGGATCCCGACGCGCCCGTTTGCGTGCTGCCCGGTTCTTTCTCGAAATCGGTGTGGTCCAAAACCACGATCGACGAGTTGTCGTTAGCTGTGCCGACTGTTGACGCTTCCGGGGCCAACTGACTGTACGCTGGAGATGCAACCAGCAGAATGAGGGTTAGCGGGACGAAAAGAGACATAGCGTCGCGCGATGCCCTGCGTCTCCCTCGGGATAAAATCAATAGGCGTCGATTAATGAAAGTGAAGTCATAGCGGAGACGCATCGATTTGGTATTCTGCGCATAGACCATCGCTGAAACTCATCAACCACGGCCCTCACCGCCATTGTATTTTCCACTTACTGCGGGCCACGGCGCTAAATGCCGCGTGAGACGAATTTTATCCCTATCTCCTTACTTGTCTTCGTTCGAACGGACGAAGGACATTCCTCGTGCTCGCTAGGCTCGACCTATGAACAAAATGGGGACCATCAGGCCGATGGCGCTGGCCAGCAAAAGGCTGATCATCGCGACGATGAAAACCTCAAGAGCGCAACTGACCCATTTACCTGTGATCGACGAAAAATGCAGCTTCGATCGCGAGGGCCTCGTCCCAATTGCCGACTCATTGGCCACCTCTTCTGGGCGGAGACGATTAGCCATGCGTACTACTCCACCGTCACCGATTTCGCCAGATTGCGCGGCTGGTCGACGTCGGTGCCCATGAAGACGGCGGCGTAATAGGCCAGCATCTGGATCGGCAGCGCGTAGATGATCGGCGAGATGATTTCCGGCACGTCGGGCAGGATGATCGTCAGCTCGCCGGCGGCGTAACCCTCGGCGTGGATGTAGGAGATTTCCTTGAGCTTCAGCGCGCCTTCCATGGCCAGCGGGAAGTTGGTGTCGCGGCCGAGATAGAGCACGTCCTTGTAGCGCGAGATTTCGCGCGCGATGCGCTCGATCTGCTCTTCGAGCTTCAGCACCTGGTTGGCGTAGCGCGGCGCTTCCGAAAGCGCGCGCACCAGCGTCCTTTCCTCGTCCTTGGAGATCGTGCCGCGGGCCACGCCGGCGCGCACCGCCAGCGACGCCAGCACCGACAGCTGGCAGGTGAAAGCCTTGGTCGAGGCGACGCCGATCTCCGGCCCGGCCAGCGTCGGCAGCACGACATCGGATTCGCGCGCCATGGTCGATTCGCGCACATTGACGACGGCGCCGATCTTCATACCGGCCTTGCGGCAATAGCGCAGCGAGGCAAGCGTGTCGGCGGTCTCGCCCGATTGCGAGATGAAGAAGGCGGCGTCATCCGCCGACAGCGGCATTTCGCGGTAGCGGAATTCCGAGGCGACATCGATGTCGACCGGCAGCCGCGCATAGCGCTCGAACCAGTATTTTGAGATCAGGCCGGCGAGATAGGCGGTGCCGCAGGCCGAGATCGCCAACCGGCCAATCTTGGCGAAGTCGAACGGCAGGTCGAGCGGCTTCGACACGCCGGAGACGAAATCGACATAATGCGCCAGCGTGTGCGAGATCACTTCCGGCTGTTCATGGATTTCCTTTTCCATGAAATGGCGGCGGTTGCCCTTGTCGACCATGAAGCTGGTCGACAGCGACTGCTGGCGCTTGCGGTCGACTTTTTTGCCATCGATGTCGAAGATGCTGACGCCGTTGCGGCGCACCACCGCCCAGTCGCCGTCTTCGAGATAGGTGATGGAATTGGTGAAGGGCGCGAGCGCAATGGCGTCGGAGCCCAAAAACATCTCGCCGTCGCCATGGCCGACGGCCAGTGGCGGGCCATTGCGGGCGCCGACGATCAGGTCCTCGTCGCCCGTGAACATGATGGCCAGCGCAAAGGCGCCTTCCAGCCGCTTCAGCGCCTGATGCGCGGCCTCGACCGGCTTCAGCCCTTTGGTCAGTTCCCGCGCCACCAGATGCGCCACCACCTCGGTGTCGGTCTGCGAGGAAAACGAATAGCCGTCGCGGATCAGCTCGTCGCGCAGTTCGGCGAAATTCTCGATGATGCCGTTGTGGACGATGGCGACGCCGTCGGAAAAATGCGGATGCGCGTTTGTCTCGTTGGGCACGCCATGCGTCGCCCAGCGCGTGTGGCCGATGCCGATCGTGCCATCGAGCGGCTCGTCTTTCAGCCGGCGTTCGAGGTTGATCAGCTTGCCTTCGGCGCGGCGGCGGCCGAGCGCGCCTTTCTCGACGGTGGCGACGCCGGCCGAGTCATAGCCGCGGTATTCCAGCCGTTTCA